>JAWLFQ010000008.1:0-52501 GCA_041685505.1 Nitriliruptoraceae bacterium
CGACGAACCTGGGATCGATCGAGGCCGGATCCACCAGCAGCCCCACACGCAGCGTGCCGCCCTGGACGGGGCCCTCCTCCAGGCCTGCCTCGGGCAGCGCTGACGGCTCGTCCGGGGTGTCCTGGTCGCCGTTGGGGGCGACCTGTGCCGGCGTGCAGGACAGCACCAGGACCCCGATGCTGAGCAGCGCAGCGGTCAGGAGGCGTGGGTGCCCTCCAGGGACCGCAGGGGCCATCGTCAGAGGTAGACGACGAGCAGGATGTTGGTGACGACGAAGGCGAGCCCGGCCACGATCGTGATCCGGTCCAGGTTGCGCTCGACCACCGCCGAGCCCTGGAAGCCGCCACCGGCACCGCCACCGAACATGTCGGACAGGCCCCCACCCTGGCCACGGTGCAGCAGGACGAGCCCGATGAGCCCGAGGCTGAGCAGCAGGTGCAGCACGATCAGCACGACGAGCAACGTGGTCTCCAGGTGGTGCGGGGAAGGCGTGTGGGGACGGGAATGGTCGTGTGACCGCCCCGTGGTCGGGAGCGTACGGTACCAGCCGGGGCCACCCGCTTCACCGGTGCCGCGGGTGCCACCGCAGCCGTGAAGGTGCGTCGGGAGCGCGGGTCAGCCGCCGTGGTTGGCCAGCCAGAACATCCGGAAGCCGTCGGGTGAGGCGAAGTTGCCGAGGGGTGTCGCCTCCCAGCGCGCGATGGCCGCGTCGTCGAAGGTGATCACCGGCGGGCGCAGGCCCAGGGACGGGGCCGGCGTCGGCACGGGACAGCCGACGTCCTCGTCGGCGCAGGCGTGGAGGGCTGCCGGGCGGTTGTCCTGGCTGTGCTCGGGGACGCGCGAGTGGTAGCGCAGCGACGGTGTGGACACCTCGAAGGAACTGCGCCGGTAGACGTCGAAGGCGCGCGGCTCCCCGACCGCACTGGCTGCGGCGGCATCGGGGGGTGTCGCCGACCACACCAGCGCGACCGCCTCCCGCTGGCGCTCCGACCCGGCCAGCGCGTTCGGCACCGTCAACGCGCCGACCACGGCACCGACCGCGACCAACGCCACCACGACCGTCTCCGAGCCCTTCCGGGCCGTGGTCGCAGCAGGCTGCTCATCGAGCAGGATCCGCACCCGGTCGACCACCCCACCCGATGGTGCCAGTGCCGCACACGCGGAGGGCCCTGCGGGGGCGTCGTCGAGCACGCGGAGCAGGCCGCTGGCCAGGGCACCGGGGCGGCCGGTCAGTTCCACGGCGACCTGGTCCGCCGCGAGTTCCCGCTCACGATGGAGCTGGTGGACCGCCCACCCACCGCCGGGGACGAAGAACATCAGGTCACGGACCACACCCAGCGCCGCGGCGACGGGCGTGTCACGCCGCCTGACGTGCGCCAGTTCGTGGGCGAGGACCCCCTCGAGCTCCTCGTCGTCGAGCACCTCGAGCAGATCACGCCCGACGATCAGGACCGGTTGGCGGGTGCCGATGATGTAGGCACCACCACGGCAGGTGTCCACCAGCCCGATCCGTGGGGCCGGCACCTCCAGCCCCGCAGCCACCGAGCGGGCGAGCCGCTCGAGTCGGCGCGGGACATCCTCGGTGGTCGACACCGCGTGCAGCGCCTCACGCCGCACCCGGCGCACCGCCGCGCCACGGCGCAGGAGCCGTGCGGTGGCGACGAGGGCCCACAGCCCTGCGACAACGGGCACGGCCAGCGGCACGAACTGCAGGTAGCCGTCCCGCACGGGGATCGTCAGCGCCTGCACCTCGCTCGAGGGCAGCATCACCGTCGGCAGCCGCAGGTGACGCCCGGACAGCAGCGCGACGGCCAGCAGGGCGATCAGCGGACTGACGGCCGCCAGCACACGCGCCCGGGGGGTTCGCAGCCCACCGTGCAGCAGCATCCGTGCGGCGGTGACGGCGACGAGCGCAGCGAGCACCGCCCGGACCGCGACGGACTCGAGCGGGATCGAGAGCAGGACACCGAGGTCCACCGTGGTCAGCGCTCCTCGTCGCGCCGCCGTGCCGCCGCTGCCCTCAGATCGGCGAGGCTGGCCTCATCCGCGTGCTCGACGACATCGGCGAGGTAGGCCGCGGCAGGCTCCGGGAACCGGTCCAGCAACCAGCCCATGACCCCTTCGACGGTGGACCTGGCGTAGTGCTCGCGGCTGACCGCGGGGCGGTAGCGGTGCGCCAAGCCCTCGGTGTCGCGGAGCAGCAGGCCCTTGGTGGCCAGACGGGTCATCGTCGTCATGACGGTCGTGTAGGCGATCGAGCGTGTCGCGGCCAGCTGGTTGTGGACATCACGCACGGTGGACTCACCGAGGAGCCACACCGCCTCCATGACGTCCTGCTCCAACGGCCCGAGCAGGGTCTCGATCGGATCGTTCCGACGTGCCACGGTCGGTCTCCTCGCCCTCTCCCCCACGGTCTCTCCCCGTGCGGTGGTGCCTGCCAGCCTAGCTGGTCATCGACGCCCTGGACAGGACGAGAAGGTGTCCTGTGGGTAGCCTCCCGGGGCTGGACAGGCGTCGGAACAGGTGCGCTGCATCGAGGTGGATGGGGTGATGGAACGGCCGACAGGGGGCACCGCGGGGGGCACGGGGGTCCACGGTGACACCGATCACCTCGTCCTCTACCCGACGTGGGTCGGGCTGCTGGCCACCACCCTGGTCCCTGCGGGCCTGCTGCTGCTCGGTTGGGCCGCGCTGGCGGCGGGTGGCTCCTCGGTCCTCGGGTGGTCGCTGATCGGTGTCGCGGTGGGCACCGGCGTGTGGGCGGGCCGTGACTTCCCGCGCCACGTGATCGTGGGCCCCGACGGGATCCTCCGTCGCTGCCTGTTGCGCACCCACCGCCTCGGCTATGACGAGGTGGCCGCGATCCAGCGCGCGCCCGCATCCCGCATCGCAACCGCCCGGGCGCTGCGCAGCCACGACCCGCAGCAACGCCGCCGGGCGCGCAGTGGCCTGGTGGCTGCCGGACCGGGACGGCGCCGCTGGATGCTGACCGACCAGCCCGAGAGCCCTGAGGAGTACGATCGACTGGCACGCCTGCTCATCGCCCACGGCACCACGGATCTGGTCGCCGCCCGCCCCGCACCGGGCGCGAGCCCCACCAGCCTCTACCGTCGCCGGGTTCCCGACCTGGCATGACCCGCAGTAGCCCGGGTGTTCGGTCACCGCGCACCGCGAAGCTGGGCAGCGTTGGGAACGGGCCGGGAAGTGGTAGCGTCCTACGACAGTCGTAGGCCACAGCGATCCCACCGTCTGCTTGTGGCACACGGCCTGCGGGTTCGCTCGCGAACGACGCGTGGATGGGCCCTCCATCCACGTTCCGGACCTAGGGGAACCTCGCGGTCACCACCGGGTGACCGGGCGGACGGGCACCGACCCACCGCAACGGGGCAGCCTCGAGCTCACGACACAGTGACTCAAGGAGTCGATACATGAGGTCACACCTCGTACGGCGCTGGCGTTGGCCAGTGCTGCTCACGGCGCTCGCGCTCGCTCTCGCGGCGTGCGGCGCGGACGACGACACAGCCGAAGAGCCCGACACCGACACCGAGGACACCGACACGGATGTCGATGACGAGCCGGATGAAGATGGCGAAGAGGACGAGGAGCCTGCTGCCGCGGCAGAGGGCGGCACGGTGCTGTTCGGTGACGAGCAGGAGCCGACGATCCTCAACAGCTTCCTGATCGACGGCAACTCGCTGGTGACCTCCAAGGTCACGACCAACATCTGGCCGGGGATGTACCAGGGCAACCCGGAGTTCGGTTTCGACCCGTACCTGCTCGACGGCGAGGCCGAGTTCACCGAGGACCCCTTCACCGTCACCTACACCATCCGTGACGACGCGAACTGGTCCGACGGCACGCCGATCACCGTCGACGACGTGATCTTCACCTTCGAGACCATCATGGATCTCGAGGCGGACTGGGCCGACCAGATCACCTCCCGGGACGGTTACGAGCTGATCGAGGACTTCGAGACCGACGGTGACAAGACCATCACCTTCAACTACTCGGAGCCCTACGCCTCGTGGCAGCTGCTGTTCGACGAGATCCTCCCGGCGCACGTGCTCGAGGGCGAGGACTTCACCACCGTGCTCAACGACTCGCTGCCGGACATCTCCGGCGGTCCGTTCATCTTCGACTCGTGGGACCGTGGCACCCAGCTCCGGCTGGTGCGCAACGAGGACTTCTGGGGCGGCGAGGTCGCGCTCGAGGAGATCATCATGCGCTACCTGCCCGACACCACCACGCTGACCCAGCAGATGCTCGGCGGTGAGCTCGACATGTACGACCCGCAGCCGCAGATCGAGCTCGTCAACCAGCTCGACGGCGCCGCTGACCGCATCGAGTACGAGGTCGGCCTGGGCCCGGTCTGGGAGCACTTCGACTTCAACACCCTCGTCCCGGGACTGGACCAGGCCTACGTGCGTCAGGCCATCGCGCTCGGGATCAACCGTGAGCAGATCGTCGAGACCCTGGTCAACCCCGTCGACCCGGAGGCGGTCGTCCTCGACAACCCCTTCTGGATGGCGAACTCCGAGTACTACGAGCCCGCCTACGACCAGTGGGAGTACGACCCCCAGGCCGCTCGTGACCTGCTCGAGGAGAACGGCTGCGAGCTCGGTGACGACGAGGTCTACGTCTGCGATGACGTCCGCCTGTCCTTCCGTGTGGGTACCACCGGCGGCAACGAGCGGCGTGAGCTCACCCAGCAGCTGATGCAGGCCGACCTGGAGGCTGCCGGGATCGAGATCACCATCGAGAACGATGAGGGTGCGGCGTTCTTCGAGCGTCTCAACACCCCCGAGAACTGCGAGGGCACCTGCGACTACGACATCGCGCTGTTCGCCTGGGTCGGCTCGCCGAACCCCTCGGGCAACGCCAACATCTACGGCTGTGACGGTTTCGACGAGGACGAACCGACGGTGCGCCCGCAGAACTGGCACGCCTTCTGTGACGAGGAGCTCACCGACCTCATGGACACGGCGAACCAGACCGTGGACCCGGAGGAGAACGCACGCCTGTGGAACGAGGCAGCGGACATCATGGCCGAGAACGTGCCCGTGCTGCCCCTCTTCCAGCAGCCGCAGCTGCTCGCCTACGACAACACCCTCACCGGTCCGCAGCTCAACGCGACCAACGCCACGCAGTTCTGGAACAGCGACTCGTGGGCCTACACCGAGTGATCGCGTGACGCACGTGGGGAAGCTCCGGTAGCTTCCCGCGGGTGCCCGCCACCAGGCGTGGCGGGCACCCGCCCATGTTCACCCCCCCTCATGCATCCTGGGCGAAGGGTCGAGGCCCTCCGTGCCGTGGCGACCGGGAAGGACATCCCGTGCTGACCTACGCGCTCCGCCGGACGTTGATCTCCATCCCGATCATCATCCTGGCGACCTTCCTGCTCTTCGCCATCATCTCCGTCTCCGGCGACCCGCTGCAGGACCTGCGCCAGCAGCCCAACATCACCGAGGAGCAGATCGACAACGTCCGGCAGTCGCGGGGACTCGACGACCCGGTGGCCGTGCAGTACCTGCGCTGGGTGGAGAACATCCCCGAGGGCGGCTTCGGGGAGTACCTGCTGGCGCCCCGTCCGATCTGGCCCGACATCCAACGCGTGCTGGGCAACACGATGCAGTTGGTCATCGCCGCCGAGATCCTCGCCTTCGTGATCGCGGTCTTCCTCGGGGTGATGTCCGCGAAACGCCAGTACTCGGTGTTCGACTACACCACGACCACCATCAGTTTCATCGGCTACTCCTTCCCCTCCTTCCTGTTCGCCCTGTTCCTGCAGGTCGCGGTGGTCCAGATCTTCGTGCGCACAGGGGTGCGCATCTTCCCGATCGGCAACCTGTCCTCGGCGAACCCGGGCACCGGACTGGCCTTCGTGCTCGACAGGATCTGGCACCTGATCCTGCCCATCGCCTCGCTGGCGATCTTCTCCGTGGCGAGCTACTCGCGCTACATGCGCGCGTCGATGCTCGAGGTCATCCACTCCGACTACGTGCGCACCGCGCGGGCCAAGGGCCTTCCGGAGCGCACCATCACCACCCGCCACGCGATGCGCAACGCCCTGATCCCGACGCTGACCGTGGCCGCGCTGTCCTTCGGAACCCTGCTCGGTGGCACCATCATCATCGAGACCGTGTTCGGGCTGGACGGCATGGGCCGCTACTTCTTCCAGCAGCTGGGCAGGCGCGACCCCTACCCCCTGATGGCATGGCTGACGATCGTCGCGGTGGTGATCGTGGCGTTCAACCTCATCGCCGATCTGCTGTACGGCTACCTCGACCCGAGGATCCGCTATGACTGAGCCCGGACACCGACCGCAGGACCCGCAGCCGCCCCAGGACGACGAGGAGCGCGTCTCGGTCCCCCAGGCGCTGCCCGAGGGCCCTGATCTGCTCGCCGAGGAGGCGCTGCCCTCGGATGTGGTCGAGGTCGCAGCCCGCTCGCAGTGGCAGATCTTCCGGCGCAAGTTCCTGCGCCACAAGCTGGCGATGGGCTCACTGTTCTTCCTGGTGCTGGTGGTCCTCGCCGCCTTCAACGCCGAGCGGATCGCCCCCTACGCCTACGACGAGATCAACGTCGTACGCGCCAGCACCCCGCCGACCTTCGCCGATGCGCACTTCTTCGGTACCGACCAGCTCGGCCGCGACTACTTCAGTCGCGTGCTGTTCGGCACGCAGACGTCCCTGCGCGTCGCGGGTGTCGTGGCCGTGCTGTCGACGCTGATCGGCACCGTCCTCGGCGCGATCGCCGGCTACTACCGCGGCTGGATCGACTCGGTCCTGATGCGGCTGACGGACCTGGTCATCATCGTCCCCGCGATCGCCGTGCTGCTGCTCGCGGCGACCTTCTTCGGGCAGGGTGACCCGCTGCGTATCGCGGTCATCCTGGCCCTGCTGCTGTGGACCTCGCTCGCACGCATCGTGCGCGGGGTCTTCCTCAGCCTGCGCGAGAAGGAGTACGTGCAGGCGGCGCGGGCCGCGGGCGCCGGCGACATGCGCATCATGTTCCGTCACATGCTGCCCAACACCATCGGCCCGATCGTGGTGAACATGACCCTGGTGCTGGCCGCCGCGATCATCATCGAGGCCACGCTGTCCTTCCTCGGGATCGGGGTGAACCCGCCGACGCCCGCGCTCGGGGTGCTGATCAACGATGGCCGCAGCTCGATGCAGACCCTGTGGTGGCTGACGATCATGCCCGGCGTCGCTCTGGTGACCATCGCCCTGTGCATCAACTTCGTCGGCGACGGGCTGCGCGACGCCCTCGACCCGACCCAGCAGGAGGGATGATGGCGACCGGCCCAGGACCGTGTTCGATGCGGTCACCTCGCTCCCCCACCCCTCGCACCTACCGGCACGTCCGATGCGCTGCCGATCGACCCACCGCCACCACCCACACCGTCCACCTGCCCGGGGGTTCGCAGTGACCGAGCCGTTGTTGTCGATCCGTGATCTGGTGACGGAGTTCTCGACGCCCGATGGGGTCGTGCACGCGGTGGATGGGGTGTCCTATGAGGTGTATCCGGGTGAGACCATCGGCATCGTCGGGGAGTCCGGGTCGGGCAAGTCGGTGACGGTGATGTCGATCCTGCGGCTGATCCCCGAGCCACCGGGGCGTATCGCCCGTGGCGAGATCATGCTGGAGGACCGCAACCTGCTGGAGCTGTCCGATGCGGAGCTGCGCCAGGTCCGCGGCAAGGACATCGCCATGGTGTTCCAGGACCCGATGACCTCGCTCAACCCGGTGCTGACGGTCGGTTCGCAGATCGCCGAGGCGATCACCACCCACGACAGCAAGGTCAACGAGGCCGAGGCGCGTCGCCGCAGCGTGGAGCTGCTGGAGTTGGTCGGTGTGCCCAACGCTGCCGCCCGGTTCGGGCAGTACCCCCACGAGTACTCCGGTGGGATGCGCCAGCGCGCCATGATCGCGATGGCGATCGCCAACCAACCGAAGATCCTGATCGCCGACGAGCCGACCACCGCGCTGGACGTCACGATCCAGGCCCAGGTGCTCGACGTGCTCGCCAAGGCCCAGAAGGAGACCGACGCCGGCACGATCCTGATCACCCACGACCTCGGCGTCATCGCGGAGATGGCCGACCGCGTGGTGGTGATGTACGGCGGCAGGGTGGTGGAGACCGGCACCGTGGAGGACATCTTCCACAACCCCTCCCACCCCTACACCCTGGGGCTGCTGTCCTCGCTGCCCCGTACCGACCGCCAGGTGGAACGCCTGGAGCCGATCCCGGGCCAACCCCCATCGCTGATCAACCTGCCCAAGGGCTGCGCCTTCCACCCCCGCTGCCGGATGTCCGCGGGCCGCGAGGTGTGCCGCACCGAGGTCCCCGAGCTGCTGCCCCTCGGCGACGGCCGCGCCAGCGCGTGCCACTTCCACGACGAGCTGCCCGCAGAGATCGCCCGGATCGAGGCCGCCATGGGCCTGGACTTCGGTCGCGACGAGCAGGAGGGCCACTGATGGCCGCGCAACCGCTGCCCAGCGAGCCGGTGCCCACCGGTCCGGGTCTGCACGACCGGGCGCCGCTGGGCGACACCATCCTCACCGTGGAGGGCCTCACCAAGCACTTCGAGCTGCGCGGCGGGGTCTTCAACCGCCAGTACGGCTCCGTCTACGCCGTGGACGGGGTGTCCTTCGACGTCAAGGCCGGTGAGACCGTCGGCCTGGTGGGCGAGTCCGGCTGCGGGAAGTCGACCACCGGCCGGTGCATCGTCCGCCTCCTCGACCCGACCGACGGTCGGATCCTGTTCAAGGACAACGACCTCGCGGGCATGTCGCGCCGCACGATGCGGGAGATGCGCCGCGAGATCCAGATGGTCTTCCAGGACCCCTACGCCTCGCTCAACCCGCGTATCTCGGTCAACGAGATCATCGCCGAGCCCCTGCGGATCTACGGCCGCTGGCGCAACGGCGGCCGGGAGCGGGTCAAGGAGCTGATGCGCCTGGTCGGGCTCAACCCCGAGCACGGCAACCGCTTCCCCCACGAGTTCTCCGGCGGCCAACGCCAGCGCATCGGCATCGCCCGCGCACTGGCGCTCGACCCCCAGCTGCTCGTGCTCGACGAGCCCGTCTCCGCCCTCGACGTGTCCATCCAGGCCCAGGTGATCAACCTGCTCGAGGAGCTGCAGGACGCCCTGGGCCTGGCGTACCTGTTCATCGCCCACGACCTGTCGGTGGTGCGCCACATCTCCGACCGGGTCGCGGTCATGTACCTCGGCAAGATCGTCGAGTTCGGCACCACCGAGGAGATCTTCAACAACCCCACCCACCCCTACACCCAGGCCCTGCTCTCCGCAGCCCCCATCACCGACCCGCGTGACCGCGGCAAGATCGACCGGATCATGCTCCAGGGCGACGTGCCATCACCCTCCGACCCACCGTCAGGGTGCCGGTTCCGGACACGGTGCTGGAAAGCCGAGGAGCGGTGCGCGCAGGAGGAACCCCCGCTGATCGACGAGTTCGACCACGGCCACCCCTCCGCCTGCTTCTTCGCCGAGCCCCGGGAGGTCCTGTGAGCATGCGCCATCGTCACCGACCTGCCCGGTCCGCAGCGACGGCGTTCCCCGGCGATCACGCACAGGAGGCCCACCGTGGGTAAGTACGCCATCAGGCGGCTGCTGCTCAGCATCCCGGTGATCATCGCCGCCAGCATCGTGGTGTTCTTCGGCGTGACGGTCGTCGGTGATCCGCTCGGAGAACTACGGATCACGCCGGGTGTCGATCAGGCCACCATCGAGGCCATCATCCAGCGCCGCCACCTCGACCGGCCGCTCTGGGTGCAGTACGGCTACTGGGTACAGGCGGTGTTCACCGACGGTTTCGGGACGACCGTGGGCGGCAACCCCATCTGGCCGGATCTGCGTCGATCGATGTGGTTCACCCTGCAGCTGATCATCGCCGCCGAGATCATCGCGTTGGTGCTCGGTGTCCTCGTCGGGTCGGTGGCGGCACGCAAGCAGTACTCCTTGTTCGACTACACCGCGACCACCATCAGCTTCCTCGGCTACTCGATCCCGGTGTTCTGGTTCGCGCTGATCCTCCAGGTGCTCGTCACCAACCTCTTCGCAGCAACGGGTGTCCGGCTCTTCTACACCGCCGGGGTGAGCTCCGTGGATCCCGGGACCGGGTTCGCCTTCCTCGTCGACCGGCTCCAACACCTGACCCTTCCGATCATCACCATCGCCTTCGTGAGCGTTGCGGCCTACAGCCGCTACATGCGGGCCTCGATGCTGGAGGTCATCGGGGCGAACTACATCACCACCGCGAGAGCCAAGGGCGTCCCCGAGCGCGACGTCATGCGGAAGCACGCCCTCCGCAACGCGTTGCTGCCGATCGTCACCCTGGTCGCACTGAACTTCGGAACGGTGTTCACGGGAGCGATCGTCGCCGAGGTCGTCTTCGCCCTTCCTGGGATGGGGACCTTCTTCATCGATGCCCTGACCGACCGTGAGGTCTACAACATCATGTCCTTCCTGATGGTCACCTCGGTGGTGGTCATCATCGCGAACATGCTCGCCGACCTGGCCTACGGGCTACTGAACCCGAGGATCCGGACGTCATGAGTGACACACTGCCGAACGCTCCCGAGGCGCGTCCCGACGCACTCGGCGAGGAGGCCACCCAGCAACAGGTCCACGCACGCAGCCAGTGGCGCATGGCGCTACGGACCTTCCTCCGGCACCGGCTGGCGATGGGCAGCCTGGTCCTCCTGGTGTTCATCGCCACGGTGGCCTTCTTCGCTGAGCAGCTGACCCCCTACGGGTTCGACGAGGTCAACCTCCTGAACCGGGGCGTCCCACCGCAACTGGAGGATCAGCACTTCTTCGGTACCGACCGCATCGGCCGCGACTACTTCAGCCGGGTGATCTTCGGCACCCGGACCTCGATCACGGTCGCCATCATCGTGTCCGTACTCTCCACCGTCATCGGGACCACCGTCGGCGCCGTGGCGGGCTTCTACCGCGGGTGGCTCGACAACGCGCTCATGCGACTGACCGACTTCGTGATCGCGGTGCCGGGGCTGGCCATCCTGCTGGTAGCCGCAGAGTTCATCTCCGGCGGCTCCCCGTACCAGGTGGCGATCATCATCTCACTGCTGCTGTGGACCAACATCGCGCGGATCGTCCGGGGCAACTACCTCGCGCTCCGCGAGATGGAGTTCGTCGAAGCCGCCCGCGCCAGTGGCGCCTCGGATCTGCGCATCATCTTCCGCCACATGCTGCCGAACACCCTGGGACCGATCATCGTGAACGCCACGTTGGTGGTCGCCCTCGCGATCCTGATCGAAGCAACCCTGTCCTTCCTGGGCTTCGGGGTGCAGCCGCCCACGCCGGCACTGGGCAAGCTGATCAACGACGGCAAGGACGCCATGCTCACGGACTGGTGGCTGGTGACGATGCCCGGGCTGACGATCGTGGCGATCTGCCTGTGCATCAACTTCATCGGCGACGGGCTCCGAGACGCGCTCGACCCGACCAACACGCACTGAGGCGGCGTCCGCCGCCCGGCACGGAGGTCGAGATGTCACGGCTCGGACGACCGACGCTCCGCGGTCGTCACCACGCGGTCTCCACCACCCATGCCCTGGCGACCGAGGCCGGGGCGCGCATCCTGCGTACGGGTGGCAACGCCATCGATGCGGGCGTCGCAGCCGGTATGGCTCTGGCGGTCGTCGAGCGCCACGTCGCGGACCTCGGTGGCGTCGCTCCGATCATCGTCCACCGGCCGGGGATGGACGTCCCCGAGACGATCGACGGGCTGGGACGCTGGCCCGCGGCGCTCGACCTGCCCACCTACCTCCAACGGTACGGCGGGGACATGCCCGAGGGCATCCCCCGGGCGGTCACCCCTGCGGCGGTGGACGCGTGGTTGACCGCCTTGGAGCGGCACGGGACCCTACGCCTGGAAGAGGTGCTCGACCCGGCGCTGGAACTCACCCAGGGCTTCCCGGTGTACCCACGCCTGGCGGAGGCGATCGGTGAGTCGGCCGATCGCCTGGCACGCTGGCCCACCAGCGCCGCGACCTTCCTGCCACAGGGCCGGGTACCCCGGGTCGGAGAATGGCTGGTCCAGGCGGACCTGGCACGGCTGCTCGAGGAGCTCTGCGCCCTCGAGCGCGCCACTGCCCACAGCGGCCGTGCAGCGGCCATCCGCGCCGCACGTGACGGCTTCTACCGTGGCGAGATCGCCACACGCATCGCCGAATTCCTGACCGAGCAGGGTTCCGCGCTGTCCCACGCCGACCTGCTGGCCGCCGAGGCCACCGTGAGCCCGAGCTCCTCCCTGACCTACCGCGGCGTCGAGGTCCACGGCCACGGTCCGTGGACCCAGGGACCGTTGGTGCCGATGACCCTCGGCATCCTCTCCCGGTTCGACGATCTCCGCGAGCTGGCGCCGGAGGATCCCCGGTGGCTGCACCGTTTCGCCGAGGCGATGCAGCTGGCACAGGCGGACCGCGAGGCGTTCTTCGGCGATCCCGACCTCGTGGACGTCCCGATCGAAGGGCTGCTGCATCCCGAGTATCTCGCCGGACGGGCAGAGCTGATCCGGGAGGCACGCACGAGGCGGACACTGCCCCTTCCGGGGGATCCCTGGCCCTATGCCGGTCGTTCGGGGCCCCGCGGGTACGTCCCACCGCTGCGGCGCGGTGACAGCCAACCGGACACCACCTACGTCTGCGCGATGGACGCCGACGGCAACGCCTTCTCGGCCACACCGTCGGACTCCGGGCTGTCGGCGCCCCTGGTACCGGGGCTCGGCATCATCGTGTCCACACGCGGTTCGCAGTTATGGCTCGACCCTGACCACCCCTCGGCCATCGCGCCACGCAAGCGCCCGCGCCTCACCCCCAACCCTGCCCTGCTGCTGGCTGACGGCCGGGCGCTGATGCCCTTCGGTTGCCCCGGTGGCGACGCGCAGACCCAGGCCATGGTCCAGGTCGCCAGCCACGTCATCGACAGGGGGCTCGAACTGCAGGACGCGATCGAGCGGATGAGGGCCATCTCCTACACCGCTCCGGACTCCTTCCACCCGCACGGTGCCCGGCCGGGGGTGCTGGGGCTCGAAGCCGCGCTGCCCGAGAGCACGCGTGCGACCCTGTCCCGATGGGGACACCTGGTCGAGGAACTCCCCCGCTGGAGCCCCCGCGCGGCGGCGGTGTGCGCCATCAGACGCGGGGACGAGGGCGGCCTCGAGGCCGGCGCCGACCCCCGCCGCGAGAGCTACGCCTGGGCGTGGTGAGGGTCACGAATGCCGGTCGCGACGCGGGAAGCGCCCTGTCGCCGGCACGGAGCGTCAGTCCCGGCCGGGGATCTCGAGCAGCGTGAGATCATCACGCGCACGGAGCTCGGCATCCGCGGCCGCCACGTCACGCAGCACCGCGTCCAGGCGTCCCATCGCATCCTCAGCTTGGGCTGCGAGCCGGTCGTACACCTGCAAGGTGGCGGGCGTCGGTGGCGCGTCGGAGAGCTCCATGACGGAGTCGCACAGATGCGAGATCTTGCGATCCAGCCCGGCCGGCAGCTTCAGCTGATCCCCATGGTCCTTGATCTCGGGTTGCGTGAGCTCCCTCTCCACGGCGTCGGCACGCGCCGCCAGCTCCCGTAGCCGTACTGCGGTCGGCTCGTCCACCCGCACGGCCCACGATTCGAGCTGCGCCCGCACGGCGCGGGCCTGCTCGATGCCCCGGTGGATGCGCTGCACGGTGCCGCTGATGCGGCGGTGGGTGTGGTAGTGCGCCCGCAGATCCTCATCGGACTCCTCCGCACGGGGATCACGGTGGACCTGCAGCGTGGCGGTCGCCGCGTGCGCACCGACGGTGAGGGTGACCTCGTAGGTCCCCGGGGGGACCCGCGGACCGCTGGTCACGAAGGACCGTTCCCCATCCGCATCGGGTGCCCCGATCGCACCCTCCACACGCAGATCCCACACGAAACGCTGCAGCCCTGCAGCCACCGGCAGCGTCGGCACGCTCGGATGATCCTCGTCGCGGTTGCGATGGAAACGACGAACCACCTCCCCGTCCGCATCGCGGATGACCAGGGAGGCATCGATCGGCGCGTCCCCGTCCTCTCCGGCGAGGACCTGCTCGGCGATGCGGTAGTGCACGAGCATGCCATCGGGCGGGTTGGTCCCGCCCTCGATGACGAGGTTCTCCGTGGTGCCGTCGGGCCGGGTCACCGGCGTGAAGGTCGCACCGCCCAGCGGCACGCCGGGCGTACCGGCGACCCACACCCCCTCACCGGGCATGTCGAAACCGTTGGGTGTCGGGTAGCGCACCACCTCGGGGATGGAGTGCAGCGACACCCCGTCCGCCAGCGGTTCCTCGGGTGCCTCCCGCAGGGGCGTGAGGTCCTCGAGCAACCAGAACCCACGTCCGTGGGTGGCGGCCACCAGTTCGGTCCCGAGACACCGCAGGTCGTAGATCGGGACCGCAGGTAGGTCACCACGGATCGAGAACCAGCTGTCGCCACCGTCGCGGGACATCCAGGGTCCCCGCTCGGTCCCGGCGTACAGCACCCGGGGGTCGGTGTCGTCCTCACGGATCGTGCGCGTCCACTCGCCCCCCGGGATCCCCGCGGTGATCAACTCCCACGAACCACCGTGGTCGCGGCTTCGGAACAGCAGCGGCCGGTGGTCCTGGATCCGGTAGGCATGGGCGGCGACGTACACGGTCCCGGGGGTGTGACGGGACGGCTCGATCCGCTGCACGGTGGCGTAGGCAGGCAGGCCCTCGGGCGAGACGTTCTGCCAGTGCCCGCCCGCGTCGTGCGAGACGTGCACCAGGCCATCGTCCGAGCCGGCCCACAACTCGCCCGGTGTCAGGGGCGACTCCGCGAAGGCATGGAGGGTGCAGTAGGTCTCCGCGCCGGAGGTATCGAGGGAGATCGGTCCACCCGACGGGCGTTGGACCTCTGGGTCGTCGCGGGTGAGATCGGGGCTGATGGGCTCCCAGTTCAACCCCTGGTCACGGGAGCGGAAGACCCGCTCACCACCGATGTAGAGGACCTCAGGATCGTGGGGGGAGAACGCGATGGGGAAGGTCCAGCCGAAGCGGTGGACGTGCTCGCTGGCGCCGAGCCCCATGAAGTACTCCGGCCAGGGGCTGCGGTTCTGGATCGTCTCGAGGGTCTGGTTCACGCGCAGCACCGGGCCAGGCACGCCGTAACCCGCGCCGCCGAGGAACACCGTGCTGGGATCCTGGGGATCGAGCGCGACGTCACCCGACTCGGCGAACCCGATATCCGCGGAGTCGATCCAGCGGATCGCGCCCTTCCAGGAGCGCGACGGGACACGGACCGCGGAGTTGTCCTGCTGCGTGGCGTACAGGTCGTGGGGGAAGCGGGGATCCACGTCGAAGCGGTACAGCTGCGCCGTCGGCTGGTTGTAGATCGTGGACCACGTGAAGCCACCGTTGGTGGTCACGCAGGCCCCACCATCGTTGCCGTTGATCATCCGGTCGGGATCCCGGGGGTCGATCCACAGACCGTGGACGTCACCGTGTGGGGTCTGGAACTGCGTCCAGGTGGCGCCACCGTCGTCGGAACGCCAGGCCCACAGGTTGCTGCACCACACACGCTCGGGGTCCACCGGGTCGGCCAGGATGTGGCTGTAGTACCAGGGACGTCCCTGGATGCCCCGGTGGTCACTCACGTGCTGCCAGGTCGCGCCCAGATCGTCCGACCGATAGAGGCCGCCCTCGTCGTCACCGGCCTCGACGAGGGCGAACACCCGACCCGTGCGTGCCGGGCTGATCGACACACCCATGCGACCGAGCGGACCGGAGGCGAAGCCAGGGTGGTCCGAGACACGCTCCCAGCTGTCCCCTCCGTCAGTGGAGCGGTAGAGGCCGGAGTCAGCGCCCCCGGAGCGCATCGTCCAAGGCTTGCGCTCGGCCTCCCAGATCGCCGCGAACAGCACCCGGGGGTTGTGCGGATCCATGGTCAGATCGGCCGCACCCGCACGCTCGGACACGTGCAGGATCCGCTCGAAGCTGCGGCCACCGTCGCGGGTGCGGAAGACCCCTCGCTCAGGATCGGGGCCGAAGATGTCGCCGAGCGCCGCCACGTAGGCCAGATCCGGATCCCCCGGGTGGACCCGGATCCGCGGGATGTGCCGGGTGGCTTCGAGGCCGAGGTGTTCCCAGGAACGACCCCCGTCGGTGGTCCGGTAGACCCCGTCCCCGGGGACGACGTTGTTGCGGACCGCCCCCTCACCGGTCCCGACCCACACCACGTTGGGGTCGCTGTCGGCGACGGCGATCGCACCGATGGAGGGCGTGTTGAACCAGCCGTCGGTCATCGGCAACCAGTACTTGCCCCCATCGGTGGTCTTGAACACCCCACCCGCACAGGCGCCCATCCAGTAGGTCTCGCGCTCGCAGGGGTCACCGGCGACGGCGACGACCCGGCCGCCGCGAGGGGGGCCCGCGAAACGCCAGCGAGGGGCGACGGGGCGTGTCCGAGGGTGGATCGGCAACCTCATGTGCGTACTCCTGAGGGCGGGGACAGCGAGGTGGAGCAGTGGCCTCGCGGGTTCGGGTGCCACAGCGCCGATGGACCGTGGTTCATCCTGTGGGCGCCGCACGTACGGCCGAGAGCGCATCTCGCTCGGCCAGCGCCGGCACCGGCAGGAGCAGGTCGTCGCCGGCGGCGCGCAGGGCCGTCGCCAGGGCGGTGCGGTGGCTGTCGATGGCCGCCTCGAGGTCGGCGACGGCCCCGAGGACCTGCGCCTCGAGCCCAGCGAGCACCTGCCACGCACCCTGGTTGGGTGCGGTGTCGGAGAGCTCCACCACGATCTCGGTCAGCAGCACGAGCTTCTGGTCGAGCCCCGCGGGCATCTTGAGCGCATCGCCGTGGTCGCGCATGTTCGGCTGGGTCAGCAGCAACTCGACACGGTCCAGTTCGGCACACGCCGCTTCGGCGCGCGCCGCGACCTCCCCCGGTGCCGACTCGACGAGGGGGGCCGTCGCCGCACGGAAGGTGCGCAAGCGGTGGAGATGGTCCTGGGTGACGGCGACGAGATCGCGCACCCGTCGCAGGTAGCGGAACTGGATCTGGAGGTCGTCGTCCGTCGCGTAGCCACGGGGGTCGCGGCGCACCTCGACGTCCACCGAGGCCTCCGCGGATCCGCAGGCCAGGGTGGCGGTGTAGCTCCCCGGAGGCACGCGGGGGCCCGCGACCAGGGTGGTGCGCCGCCCCTGCTCGTCGGGTACCGAGCTCGCCCCCGGGGTCCGCAGGTCCCAGGTGAAGTGGTTGTGGCCGGCGCGACGCGTGAGGACCGGCTCATCGGGGCGGGCTTCGGGAGCCGTGTCCGCCAGCTCGCGCACCACGGAGCCGGACCGATCGCGGAGGGTGAGGGTGAGGGTGAGGGGGTGGTCACCAGCAGCAAGCTCCGCACCGAGGTGGTAGTGCAGGCGCACCCCGTCGGGTGGGTTGACGCCGCCTTCGAGGATGAGGTTGCTCACGGTCCCATCGGGCTGGCGGACCGGTGTGAACGCGGCTCCCCCGAGGGGCACACCCGGGAACCCGCCCACCCAGACCCCCTCACCGGGCATGTCGAAGCCGTTGGGTGTGGGGTAGCGGTAGGCCGGTGGGGGCTCGTGGAGGACCAGTGCCTGCTCTTCGAGGACCTCGGGCCGGTCACGCAGCGGGGTGACATCGTCGAGGATCCAGAACCCGCGACCGTGGGTGGCCGCGATCAGTTCGTGGTCGCGGAGTTGGAGGTCGTAGATCGGGACCGCCGGCAGGTTGCCGGTGATGCGTTCCCAGCTGGCACCACCGTCACGGGACAACCACGGACCCCGCTCGGTACCGACGTACAGCACCTCCGGGCGTCGGGTGTCCTCGCGGATCGTGCGCGTCCACTCCTGCTCCGGGATGCCCGCGCTGATGGTGGCCCAACTCTCACCGTGGTCCCGCGTCACCATCAGCAGCGGGCGACGGTCCTGCACGCGGTAGGCGTGGGCGGCCAGGTAGGCGGTCCCGGGCGAGTGACGGGAGACCTCGATGCGCTGCACGGTGGCCCAGGTCGGTAGCGCCGGCGGGGTCACCTCCTGCCAGGAGACGCCGTGGTCCCTGGACAGCTGCACCAGGCCGTCATCGGTACCGACCCACAACTCACCAGGGGTCAGGGGCGACTCGGCGAAGGCATGGATGGTGCAGTACACCTCGGCGCCGGAGGTGTCCTGGGAGATCGGCCGGCCGGCGGGTCGCTGCTTGTCGGGATCGTCCCGCGTCAGGTCGGGGCTGATCGCCTCCCAACTCATCCCCCGGTCACGGGAGCGGAAGACCCGTTCACCGCCGACGTAGAGCACCTCGGGGTCGTGCGGGGAGAACACGATCGGGTAGGTCCACCCGAAGCGGTGGCGGTGCGCCTGCGCGCCCACGCCCATGAAGTACTCCGGCCAGACCGCGACATCAGCCGCCTGCTCGGTGACCCGGTCGAACCGCAGCAGAGGCCCCGGATGCCCGAAGCCGGCTCCGCCGAGGAACACGAACCGGGGATCGCGTGGATCCAGCGCCACGTCCCCGGACTCCGCCTCCCCGAGCTCCTGGCAGTCCGCCCAGCGGATCGCACCCTTCCAGGAGCGTGACGGCACCCGGATCCCGGAGTTGTCCTGCTGGGTCGCGAACAGGTCGTGCGGGAAACGGGGATCCACATCGAAGCGGTACAGCTGCGCCGTGCTCTGGTTGTAGATCGAGGACCAGCTCGTCCCCCCGTTGAAGGAGACGCAGGCACCACCGTCGTTGCCGTTGATCATGCGACACGGGTCACGCGGGTCGATCCACAGCGCGTGGTTGTCACCGTGCGGGGTCTGGAACTGCGTCCAGCTGCGGCCACCGTCGCCCGAACGCCACGCCCACAGGTTCATCGAGTAGACCGTGTCGGCGTGCACCGGGTCGGCGATCACGTGGCTGTAGTACCACGGTCGACCCTGGATCCCCCGGTGGTCGCTGACGTGCTCCCAGGTGACCCCGAGGTCGTCGGAGCGGTACAGCCCGCCGGCGGCCTCCTCCGCCTCGACCAGGGCGAACACCCGGCCGGGACGAGCGGGACTGACCGCCACACCGATACGTCCGAGGACCCCCTCGGCGAAGCCCGGCCGGTCCGACACCAGCTCCCAGGTCTCGCCGCCGTCCATCGAACGGTGGAGCCCCGATCCCGGTCCTCCGGACACCATGTCCCAGGGCGTGCGCTGCGCCTCCCAGGTCGCGGCGAACAGGATCCGGGGGTTGTTGGGGTCGAGGGACAGGTCGGCCGCACCGACGCTGTCGTCGATGTACAGCACCCGGTCCCAGTGGCGGCCACCATCGGTGGTGCGGAACACCCCGCGCTGGGCGTTGGGGCCGAAGATGTCGCCGATCGCCGCGACGAAGGCCGTGTCGGGATCGGTGGGATGCACCTCCAGGGCCGGGACGTGACCGGTGCGCTCCAGACCCAGGTGGGACCAGGTCCGCCCACCATCGGTCGTGCGGTAGACCCCGTCACCGGGCACGACGTCGTTGCGCACCGCGCCCTCCCCGGTCCCGACCCAGACCACATCCGGATCGCTGGGGGCGACGGCCAGTGCGCCGACCGAGGAGGTGTGCAGCTGCCCGTCGGTCATCGGCAGCCAGTAGGTCCCCCCATCGGTGGTCTTCCACACGCCGCCGGCGCAGGCCCCCATCCAGAAGGTCATGGGTGTCCGCGGATCACCGGCGACGGTGACGACCCGGCCCCCGCGGGGCGGGCCCACGCTGCGCCACCGCGGCAGCGACGCCAGCTCCCGGGGGACGATGGGAAGGGTCACGGTCGCCTCCTCGGGCTTCCCGAGGGCGGCGCCCACGCCCGCCCCGGCTCGCAGGTGCGAATCAGCGCGACTCGAAGGGCTTGATCCGCAGCATCACGCGCTCGCTCTTGATGATGTCCGGGTTGTAGGGGCGACCGAAGTACAGCTGCGCACACTCGTCGATGTGGTCCCGCGCTCGTTGCCCCCGGATGATCTCGACGACCTCGCCTCGCACCTCGGCGTAGCGGTAGGGGTTCTCCTGCTCCCAGAGGCACACGGTGACGCGCGGATCGCGTTCGACGTTCTTGAACTTCTGACGGTGGACCTCGGTGTTGATGATCACGCACTCGTCATCACAGTCCACCCACATCACCTGCGTCGCGGGGTGGCCGCTGGGCAGCATCGTGGTCAACGTCGCGAAGTTCTTGCCCTTCGCGAGCTCGACGACGTTCTCCGGCAGCGCCATACCGCTCTCCTCGTGTCCTCGCGGTCGATCCCGGCCGAGGCACGAACGAGCGAGCGTTCGTGCTCCGATCGGCAGGCTAGCCACCCTTGCGCACACGGACCAAGGAGGGGCGGCATCCGCTGGCCCCCGGAGGCCGGGCGTCGGGGCCGGTCCGTTATCGTCGGCTTCCCCCCTCGAACAACCCTTGCGGAGCGCACCATGCAGCACGCCCCCACGCCACCGCCACCGCCGGTGTCCGCACTCGGTCTCGACGAGGTCCTGGCGCACGTCGACGACCACCTCGACGGCCATGTGGCGGCGCTGGAGGATCTGGTGCGGATCCCGAGCATCAGCGCGGACCCCGACCACCGTGACGACGTGGCGGCGAGCGCCGAGGCGTGCGCGGGGCTGCTGCGGACGGTCGGCATCGACGACGTCGAGGTGGTGCAGGCCGACGGCGGCGCACCGGCGGTCCTCGCCCACCTCCCGGCGGCCGACCCGGCGGCGCCGACCGTGCTGCTCTACGCCCATCACGACGTGCAACCCATCGGCCCCGGCTGGAGCCGCGAGGCCTTCGAGCCGAGCCGGGACGGTGACCGCCTCTACGGCCGCGGCATCGCGGACGACAAGGGTGGGATCCTGGTCCACCTCGCGGTCCTCGCCGCGTGGGTGGCGACCCGTGGCGCTCCACCGGTGCACATCGCCGTCCTCCTCGAGGGTGAGGAGGAGGTCGGCTCCCCGACCCTGCCCGCCCTCATCGCCGCCCACCGCGACCGCATCGACGCTGACGTGCTCGTGGTGTGCGACGGCCTCAACCACGGCGTCGGGATCCCCGCGCTCACCTGCTTCCTGCGCGGCCGCGCCGACGCGGAGGTCACGCTCTCCGCGACCCACACCGGGGTGCACTCGGGGGTGGTGGGGGGCCTGGTGCGCGACCCGTTGCTGGCGCTCACCCGCGTCATCGCCTCGTGCGTGGACGACGCGGGCGAGATCGTGATCGAAGGCTTCGCCGACGACGCGCACCGGCCGAGTGCCGAGGAGCGCGGGCGCCTCGCCGACCTCGGCTTCGACGAGGCCGCCTGGCGCGCGGACGTCGGCGTACGTGACGGTGTGGTCCTCGGCGGGGGGGACCATCACCCACTGGAGACCCTGTGGCTGCGTCCGGCCCTCAGCGTGGAGGGCATCGACGCCCCGGCGGTCGACGGCGCCGCCAGCATCCTGGTTGCGCACGCGCGAGCGCGGGTGAGCGTGCGGCTCGCCCCCGGCCAGGATCCCGAGCGGGCACGGGACGCGCTGGTGCGCCACCTCGAGGCCGCCGTGCCCTGGGGCCTGGAGGCCACGGTCACGCCGGGCGACGCGCTGCCGCCGTACTGGTCCGACCCGGACGCGCCCACCTCACGGGCGGCGCTGGCTGCCCTCAGCGCGGGCTACGGGACGTCGGCCGTGGCGACGGGGGTCGGAGGGACCATCCCCTTCGTCGCGGAGGCGGCCGCAGCGCTGGGGGGAGTGCCGGCCCTCATCACCGCCGTGGCGGACCCCCGGACCAACGCGCACGGTCCTGACGAATCCGTGGAGGTCGCGGGCCTGCGGGGTGCGTGCCGGGCCGAGGCGGTGCTGCTGGCGACCATCGCCCCTGCCCTACGCCAGGGCGGTCGCCCGTGAACTCCCCCCACCTGCCGGGCGTCCCCGCCCCACCGTTGGTCACCACCGGTCGGCCCAGCGTGCTCGCCCGACGACACGCCCTCAGCACGACCCACCAGGCGGCGACCGAGGCAGGCCACCGGGTGTTCCTGGGGGGCGGCACGGCCATCGACGCGGGCGTGGCCGCCGGTCTGGCGCTCAACGTCGTGGAGCCGCATCTCTCGAACGTGCTGGGGGTCGCACCGATCCTGCTGCAGCCGGCGGAGGGCGACCCGGTGGCCATCGACGGGCTCGGGCGTTGGCCGTCGGCGTGGGACCGGTCGGCGGTGCTCGAGCGGTTCGGTTCCGACCTGCCCGTAGGGGTGCCTCGGATGGTGACCCCCGGCGCCATCGACGCCTGGCTGACGTGCCTGGCACGGTTCGGGACCCGCCCCCTCGCGGAGGTCGCCGCACCGGCCATCGAGCTCGCCGACGGGTTCCCGGTCTCCCCCCGGCTGGCCTCCTACCTGGCAGCGGAACGGGAGACGATCCTCACGTGGCCGACGACCGCGGCGGTGTTCCTGCCGGGTGGCCGTACCCCCGCGGCTGGCGACGTGCTCGTCCAAGCGGATCTCGCCACCTTCCTGCGCCGGCTGGTCGCCCTGGAGGCCGCATACGCCCACCGGGGCAGGGCCGGGGCCCTGCTGGCCGTCCGCGAGGACGTGTTCACCGGGGGGATCGGTCGCGAGCTGGCGGCGTTCCTCGCGGATGCGGGGAGCGGCCTGACCGCGGCAGACCTCACGCGAGCCCGGCTCACGGTCGAGCCACCGCTGGTTGGCCGGTACCAGGACCATGAGGTGCTGGCGTGCGGTGCGTGGAGTCAGGGACTCGTCGTGCCCCTGACCCTGCACATGCTTGCGGGGTTCGATCTCACGGCGGCGGAGGAGACGGACCGCCTCCACGTGATCGCCGAGGCGCTGAAGCTCGCCTTCGCCGATCGCGAGGCGTTCCTGGGGGACCCCGAGCTGGTGGACGTCCCCGTGGAGGGCCTGCTGTCACCGCAGTACGCCCACGAGCGCCAGCGGTTGCTGGACCAGCGGCTCGCGGCGCCCGGCCTGCCACCACCCGGCGACCCGTGGGCCCACACCGGCCGTCGGGGTCCGGCCGGTTACCGACCGGTGCCCACCGACGGCGCGGACGGCCCGGACACCACCTTCGTGGCCGCCATGGATGCAGCCGGCAACGCCTTCGCCGCCACCCCCTCTGACCCCGCCCTCCTCGGACCGGTGGTACCCGGCCTCGGAGCGACCGTTTCGACCCGCGGCTCAATGCTGTGGCTCGAGCCCGGTCACCCCTCGGTGGTCGCGCCGGGCAAGCGACCGCGCCTGACCTGCAACCCGGGACTGCTGCGTCGCGATGGCCGGGCGGTCCTGGCCTACGGTTGTCCCGGTGCCGATGCGCAGTGCCAGGCGATGGTCCAGCTGGTCGTCAACCTCCTCGACCGCGGCATGGGTGTCCAGGAGGCGATCGAGGCACCCCGGATCGTGACCACCTCGGTCCCGAGCTCGATCTTCCCACACGCCTGGCGCCCGGGCGGGCTGGCCGTGGAGTCCAGGGTCGGCGGGCAGGTCCAGGGGGCGTTGGCGGCGCGCGGGCACCGGCTGGAGCCGCTGCCGGCCTTCGCGCCCCAGGCCGCCGGCGTATCGGCGGTGCGCCGGCACCCCGACGGCCTCCTCGAGGCCGGAGCGGATCCGCGGCGGGAGGGCAGCGCCCTCGGTCGCTGAGGCGCGGGCACACCACAGGGCGGCGGGTCTCCGGCCCACGGACGCACCGGAGGGGGCGGCCGCGGGCCGCCCCCTCCGGTCGTGCACGTGGCACCAGGTGCCACGGTGCAGCTCACTCGGTCAGGTACCACTCCTCGGTGTTCCAGGTGGGCCCGACGGAGCTCGGGTTCGTCTCCACACCGACCACGTTGGTGTTGTACGCCGTGATGGTGGGCGTCTGGTAGAGCGGGATCACGGGGACCAGCTCAGCGAGGATCGCGTCGGCCTCGTTGAACAGTGCCGCGCGACGGTCCGGGTCGGTCTCCCGGTTGGCTTCGCGGATCAACTCGGTCGCTTCCTCCGAGCAGGTGTCCGTGAAGTTCTGCAGACCGGTGCCGGCGTCCTCGTCGGTGCAGCCGAATTGGGAGATGGTGTTGAACGGGTCAGGGGTCCCGGTCCACGCCCAGCCGCTGATGCCGAAGTCCCGCTCGAACAGCCGGGTCCCGAACAGCACCGACGCTTCGGAGAAGTCTGCGGTGAGCTCGATACCGATCTCGGCGAGCTGGGCCTGCAGCACCTCGAAGGTGAGCTCACGGCGCTGGTCCCCGGAGGTCGTGGAGTAGGGGATGGACAGACGGACGCCGTCACAGACGTACACCCCGTCGTCGCCCAGCTCGCAGCCGTTGTCGATCAGCAGCTGCTCTGCGGCCTCCGGGTCGTAGGCCAGGGCATCCTCCCAGTTCGGCTCGTACTGTGCCTGGTTCGACAGGTAGAAGATGCTGTTCAGTGGTTCCGCGTCCGGCTGGATCGGTGCGATGAGCGCGTCCACCAGCGCCGCGCGGTCGATGCCCTTGGCGATGGCCTGGCGCACGAAGACCGGCTCGAGCTCCGGGTTGCCGGCCTGGATGTTCATGTGCTCCCAGGTCGCGCCGGAGACGGCGTTGAGCACGACGTCATCGATCTCATCGATCTGCTCCACCAGGTCGACCTGGGGCTGCGGCGCCAACACGTCGACCTCTCCTCCCCGCAGTTGCTGTACCTGGGTCGAGGAGTCCTCGAGGAAGCGGAACACGATGCGATCGAGGCTGGCGGGCTCACCCCAGTAGTTCTCGTTGCGCACCAGGGTCATGTCGACACCGCGATCCCACTCCTCGAACTGGAAGGGACCGGACGCGATCGGGATCTCGTCACGCCACACCTCATTGAGGTCCTCGCCCTCGAGGATGTGCGCCGGGAGGATCACCGCGTCGAGCGTGGCGAACATCGTCCGCCAGGGGGCGTAGACCTCCTCGAAGGTGAAGGTGATGGTCTTGTCATCGACGATCTCGGTCTCGCTCACCAGGTCGTAGCCGGTGCGGTTCGCAACCTCGACGTCGGGGTCGACGCGACGCTCCCAGGTGAACTGGACGTCACGCGCGGTGATCGGCGTGCCGTCGCTCCACTCGGCCTCCTCCTTCAAGGTGTAGGTCACACGGAAGGGGTCCTCCTCCACGACGGGCTCACCGTCGAGCAACAGCGGCTCGAACTCGAGCTCCGGTGTGATACGCCACAGCGGGTAGAGCTGCGGGGCGATCACCACCGAGGTCGCGAACAGGATGCCCTCCTGGATCGCGGGGTTGACGATGGCCGGCTCCTGGTCGGCCCCGAAGACCACGGTGCCACCCTCGACGCGGCCATCGCCGGCCGCGTCCTCCTCGCCACCATCTTCCTCGCCATCGTCCTCCGCCGGCTCCTCCTCCGGCTCCTCGCTCTCGTCGACGACGTCCTCTCCGTCTTCCTCCGTCGTCGTGTCATCGGCGCCGCAGGCTGCGGCGACCATGGCCAGGGCGAGCAGCAACAGCGGCACCCGCCACTTCTTCCGATCGTGAGGCTGCTTCATCGAGTCAGCTCCCTTGGTCGTCATGCGGACGGCGGCACGTCGTCGTACCTCCGAAGCTCCCAACGCTCGACGAGCACTGCCCCAGCCACCCGGGCCAGCAGACGCACGAACGCTAGTTAATCATCCTACTAGCGGCGTAGGTAGCACGGCAACGGTGGCCGACCATGCCCGCGTCCCGCTCAACCGACCAGCCGACGACCAAGAGCGAAGACCATGCGCGGAGCTCGCAGCACCGTGAGGTCGGACAGCGGGTCACCCTCGACCAGGACCAGGTCGGCCGCGGCCCCGGGCTCCGGCACGGTCGCGTCCCCGAACCCGTTGAGGGCACGCCCTCCCACCGTGGCCGCCTCGAGCACCGCCAGCCGGTCCATGCCGGCCCGCTCCATCATCTCCAGCTCGCGGTGCAGGCGCGGGCCGATCGGGTTGAGGTCGGCGCCGGCGGCGATCCGCACCCCCGCCTCCTGGCACAGGCGCACGGCCTCGGCGTGCAGGGGCGCGGTCTCGAAGGCCCGGTTGGCGGCGTGTGCCGGCCAACCTTCGGCTTCGATGAACTCGCGATCATGGGTGACGGAGAGCGTGGGGACGAACCAGGTGCCGTTGGCCGCCATGGCTGCCGCAGCGCGCTCGTCGAGGGCGTAACCGTGCTCCACCGAGCGGCCACCCAGTTCCGCGAAGCGCACTGCGGCGTCCGCACCTCCGCAGTGCGCCGCAACCGGGATCTCCCGGATGCGCGCCACCTCCATCAGGGTGGCCAACTCCTCCTCGGTGAACTGGATCCCGTCGACGGTCTCGTGGGGGCTGTAGAGCCCACCCGTCAGCATGATCTTGACCCAGTGCGCACCCCGCTCCACCAGCAGCCGGACCGCGCGGGCCATCTCCGTCGGTCCATCCACCACCAGCTCCGAGTCGAGCTGGGTGAACACGCGCGGGAACGCCGTCCCGTGCCCGGCCGTGGTCCTGATGCCGCGACCGGCACCCAGCACCCGCGGGCCCACAGGCGCACCTGCGGCGAACGCACGACCCCACGCGAGGTCGATCTCGTTGGCCTCGTCGACGGCGCGGGTCCCGGTCACGCCCATGCGAGCAGCCTGCTGCAGGTTCTCCCCGGCACGGATCGTGCGGGCTGGAGCGGCTTCGAAGTAACCCGTGGCGTCAGGGTCGTACATCAACCCGCCGGGGTGGGTGTGCGCGTCCCACAACCCGAACAGGGCCGTCAGTCCTGAGGCGTCGACCTCCGGCGCATCTCCTGGATCATCCGCGATCACCCCGTCGACCAGGGCGATGTCACGCCGTTCGGCGGTACCCGTCGCCACATCGAACCAACGCGCCCCACGCAGGTACCAGCGCTGTGACCGCTCCACGTCCGTTCCTCCCGCAGCTGTCGGCCGCCCACTCGCGCTGTCCGACGCGTCGTGGCACCGCACGCCGTCATCCGGACGCCGGCGGTGTCACGAGCGAGCGCTCGTACGCGTTCGGGCCACTGAAGCAGCACCGCAACGCCCCGGCAACCCCTGCGCTCAGGCCACCGTGCGGCGCTGGCGGTGCCAGCGCCCTGCCACCACCACGCTCGCCAGGAACAGCGCCCCCACCAGCCACCACCCGAAGGCGTAGGACCCGGTGCCGTCGGCCAGGGCGGCAGACCACACCAACCAGGTGACCGCAGGAGCCGCCAGGAGCGCACAGATGGACAGGACGCTGGCCATGGCGATCACGGCCAGCGCGAGGGAGGGCTCGATCGCCAACTCCGCGGCACGCCCCCACAGGATCCGGCCGAGGAACCCGGCGACACCGCTGACGCTGGCGACCACACCGGCTACCGGGACGCTGAACCCCAACGCCTCGAAGGCGAACAGCGGCAGGTAGGTCACCACCGCAGCGGTGCCCAGCGACATCAGCAGGGCGTAGAGCGTCAGGGACAGGATGGGGCCCCGGATCGCGAGCCGTGCGGGAGCCTGCTCGACGGATCCCCCCGGCCGCGGCTGCAACTGCCGGCGGGTCGCGAGCACCCCCATCAGGGGCAGGACCGCCACGGCCAGGGCTGCCCCCCGCCAGCCGAGGCCGAGCGCCAGGGACGGGAGCAGCAGTCCACCGCTGGTCTGGGCGACCTGGGCCCCGGACTGCTTGAACCCCACCACCAGCCCCCGCCGACCGGGTGGGACCTGCGTGGAGATCACCTGGTTGGTCACCGGGTTGGCCAGGGCGCCGGGCAGACCCGCGACCAGCGCGGTGACCAGCAACCACCCGTACCCCGGTGCGACGGCGATCCCGAGGAGCGTCAGGCTGCCCAGCGCGTACAGCAACAGCAGCGTGGCGCGGCCCCCCAGCTGGTCCACGACGGTGCCCGCCCGCACCGAGCTGAGCGCCCCACCGATGAACACGCAGGTCACCAGCACACCGAAGGCGCGTCGGCTGAGGTCGAGGTCAGCGGTCACCAAGGGTGCCAGCACCGACAACAGGGTCGGGACCAGGGTGGCGACGGAGATGGCACCCGTGAGGGTCGCGACGAGACCGAAACGCTGGAGGGCGGTGCGGTCCTCCCAGGTCACCGCCGGGGTCACGGACCACCTCCGACCTTGAGGATCTGTCCGGTCATGTACCGGGCCATGGGCGAGGCGAGGAAGCAGACGACGTCGGCGACGTCCTCCGGCTGGCCGATCCGGCCCAACGGCACGCGCGCCGCCGTCTGCTCGCGGTAGGTCGCCATGTCGATGTCCAGCTGCGCCGCAGTGTCACGGGTCATCGGGCTCTCGATGGCGCCCGGTGCCACCGCGTTGACCCGGATCTGCGGCGCCAACTCCAGGGCGAGGGTCCGGGTCAGGCCGTGGATGCCGGCCTTGGCCGAGGCGTAGTTGCTGTGGCCGCGTGTCGAGCCCCAGGCCGCGGCGGAGGACACCGTCACGATGGCCGCACCCGACCGCAGGTGGGGGACGGCTGCTCTCACCACCCGGAAGGTGCCGCCGAGATGCACATCGAGCACGGCATCCCACGCGTCGTCGGTGGTCGCGGTCACTGGCGCGTTGGACAGGATCCCCGCGCAGGTGACGACCACGTCGAGATGCCCGAAGGTGGCGACCACACGGGCGACGGCCGTGTCGACCTGTGCGCTGTCGGTCACATCCGTGCCGAGCGCTACCGCCCGGCGGCCGGTGCGCTCGGCGAGCTCGGCAGCGGTTCGCTCCGCCCCTCGGACATCGAGGTCCAGCGCGGCCACCGCGGCCCCCGCTGCAGCCAGCCGCAGGGCGACCGCGCGTCCGATGGCACCGGCCGCGCCGGTGACCAGGGCCACGCTGCCGTCGATGCGGGGCTGGCTCACGTCCGGGCGGTAACACGGCCGAGCGCGGGGCACCTCACGGCGCTTCCCCGACCGGGCGCCCGGCGGGGATCCACCCCTCCAGTTCGAACTGCTCCTCGACCAGCGCGACGGGGATCGAGCCGTAGGAGAGCAGCCGGTCGTGGAAGGACCGCAGCTGCGGGCCGGCGGGCACGCCGGGGACCGCCCGTCGCCGCAGGGCGTGCAGCGCCGTCCGACCGAGGAGGTAGGACGACGGGTAGGTGGGGTTGTCATGCCGGACGTAGCGCATGATCTCGCCCTCGGCCATGTGCCGGTCGAGGCAGACCTCACCCTCGAGGACGTCAGCGGCCTCCTGCGCGCTCATGCCACGCGTGTGGAGCCCGGTGTCGACGACCACGCGCGCTGAACGCCACAGCGCGTTGCGGAGCTTGAACAACCGGACATCCGGCTCCGTCAGCAGCCCGGTCTCCGTCAGCAGGTCCTCGGTGTAGAGCCCCCAGCCCTCCACGAACAGCGGGCTCGAGGCGTAACGACGGATCGGTGCGTCCGCGGTGGCCAGCTTGTGATGCACCTTCTGCAGATGATGGCCCGGGTAGATCTCGTGCCCGGCGATCGAGCGGCAGAAGGCGTAGCAGTTGTCGCGCATGTGCTGCTGCTGGCGCTCGGCCGGCGCGTCCGGATCGAGGGGTGTGATCAGCCACTCGCTCTCGAGGCCGGGCTCGAAGGGCGGCGTGGTTGCCATCACGGCGATGGGCAGGCTGGCCCGCAGATAGGCCGGCAGCCAGCGCATGTGGCACACCTCACCCTCGGGGATGGTGATCAGCCCCTGCTCCACGCAGTGCTCGCGCGCCAGCGCCATCTCGTCGCCGTAGGCGGTCACGAACTCCTCGGGCTGCGGATGATGATCCTTAACCCGCGCGATCTGCTCCATCCAGGTCCGGGTGGGGTCGAGCTCGGTTGCCAGCTCCTGCAGGGCGGCGCGATCCCGCGCGACCGCCTCGCGACCCCAGGCGTGGAGCTCCTCGTGGTCCATGTCCACCCGATGGAAGGTCCGCAGGAGGAAGTCCACGTGCGCCGCTCCAGCGCGGTACTCCCCACTGGCACGGCGCCCGAGCTCCTCGAGCGCGTCCTCGAAGCGCTCGAGCGCCGCAGCGGCGACGGTGGCCGCCTCCTCGATCTCGGTCGCCAGCCCACGGGGCAGTTGCGCAGCGAAGCCGCCGACCGCATCGGAGAGGAACTCCTGCATGCCCCGGGCAGCGGTGCGCCCCATCCCGACGTACACCTCGGGTGTGTCCGGACCCAGGGTCGCAGCCGCGGTCGCCAGGTAGTCCGGCGTCGCCTGCAGACGCGACCGCATCGCCTCGCCCCGAGCCTGCAGGGGGGTCGAGGTGCGGGTCATGAGGGTGGAGAGCGCGTCCCCGAGCCGTTCGGCGTACCAGTAGGGCGCCCGCTCCCACACGCGTTGATCGTCGTGGCGACGCAGGTCGACACGCGCCTCGCTCAACGCGACGGCGTGGTCGAGGGCTTCCAACCGCGTCAGCTGCGTGGTGTCGATCCCGTCGAGCGCGGTGATCGTGGCGACCAGGCGCTCTCGGTGCTCGGCCATGCGGTCGGGGTCGAAGACCCCGAGCTCGTGATCGTGGTCATGGATGCCCAGATCGCTCGCAGCCACCGGGTCGAGCGCGAAGGCCTCACGCAGGTACCCGTCGATGATCCCGGCCAGCTCCGGCATACCGCGCTCCTCTTCCCCAGGCTCCCCGCCCTGTGGTCGCCACCGCCGTCAATCACGAACGATCGCTCGTTCGCCCGCCGACGGACCCTAGCCGCGGCGGTCAGGGCCGACAAGACCGGTGGGCCCCGGCGCCGCACCGGCGGGACCACCGACACGGAGCGTGCCGTCGACCAGCACCAGCGCCGGATCCGCCAGGATGCCCGGCTCCGTCAGCGGGTCCCCCTCGACCGCGAGGACATCGGCCACCGCACCCGGGACGGGCGCCGAGCTGTCCCCGAGACCGTTGAGGGCACGGCCACCGACGGTCGCCGCGTGGAGGACCTCCAGGCGGGGCGTGCCCGCGTCCTCGAGCAGCGCCAGCTCCGCGTGGTAGCGCTCACCGATGGGGTTGAGGTCCGCGCCCACGGCGATGCGCACCCCCGCAGCACGGGCCATCGCCAGGGATTCCGCATGCCGCGCTCGGCTCGCCTCGGCACGCGCGAGCGAGAACTCCGGCCAGTTGTCCCCCTCGGCGAGGAACGCCGGATCGTGGGTCACGCCGATGGTGGGCACGAGCCAGGTCCCGTGTGCCGCCATCGCGGCGACCGCCTCCTCGGAGAGCGCGTATCCATGCTCGATCGACCGTCCGCCCATGGCGGCGAAACGCCGTGCGGGGCCGGCTCCGCCGCAGTGAGCGGCGACCGGCAACCCCCGCTGCGTCGCCGTGCCGACCACCGCCGCGAGCTCCTCATCGGTGAGCTGCGCCTGGTCGACCTCCTCATAGCGGCTGGCGAGACCCCCGGTGAGCATGACCTTGATCCAGCGCGCACCACGCTCGACCTGCGCACGGACCGCCCGGGTTGCGGCGACCGGGCCGTCGATCACGTGCATCGCGTCCACGTGCGCGTGCACCTGGGGGAAGAAGGTGCCGTGGCCGCCGGTCGCGCGCAGTGCACGGCCCGCACCGTGGATCCGGGGCCCGGGGAACCGGCCCGCCTCCACGGCCCGCGCGTACTCGAGGTCGATGTCGTCGGCCTCGTCGACACAGCGCACACCGGTGATACCCGCAGCGACCGCGGCACGCAGGTTCTCACCGGCGCGGATCGTGCGTGCCGGTGACGTCTCGAGGAACTCCCCTCCCTCGGGTCCGTAGAGGTCCTCCCCGGGATGGACGTGGCAGTCCCAGAGCCCGTAGAGCAGGGTGCAGCCGCTGACGTCGACCTCCCGCGCCTCCCGCCCGTCCTCGGCCACCAGCCGGCCGCCATGGACCAGCAGGTCCTCACGTCGGTGCTCGCCGGTTGCGGTGTCCAGCCAGGACCCGCCGCGCAGACGGAGCGCGCCTGGCACGTCGCGAGCGCGCGTCATCTCAGCCTCCTCGGGGCCACCAGGGCGGTCTCGCGGCCGAAGGCCAGCCCCGCGAACGCGTCGCTGGACGCGGCGGACCAGGCGGGCAGGGCATCCACCATCGCTGCCCGCGTCGGGAACCACAGGGACACAACGAGGTCGCACGCCTGAGGCCCCGGTACGTCGTCGAGAGCGACCAGGAGCTCCGCGCGGACCGCCCCAGCGTCCTGCGCCTGGTCGACGGTCACCTCGGCGGCCGTCGCCACCACCTCCGATCGCCGGCGCGCCGGGCTGGCCCGGATGCAGCACAGCAGCCGCGCGTCGGTGTCGAGCGCTTCGGCGCCGAACAGGACGTCTCGCTCGGTGACGACCACGCCGAAACGGTCCGGATCGGCGAAGGCACGCTCGTCACGGTCCGCTGCCGCGATCTCGGGGGATGCGAAGGCCGCGCGCATGGCTGCCACGTCGTCGAAGTCCAGCTCCGAGCAGCCGTCGAAGGCCGGTGGGGTGGCCCCCACGGCGGTGTGGGTCACGTGGTTCTGGACGTAGGCGCGCAGACCGGGCAGCGAGAGCCCGTACGGCCCGTGGGTGCGGTACCAGTGCTCGCTGAACGCCGCGCGGGACAGCCCCCGACGACGGGTGCCGAGCCAGAGGCGAGTGATCATCTCGGGCTCCTGTCCCTGCCCCGCACGTAGGTCCGCGTCAGGCCACCAGCCGCCGCCGGACCTCGGCCAGCAGCTCGATCGAGGTCCTGGTGGCCGCATCGTCGACGAGGGGGTACTTCGACCGGAACATCACGTGCAGGTTGTCACCGACGATCCCGCGGACCCGCTCCAGCACCGGGGCGATGTCATCCGGCGTCCCGAGCAGCAGCTCCGACTTGCGTTGCTCGACCTCCTCGGGCGTGAGCTTGTCCGGGTACCAGTCGGCGTACTCGGAGGGCTCCAGGCCGTACCAGTCGCCGTAGACACGGCGGGTCATCATGTAGGCCTCTGCCAGCGTCTCCCAGGCGGCGTCACGCCCGTCGGGGTGCAGGAAGCCGCCGACGTTCAAGGAGAAGTTCGGGTGCTCGGTGTCCTTGCCGTGCCGCAACAGCGCCTCCCGGTACATGCGGACCGCGGACTCCACCCGGTCGAACAGGTCACGGTTGCGGCCCTCACCTTCCTCGTAGGACTCGGAGTCGGTCCCCGCATCCATGCAGAATCGGTCCCCCAGCCGGGCGCAGCGGTCCAACGCATTGGGGTGGTGACCGCCCATCATGATCGGCGGACCGTCGGCCTGGACCGGCTTGGGTGTGACGTCGATGCCGTGACGCTGGTAGTAGCGACCCTCGTGCTCCACGGTGCCTGGGCTCCATGCCTGCCGGCAGATCTCGATCAGCTCCACCATGCGGCCGACCCGCTGCTTGCGGTGCCCACCGAAGCCCTCGTGCTCGATGTCGCGGTAGCCGATCCCGAGGCCCAGCTCGAACCGGCCACCGGAGAGCACGTCGAGGAAGGCCGCATCCTCGGCCATGCGGATCGGGTCGTGCAGGGGGGCCAGGGCCAAGCCCAGCCCGACCGTGATCCGAGAGGTGTCCTGCACCATGGCAGCGGCGTAGGGCGCGACGGAGCCGACGAAGTTGGCCGGGTGGAAGTGGTGCTCGCTGATCCACACGCTGTCGAGCCCGACGGCCTCGGCGTGGACCACCTGATCGATCGACTCGCGCAACGTCTGCGTGTGGTCCAACCCCGTTCCAGGGTGCCACTCACCGGAGAACACCCCGAGCCCGAGCTGCACAGCCATGTCCCTGCCTCCTCTGCTGTCGCGTGACGGACCACGGACCGGTGACGTCGTCGCCGCGAGCCGTGGCGGCAGGCTATCGGACGTGAACGAACGCTCGCTAGCCCACCTTCGCAAGCTCCGCGACCAGCCCCTTGGCCGCACCGGCGAGCAGGGTGGTGACGTTGGACACGCTGACCAGCCCCACGCCGGCCGCCATCCACCGTGCCGCCACCGTGGCGTCCGGCGACCACACACCGGTGGCGACACCGGCAGCCCGGGCGCGACCGGCCACCTCGGTGACCACCCGCCGGAGCTCGGGATGGTCCAACTGCCCGGGGACGCCGAGGCGGACCGAGAGATCCTGGGCGCCCAGGAACACCAGATCGATCCCGGGTACGGCGAGCACCGCATCGAGGGCATCGAGTCCTTCGGGGCCCTCGACCTGCACGCCCACCAGGGGCGCGGCGGTGGCGACGTGCGCGGCGAAACCACGGTGCCCGTAGCCCAGATCGCGGGTCATCGGGGCCGCTCCACGGTGGCCGGAAGGGGGGTAGGTACAGGCCCGGACCACCTCCTCGGCCGCACCCGCGCTGCGGACGTCGGGCACCAGCACCCCGGCCGCACCGGCATCCAGGGCCGCACCGAGTTGTCCGGTATGGGCGACGCGCACGATGCCCGCGGCGCCGGGGACCTCCACGGCCCGGAGCAGAGCGGGCAGCGCTGCGGGAGTGAACTCACCGTGCTCGAGGTCGAGCAGCACGACCTCCAGTCCGGCGAGGGCGACGGCCTCCACCGCAGCTGCGCTGTCGATCGAGCACCAGGTCGCCAGTACCTGCTCCCCTGCCCGCAACCGCGGCACGACCCCCTGCGCGTCGCGTCGATCCTCCACGGCCCCTCCGGTCGCTCGGGCGGCAGTCGCCACGCACAACCTAGCCATGATCACACGCCGTTGACGAACGAACGTACGCTAGTTACCGTCGGCCCGTTCTGTCCCTGGGCCCACGATCAGGAGCGCGCGCGGCGGATGGACCTCACGATCGCGGTGATCGGGCCCTTCGGGAGCGAGGAGCGGGCGTCCGCTGGACCCATGCTGGCAGCGGTACAGGGGGCGGTCCACGCCGCCGGGCCGGCCTTCGGCGGACGCGTGGGCGTGCGCGCGCTCGACGACCGTCGTGATCCCGAGTTGGCCCGGTCCCTGTGCGCACGCCTGGTCGAGGATCCGGACGTGCTCGGTGTGATCGGCCCGAAGAACTCCGGCAGCGCCGTAGCCGTCCAGGGCATGGCGCGCGACGGCGGACTGCCGCTGCTGCTGCCGGCGGCCACCGCCGACATCCTCACCGGACCGGGGACCACGCTGCGCATGTGCGCCCCGGACCGCGACACCGCGCGTACCGCCACCGCACTGCTGCTGGGACTGGACACCGACCGTCTGCGGATCGAGCGCGACGGCACGGCCTACGGCCACCGCCTGGCGGCTGCGGTCCACGCCGCCGCGGACGCCGCTGGCCTGTCGGTGGTGCCACCCGACGCCCCGGCCGACGCCACCTTCCTCGCCATGGGTGAGGTCGAGCAGGCGCAACGCATCGTGGCGCTACGGGAGGCCGGGTTCACCGGATCGCTGGTGGGGGCGGAGGGTGGCCCCGGGGGTGCGATCGCGCAGCTGGCCGGCGCGGCGGCTGAGGGCGCATGGCAGCTCTATCCTGGGACGCATGCCGCCGGTCACCACCACGTGTACACCGCCGAGTCCGCCGCCGCAGCCACCGCCCTGCTGCGCGCCTACGACACCATCGGTGACCGCACGGAGATCGCGACCTGGCTACGCCGGCGCGACCGGGAGGTGATCGGGTCCGACCTCGGGCCCCTGTGGTTCGACTGCGACGGGGAACGCATCGGCGCCAACGTCAGCGTGTGGCGGGTGGAGGGCGGCCACCTCCTGCCGGTCAGCGTCCTCCCGGGCACCGCAGCGCAGGCGGGTGGCACCACCCGGTGAGCAGGGCTCAGCGCGGGAGGTCGAGGTAGGTCCGGAAGAAGGCGTCCACCTCGGTCCACAGCGCGCGCAGGTTGTCCCGGCCCGTCACGTAGTAGTGCTCGTCCGGGTAGACCAGGTAGCGATGCACCTTGTACTCCCGTTCCATCGCTGCGGCGAAGCGGCGGCCCGCATCCGAGCCCGGGAAACGACCCTCGCCGTGGGCGATCAACAGCGGTGTGGTGGCGTCCTTGACCGCGTGGATCGACGACGCCCGCAGGTAGACCTCCCGGTCCGCGACGGGATCACCGAGCTCCTTGCGCAGGAGCTGCTGGTGGCGGAACTCCTGCTCCTCCATCATGTGGAGGAAGTCGCCGTAGCCGGACAGGCTCGCAGCGGCCCGGAACGCTCCCGGGGCGAAGGTCACCGCACCCATCGACATGATGCCGCCGTAGCTCAGCCCCGTCACCGCAAGGCGCTCGGGGTCGACACCCTCCACGTCGGCCAGGAACCGGCTCCCCGCGACGACGTCCCGGAGATCGCCACCCAACCAGTCGCCGTCGTTGGCCTCCTCGAACGCGCGCCCGTAGCCCGAGCTGCCACGGATGTCGGGGAGCAGCAAGGTGTAGCCCCGCAGGGCCAGGAACTGCACGTAGCCGTCGAATGTCGGCAGCCACTGCATCGTGGGACCACCGTGGACCATCACCACACCCGCGCCGTTGGGCTCAACCTCGGCGCTCGAGGGTCGGTAGAGGAAGCCGGAGATCTCCAGGCCGTCCTCGCCGCGGTAGCACACCCGCTCGGGGTGCACGACGCGGTCCTCGAAGCTGCGCGGCACCGAGCGTGTCAGCCGGGTGCGCGTCCCTGTGGCGACGTCCACCACCTCGAGATCGGCGGGGTGCGAGGGCGTCGACAGGGTGTAGGCGACCCGCGTCCCGTCAGGCGAGAAGGTCGGGAACGCACACACCCCGTCGCCCGGGTCGACCAGTTCGCGCGGCGCCCCGCCGTGCACGTCGACGGTCAGCAGGCGTACCCCGGCATCGTGGTTGGAGGTGAAGACGACCTGTGAGCCGTCGGGGGAGAAGCAGGCGTGGTCCTGGTCCGCCGCCTCCGGCGCCAGGGGACGCGGCGCACCGCCGTCGAAGGGCACCGCCCACAGGTTGATCCAGTCGGAGCGGTACGAGCGGAACACCACCGTGCCCCCATCGGGAGCCACCACCGGGGTCCCGAACCACCGTCCGTACTGGTAGTCGAACCAGCGATCGTCGTGCACCAGGACCCGCTCCGGGCCGCCCTCCAGCGGCGTGACCACCACGTCGCGGGCCGTCCAGGTGGCATCCAGACGGACGTGGAGCAGGTGACGACCATCCGGGGTGATGGTGGGCTGGACCTCGTAGCGGGGGTCATGGGTGAGGCGTGTGGCGTGGCCGTCGGGGACCTGCACCTGGAACACGTCGTAGGTTCCGTACCGGTTGGCTGCGACCACCATCGACCGGCTGTCAGGGGCCCAGGCCAGGGAGGTGATGTTGGCCCCGAGGTCGGTCAGCCGCTGCGCGGGCCCACCGGTGAGCGGCTGGAGCCACACCTCGGTCTCGCCGATGTCACCGGAGAGGTAGGACAGGTAGCGACCATCGGGTGACCAGCGCGGAAGCGCGGAGGCGAGGTGGCCCACGGACCCCATGCCGGTGGTGTGGCGCTCCGCCGGACCACCGTCGACAGGTACCGACCACAGCTCCGGAGCGCCGCCTAGTGGCGAGGCGATCACCACCGAGCTGCCATCAGGTGACCACAGCGGCGGTTCCATCCCCGCCAGGGGTATCGCCGCCAGCAGTTGCTCCGTCGACAGCCGCGGCGCTGACGGATACGCCGCCGTCATGTGATGGTCACGATCGGCTCGTCCTCACCGATCGCCTGCCCTTCCTCGACGCAGAGATGCACGGTGCCGGCCACCTCGGCCTCCACCGGGATCTCCATCTTCATCGACTCGAGGATCACGAGGGTGTCGCCGGCAGCGACGCTGGCCCCTTCCTCGACGACGATCTTCCATACGTTGGCCGCCATCTCGGCGCGCATCTCGGTCACGTTCCACTCCTCACGAGGTCGGTGTCACCCGCGCAGGCGCGACACCAGCCCGGTGTCGTAGGTGCCGGCGCGGAACTGCGGGTCGTCGAGGACCTCGGCGAGGAAGCCGAGGTTGGTCGTCAGCCCATCTATGCGGAACCCGTCCACCGCAGCGCGTGCACGCTCGATGGCCTGCTCACGGTCACCACCGTGGACCACCAGCTTGGCGACCAGCGGGTCGTAGAAGGGAGTGATGGCGTCACCGGCGCGGAAGCCACCGTCGACGCGGATACCGGGGCCCTCGGGCTCCTGATAGGACGAGATGGTTCCCGGGCGCGGCAGGAACCGTGCGCTGTCCTCGGCGTACACCCGCAGCTCGATCGCGTGGCCCCGCATGGCGACCACGTCCGGCTCGAAGCCCGGTGGCTCCTCCGCCGCGACGCGCAGCTGCTCGGCCACCAGGTCGATCCCGGTCACCTCTTCGGTGACGGGGTGCTCCACCTGGAGCCGGGCGTTGACCTCGAGGAACACGAAGTCCTCACCTGACACCAGGCACTCGAAGGTGCCGGCGTTGCGGTAGCCGATGTGCTCGGCGCCGGCACGGACCGCTGCGACCATGCGCCCCCGCAGCTCAGGGGACACCCCGGGTGACGGGGTCTCCTCGAGGACCTTCTGGTAGCGACGCTGGACGGAGCAGTCCCGTTCACCGAGGACCGCCACCCGGCCATCAGCGAGGCCGAGGACCTGCAGCTCCACGTGTCGGGCGTCCGGCAGGTAACGCTCGACGAGGATGCTGCCGTCGCCGAAGAACCGCTCCGCCTGCGCGCTGGTGGCCGCGACCGCGTCCACGAGGTCGTCGCGGTCCTCCACGATCCGCATCCCGATGCCACCGCCGCCAGCCGCCGCCTTGACCATCACCGGGAAGCCGGCCCGGTCTGCGACGGCGAGGGCCTCCGGCCCGGGCGTCACGGGACCGCCGTCGTTGACCGGCACTCCTGCTGCCGCCATGACGTCGCGGGCAGCGCGCTTGTCGCCGACCGCCTCGATGGTCTCCGGGCGTGGGCCCACCCAGACCGCGCCGGCCTCCTCCACCGCGCGGGCAAAGCCGGCGTTCTCGGACAGGAAGCCGTAGCCCGGGTGGACCGCCTCCGCACCGCTGCTACGGATCGCGGCAACCATCGCCGGGATGGAGAGGTAGGACGCGGCGGCGGCGCTGGGGCCGATCGCGATGGCCTCGTCGGCGAGTTCGACGTGGAGCGCGTTGGCGTCCGCCTCGGAGTACACGGCGATGGTGCGGATACCGAGGGCCTTGGCGGTACGCAACACCCGGCAGGCGATCTCGCCACGGTTGGCGACGAGCAGGGAACTGAACACGGCAACAGGGTCCTCGGTCGGGGCGGGCTCAGGTCGGGCGGTGGCCGCTGCGTGCAGCCCGCACGCGCACGTCTGCGGGTTGGCGCACCGTAGGTCTCAGACGGGGTAGACGCCGTTGCGGCGGGGGTAGGGCCGCACCGGCCGTCGGCTGTAGAGGGCGAAGCGGTCGATCAGTTCCTGGCGCAGCTCGTCACCGGGCACCACGGCTTCCACAGCGTTGTCGTTGGCCACCTGGAAGATGTCGATGTCCTGCTCGTACTCGGCCTGCTTCTCCATCACGAAACGCCGCCGCTCGTCGAGGTCCTCCATCTCGTCGAGGCGGCGGGCGTGGATCGCGTTGATCGCCGCAGCCGGCCCCATCAACGCCGGCCGCGCCGTGGGCAGGGCCAGCAGCGCGTCGGGGTTGGTCGGCGCGCCCGACATGGCGAGGTAGCCACCGCCGTAGGCCTTGCGGACCATGACCGCGATACGCGGGACGCGGGCCTCGCACACCGCGAACAGCATCTTCGCGCCGTGGCGGATGATGCCCTGCTTCTCCACGGCCGAGCCGATCATGAAGCCGGAGATGTCCTGCAGGAACAGCAGCGGGATGCCGTAGGCGTTGCACAACCAGACGAAGCGGGCGGCCTTGTCCGAGGAGTCGGGGAACAGCACCCCCCCACGGACCTTCGAGTTGTTGGCCACGATCCCGATGGGGCGACCCCCCAGTCGGGCGAAGCCCGTGATCATCTCCTTGGCCCACAGCGCCTTCATCGGGAACCAGGAGTCGGCGTCGACCACGGCGTCGATCACTTCGTGCATATCGAACGCGAGGTTCTCGCGTACGGGGACGATGTCCTCGATGGGGGTGCCGTTGGAGGGGGCGACGGGGTCCGTCAGCTGCTGGGCGCCCTCCCAGCTGTCGGGGACGAAGGTGAGGTAGTCGCGCAGGGCGGTGATGGCGGCGGCTTCGTCGGGCACGAGCACGTCACCGAGTCCGGACTTGGCGCAGTGCATGCGTGCGCCACCCATCTCCTCCAGCGACACCTTCTCCCCGGTGGCCATCTCGGCCAGGCGTGGTGAACCGAGGTAGGCGGTCGCCTCACCCTCGACCATCACGATCAGGTCGCACAGGGCGGGGATGTAGGCCGAACCCGCGGGCGAGGGGCCGAACATGGCGCACAGCTGGGGTACCTGCCCGGAGACCTGGATCTGGTTGTAGAAGATGTTGCCCCACGCACTGCGGCCGACGTAGGACTCGAACTGCTCGGTGATCCGGGCACCGGCGGAGTCCACGAGGTAGATGATGGGCGCACCCATCTCCACGGCCTGCTCCTGCAGCCGCGTGATCTTCTTGAAGGTCTTGGCGCCCCAGGTACCGGCCTTGACGGTGTAGTCGTTGGCGATCACCCCGACGGTGCGGCCGTGCACCTCACCGAAGGCGGTGACCACGGCGTCGCCGGGGAGGCCGTCCTGCATCCGGGTGAGGAGACCGTCCTCGACCTGCCAGTCACCGTCGAACAACTGCTCGAGGCGCTGACGTACCAGCAGCTTCCCGGCAGCGAGCTGCTTCTCACGCTGCTGTTCGGAGCCGCCGATCCGGGCCTGCGCGTTGGTGGCGCGCGCGCGCTCGTGCAGCTCCGCTGACCCCTCGACCTCGTCCACCGCGTCGCCTCCTGTCCGGTCCGGCATGGCACCAGCACGTCCCCACAACCGTGGGCAACGGCCCCGACGTGGGTCCCCGCGCAGGACAAACTAACGTTCGTACGAGCACGCTAGCACCGGCCGGCTCGAGGGCACAAACGCCTTCTACGCCGGGGCCGACCAGCGGTGGCGGCCCCGCGGACCGCGGTGTGAACCGGAAGGAGTCGGACCGGCCCACACCGCGGACGCGGGTGTCATGACGCCCTGCCATCCCCGCCGGCGGGCGTCGCGCGATGCATCAGGAAGCCGGAGCTGAAGGACAGCACCTGCTCGTCACGCTGGTTGCGCACGTCGTAGGCCAGGGCGATGCGTCCCCGTGCGGGCTTCGACGTGGCCGCATGCTCGACCACCTCGGCGCGGACGTAGATCGTGTCACCCGGCAGGACCGGACGGGGAAGACGGACCTCGTCCAGACCCAGCCACGCGATCACCGCATCACCGAAGAACCCGCTCTGGATCACGAGCCCGAGGGACAGCGCGATGGTCAGGGGGCCGTGGGCGATCACGGACCTGAACGGTGTCTGCGAGGCGACGTGCTGGTCCACGTGGATGGGCAGCCAGTCACCCGCCAGGTTGGCCCAGTTGACGATGTGGGTCTCCGTGATCGTCATCCCACGGGTCCGCACGAACGCACCCTGGGGGAAGTCCTCCCAGTGCCGGTCGTAGGGACGGAACTCCAGACCAGCCTCCGCCTGGACGGCGAGCGCGGCGGTGGACGCACCCGCCGACGGGACCGCATCCTCGCCCTGGTGCCGACCATCGCCCCCGAGTTGTTCTGCCACCTCGGCCCCTCCCCTGCGCACCCCTCATGGACGTCTCCCGCCCGAGCCGCCGCATACTAACGTTCGTTCGCTGCCGTGGCCAGGTGGATGTCCCGATACGACCGCCGCGGCGTAGCCGACCCTCGCCGGAACGCGGCGACAGCGCGGTTCAGGTGGCGCACAGGGGCCCGAAGAGCTGGGGCAGCATCCGCTCCAGGTCATCGAGCGAGAGCCGACCGTTCGGTCGGTACCAGGTCGCAACGGAGGTGCACAGCGCGAGAGCGGCGAAGGTGGCCAGCTGCACGTCGGCCACGGCGATGGACCCGGCGTCCTGGGCCGCCTGAAGGGTGTCGCGCAGCAGGGTCTCGTAGCGATCACGCAGCTCCACGATCTCCTCCCGGTGCTCCGGCAGGAGGCCGCGGAGCTCGGAGTTACCGATGAAGGTCTGCTTCTGTCGGGTGGCGTGGAAGTGGATCGATGCGCGGAGGAACGCCCACAACCGTTCGAGGGTGTCGTCCCCAGCCGCCGCCATCTCCTCCTCGGTGTGCTGGATCAGCTCGACCATCACATCACGCATGATCTCGTAGAGCAGCTGCTCCTTGGAAGCCATGTGGTTGTACAGGCTGCCGACCTGCAAGCCGACGCCGTCCGCGATCTGGCGCAACGACGTGGCGTTGTACCCCTGACGGTGGAACAGGTCGATCGCGGCATCGACGATGCGCGCCTTGGTCGGCGCCTCACTCGCCACGGCTGACATGGGGGACCCTCTCGGTTCTCGGCACAGCTGTCCAGGCCCGAGCAGCGGCTCCGGCCGCCACGCATCCGGACAGGGCCGGAACGGACTCGACGATCGAGCCCGCAACTCCTCGTTGCCCCCGTCCAACCTCGGATACGTGCACACTAGCGCGCTGTACGGACGTCCGTTCAGCGGTCCTTCGGGTCCGCGGGAGCGCACGTACCGGTCGCATCCCTCGGTCACCCCCGCCATGCCCGCAGGTACTGCGCCGGTGCGGGCAGCCGGTCCAGCGCCCCCAGTTCGGCGGCAGCACGGCGGGGCCAGTAGGGATCGCGCAGCGACTCCCGCGCGAGCAGCACCAGGTCCGCGCGCCCGTCGGCGACGATCTCCGCTGCGTGCCGCGGCTCGGTGATGAGACCGACAGCGGCGGTGGGGACCTGCGCCTCGTGTCGGATCCGTGCGGCGAAGGGCACCTGGTAGCCCGGCTCGAGGGGGATCCGGACCCCCGGCGCGACGCCGCCCGAACTGCAGTCGACCAGATCGACCCCTGCACCGGCCATCCACCGCGACAGCTCGATGGACTCCTCGACCGTCCAGCTGGGTGCATCGAGCCAGTCGCTGGCGGACAGGCGCACCACGAGCGGGAACTCGTCAGGCCAGACCGAACGGACCGCGGCGACGACCTCGCGGGTGATGCGGGTCCGTCCCTCGAGATCGCCCCCGTAGCTGTCGGTACGGCGGTTGGAGACCGGCGAGTGGAAGCTGTGGAGCAGGTAGCCGTGGGCCGCATGCAGCTCGATCAGCTCGAAGCCGGCCGCCAGGGCACGCTCCGTCGCGCTGACGAAGGCGGCGACGACCTCCGCGATCTCCGCGACGGTCAGCTCGTGAGGTGCGGGGAAGCCGTCGGCGAAGGGCAGAGAGCTCGGGCCGACCACCGGCCACCCGCCCTGCTCGGGGGTGAGTGGCCCGCTGTCGGCCCAGGGCAGGCCCGTCGAGGCCTTGCGGCCGGCGTGCGCCAGCTGGATGCCGGGTACGGCGCCGTGGGCTCGGACGCCGGCGGTGATCCGTTCGAAGGCTGCGACCTGCGCGTCGTCCCACAACCCGAGGCACCCGGGAGATATCCGGCCCTCCGGAACCACGGCGGTCGCTTCGGTCAGCACCAGCGCGTTGCCGCCGACCGCGCGCGAGACGAGGTGGACCAGGTGCCAGTCATCGGGCACGCCGTCGGTGGCGCTGTACTGGCACATGGGAGCGACCCCGATGCGGTTGCGCAGGGTGATCCCGCGCAGGGTGAGTGGGCTGAACAGACCCGACACCATGGGCTCCCCCTGCTCCCGGTCCCTCAGACCTCGTCGAGGTCCAGGCGCAGCAGCGCGGTGCTCATGGCCTTGCCGGTCTGGTCGAAGCGCACGGTGCTCGTGGCGCCGCCACCGAGGGACCGCTCGCACACCACGTTGTAGCTGTGGATGTTCGGCATCGGGTAGACGGTGACGTCTCCCAGGACCCAGTCACCGAAGTGCGCACGGATGCGCTCCGGGGTCAACGCCTCCCCGATCCGCTCGTAGTCCGCCGGGTCCTTGGCGATCACCCCGATGTTGGAGACGTCCCCCTTGTCACCGGAACGGGCGTAGGCGATGTCGACGAGCTTCACGACGGGTCCTCCTCGTGCTGGGTGGCGGGCGGACGGGGTGCGTGCCAGTCCGGGGCACGCTTCTCGAGGAACGCAGCCACGCCCTCGTGGATGTCCGGGGTGTGCAGGAAGGTGCCGCGCATCGTGCGTGCGTGATGCACGGCCTGCTCGTAGGGCAGCTCCGCGAGCCGGGCGATCAGGGTGCGTCCATAGGCCATGGCGTGTGGCGCGCTGCGCGCGAGCTCGGCAGCCGCCGCGTGGGCCTCGGCGTCGAGGTCCTCGTCCGCCACGACGCGGCTGACCAACCCCATACGGGCGGCCTCCTCGGCGTCGATGACCCGACCGGTCAGGGCCAGGTCCTGCGCAGCGCGGACCCCGACGACGCGCATCACCATCGGCATGACCATGATGGGGAACAACCCGATCTTGATCTCGCTGAGGCCGAGGTCGGCGGACCGCGCCGCCAGCACGATGTCCCCCAGAGCGACCACGCCGACGGCACCGGCGCGCGCCGGACCCTGGACCGCGATCACCAACGGGGTACCGAGGGTGGGTACGAGGGTGAACAGCTCCTCCCACACCCCACCCGACTCGTAGAAGTCCGTCGCGGAGGAGCTGAGCTCCGCCTGGAACTCGCGCAGGTTCGCACCGGCAGAGAAGACCTTGCCCTCCGCGCGCAGCAGCACCGCCCCGACCTGAGGATCGGCATCGGCGGCCCGCAGCGCGTCACACAGCTCCCGCACAGCGGCGTAGTCGAGGGCGTTGCGGCGCTCCGGTGCGGCGAGGGTCAGGGTCAGGACGCGGTCGTCCCCGTGCTCGTGCCGGAGCACGCTCAGGCCTCCAGCAGCTGCATGTCGACCTCAGCCGCCTCGCGGGGTATCAGGGTCGGCCACAGGCTGGTCACCGGACGGGGGCGCCCGGGCGGCATGATCGCAGAGCCGACGCCGCCGAGGGTCCACAGGTGGAGGATCTCACGGCGCACCACCTCGGCCTCCTGCCGCGTGTCACAGTGGGCGGCGACCCGCAGACCGACCTCGTTGGGCTCGTAGTCCGGTTCCGGCGCGGTTGGCCCGTGGAGGGTGTTGACACCGAGGTACTCGAACACGATCTCGCGCGGCTGCACGCCCAACAGCTTCAGGCGGTCCCGGACGATCTGCTCACCGTTGTGGGCTTTGGGGAGCGCATCGGGCCAGGAGAACATCGCGACACCCTCACCGATCCATCCGTCCTCGTAGCCGACGCAGACCTTGAGCTGGTCGGGGCGGGGCTTGCCGGTCATGCCGGTCGCCCGTACCCGGTCGGGGCCGAGCTGGCTGAAGGTCGGTTTGGTGAAGTCCGCGATGCCGTCGGGCATGAGGTAGTTGGCGGGATCGCCGATCTCGTAGACGAGCTGCTCCTTGAGGGTCATCTCCGTGACCAGCCCCCCGGTGCCATCGAGCTTGCCGAACACGGCGTCCGCGTGCTCGTCGACGTCGGCGTAGGGGAACCCGATGTTCGCCAAGGGCCTGGCCTCGCTCCAGAAGTTCGACAGCGAGCCGGATGCGAGGGCAGCGCACTCGAGGAGGTGCCCGATGGTCACCGCGGCCCCGACCTTCTCCGCATCCTCGTAGCGCCAACCGAACTCGTGCATCATCGGACCGGCGTACAGGGCGTTGTCCGACGCACGGCCCGTCACCACGACGTGGGCACCCTGCTCGAGGCCCTCGATGATGCCCTCCGCACCGATGTAGGCGTTGGCCGCGATGATGCGATCGCGGATGCGGGACAGGTCCGTCTCGCCCGTGTCCATGTTCGGGAAGGCCACACCCTGGTCGTGGAGCTCGAGCATGCGTGCGTGCACGTCGTCACCCGTGACGACCGCGACGCGCGTGCCGGTGAGACCGTGCGCACGGGCGATCTCGACCACACGTTCACCGGCGGCCGGCGGGTTCGCACCGCCGGCGTTGGTGATCAGGGTGGTGCCCTTCGCGCGGGCGACCGGCAGGATGGCCTCCATCCAGGGCACGATGTCGGCGATGTAGCCTCGGGAGGGGTCCTTGGATCGCTGGCGCTGGAGGATCGCGAGGGTCAGCTCCGCGAGGTGATCGAAGCTGAGGTAGTCGAGCTCGCCACGTTCGGCCAGCTCCACAGCCGGTTCCATCAGATCGCCCCAGTACGCGGAGCCGCTGCCGAGCCGCACGGTCTTCATCCCTGCTCCCATCGCTCCTCGGAGCTCGATGCGCCCTGTCGCTCGGCGCGTGGCCCTTGGGGCCCCCGCGCCCGAGCCGCCCACCTCTGCGCGACGGCACAGGGCGCTAGCGAGCGTTCGTTCGTGCCCCTGATGCTAGGCCGCGTGCAGGGCTCGGTCAACCCGGGCCCGGGGGGCGGCGCCGCCGTCCACTTGCTGGCCGGTGCACCGGGACCTATCGTGTCCGAACGAACGCTCGCTAGCGCCTCGCGCGACCCCGTCGCTCCCGTCGCCGGCGAGCGGAAGTCCGTACGAGATCTGGGAGCGCAGGTCCAGCCCGGCTGTCGGAACGACGGCCCCTGGCGGCAGTGGCCGGACGTTGCCCACCGCGTGCGGCCCATCCACCGAGCGCCCCCAGGAGCCATCAGATGAGCGACCGCGCAGCCAAACCTCTCGACGGCATCACCGTGCTCAGCTTCGAGATCCAGGTGGCCGGGCCGTACTGCTCGATGATGCTCGCCGACCAGGGCGCCGAGGTCATCAAGGTCGAGCGCCCGGGCACCGGTGACACGGCCCGGGGCGGCGCACCGATGGTGGAAGGACCGGACGGCGAGCGGCGCAGCGGCTACTTCCTGCGCTTCAACCGCAACAAGCAGAGCCTCACTCTGGACCTCAAGGACGAGCGGGGCCAGGAGGTCTTCCGCGAGCTGGCCAGGGAGGTGGACGTGGTGGTGGAGAACTTCCGCCCCGGCCTCCTGGCCGGTCTGGGGCTCGGCTACGACGACCTCTCGGCGGCCAACCCCGGGTTGGTATACGCCACCATCTCCGGTTTCGGCAGCATGGACGGCTTCACCGGCCCCTACAGCGACCGTCCGGCCTACGACATCGTCGCGCAGGCGATGGGCGGCCTGATGCACACCGCCGGCCAGGCCGGGGGGCCGCCGACCTGGCTCGGCGTGGCCCTGGGTGACATCGTCTCCGGCATGAACGCCGCGCACGCGATCCTGCTGGCCCTGTTCCAGCGCGAGCGCACGGGCGAAGGGCAGTACATCGACGTGTCCATGTACGACTCGATGGTCGCGCTCGCGGAGCGCTCGGTGAGCGCGTACTCCCTCGCCGGCGACGTCCTCGAGCGCGGCCGAGAGCTGTACATGGCGCCCTGGGGCCCCTTCGCCTGCTCCGACGGCTGGGTCGCGCTGATCGTCGCGACCGAGCGGGACTGGGGGCGCTTCTGCGAGGCCATCGACCGGCCCGATCTGATCGGCCAGGAGGGCGTGACCACCTCGGGACCCGAACGTGCACGCCACATGGACGGCGAGCTCGGCGAGGCCATCGAGGCCTGGTTCGCCGCCCACACCCGTGACGAGGCATCGGAGAAGCTGCTGGCGGCCGGTCTGCCCGTCGGCGCGGTCCAGACCGCAGAGGACATCTACTCCTGCGAACACCTGGCAGCACGACAGCTGCTGATCGATGTCCCCGATCCCGTCCTCGGCGAGGTCCGGCTGGTCGGGCCGCCCGCCAAGCTGTCCGGCAACACGACCCCGGTCACCGGCGCCGCACCCCTGCTGGGCGAGCACAGCGAGGAGATCCTGGCCGAGCGACTCGGCCGCACCCCGGCACAGATCGCCGAGCTGCGCGCCGACGGTGTCATCTGAGGGACGCACCGCTGCCGGAAGCCCACCACCCGACCGTCACACGACATCCGCTACGACCCGCGAGGGGTGACCACCATGCACGACGTCGTCATCGTCAGCTCCGCCCGCAGCCCCTTCGGACGCTTCGGCGGCCCGCTCCGCGACTTCAGCCTGCCGGAGCTCGGAGGCCTGGTGTACGCCGAGGCGATCCGGCGTGCCGGGATCGACGGCGCGGACATCGAGGAGGTCGCCACGGGCGTGAACCTGCCCGGTGCCGACCGTTCCATCGCACGCCAGGTCCTCATCGAGTCGGACATCCCCCCGAACCGGGTCGCCTACACCGTGGACCGCGCGTGCTGCTCCTCCATGGCCGCGGTCACCCTCGCTGCCCGGTCGATCCGGATCGGCGACGTCACGGTGGCCGCAGCCGGTGGAACCGAGAACATGAGCAAGGTGCCCTACTTCCTCACCGAACAGCGCTGGGGCGCCCGCCTCGGTGACGTGACCCTCAAGGACCAGCTCGTCATCGCCTGCCCGATGACCGGTAAGCCGCGGGCGGTCCAGGCCGGGGAGGAAGCGGTCGAGTACGGGATCACCCGCGAGGAGCAGGACGCCTGGGCCGTCCGCAGCCACGCGAACTACTTCGCCGCCCACGAAGAGGGGCGCTTCGACGACGAGCTGCTCACGATCGAGATACCCCAGCGCAAGGGGGACCCCGTCGTCGTCGACCAGGACGAGGGGCCCCGCCCCGGTACCACCATGGAGAAGCTCGCCAAGCTCCCGCTGATCTACGGCAGCCCCACGGTCACCGCCGGCAACGCCCCGGGTCTCAGCACCGGGTCCTCGGCGATGGTGCTGATGTCCCGAGCGGAGGCAGAGGCACGGCAGATCGCACCCCTGGCCACCATCGTCAGCTCCGCGATGGCCTCCGGGCACCCCGACCGCATCGCTTCCATCCCGGCCGAGTCCGCCCGTCTCGCCCTGGACAAGGCCGGCCTGACGATCGACGACATCGCGGTGATCGAGATCAACGAGGCCTTCGCCGCCGTCCCCTTGGTCGCCACCCTCCGGATGGCTGAGGGCGACAGGGACCGAGCGGAGGCGATCCGGGCACGCACCAACGTCAACGGCGGGGCGATCGCCCTCGGTCACCCCACCGGGGCGACCGGGGCGCGCCTGGTACTGACACTGGTCAACGAGCTGCGCCGCCGCTACGCGGCGTCCGACGGCTCGACACCGCTGTATGGTCTCGCGACCCTGTGTGGCGGGATCGGCGAAGCCGAAGCCACCATCGTCCGCGTGGGCTGACCGAGGGAGACGTCGTGGAGCACACCACCGACTCCGGCATCCCCCTCGAGGTCGTCTACGAGCCCGGGGACGGATCGGCACCGCTCCTGGGCCGGCCTGGCGAGGAGCCTTTCACCCGGGGCATCTCCGCCGATGGCTACCGCTCGGCGCCCTGGATCATGGGGCAGTACGGAGGCTTCGGCAGCGCGAAGGAGACCAACGCGCGCTTCAAGCAGCTGCTCGCCGCAGGCCAGACCGGCTTCAGCGTCGCCCTCGACCTGCCGACGCAGATGGGACTCGACTCCGACCATCCGCTGGCAGCCGGCGAGGTCGGCAAGGTCGGTGTCGCGATCGACAGCCTCGCGGACATGGAGGTGCTGATCGACGGCCTCGACCTCGCCAGCGTCCGTCAGATCCGCACCACCGCGAACGCGATCGGCCACGTGTGGTTGGCGCTGGTGGTGTGCGCGTGCCGCAAGGCCGGCGTCGACCCTGCCGACATCAAGATCCTGATCCAGAACGACGTCCTCAAGGAGTACGTCGCGCGCGGGACCTACATCCACCCGCCCGACGCCGGACTGTCCATCGTCGCCGACGTGGTGGCCTACGCCGCGCAGCACCTGCCTGACTGGACCCCGGTGACCCTGAGCGGCTACCACATCCGAGAGGCGGGCGCCGACGCCGTCGACGAGGTCGCCTTCTCCATCGCGAACGGCATCGCCTACTGCGACGCCGCGATGTCGCGGGGGCTGCAGATCGACGACTTCGCGCCGTCGCTGTTCACCTTCCTGTCCGCCAACCTCGACATCCTCGAGGAGGTGGCCAAGTTCCGCGCGGCTCGCCGGGTGTGGCACGACGTGATGACCGAACGCTACGACGCACAGGACCCGGCCAGCAAGGCCTACCGGATCTTCGCCTTCACCGCCGGATCGAGGCTGACCTCCCAGCAGCCCTTGAACAACCTCACCCGTACCGCGTTGGAGGCCCTCGCCGCCGTGCTCGGCGGGGTGCAGACCCTGCACGTCTCGGCCTATGACGAGGCCCTGGGCGTGCCCTCGGCCAACGCCGCAGTGACCGCCCTGCGCAGTCAACAGATCATGCTCGAGGAGACGAGCCTGACCTCGGTCGCCGATCCCCTCGGTGGCAGCTACCTGATCGAGCACCTCACCGATGAGCTCGTCACGCGCATACACGCCCGTCTCACGGAGATCGAGGAACGGGGCGGTGCCGTAGCGTGCATCGACTCGGGATGGTTCCAGCAGGAGATCTCCGACCGTGCCTACCTGCGCCAGCGTGAACTGGAGTCGGGGACCCGCAAGGTCATCGGGGTCAACCATCAGGTGGAGCACACCGAGGAGGACCTGCGGGTGTTCCAGCCGGATCCTGAGGGCGAGCGTGGCCAGGTCGCCCGGCTGACGGAGTTGAAGCGCACCCGCGATCAGCAGCGCGTGGACAGTGCCCTCGCGCGGCTGGAGGCCGATGCCCGCGACGGCCGCTCGATCATCCCCGCCACGATCGAGTCCGTCGACGCCTACGCGACCGTCGGGGAGATCACCGCTGCGCTCAACGCGGTCCACGGCCGCTACACCCCCCAGTCCGCCTGGTGAGGTCCTGGTCCGAGGCCACGCGGGACGGGGTCGCTAGGTCACCGCAGGCGGGCCTGGAGAGCGGTGACCAGGCGCTGTGCGGCGCCGGGAACCAGGTGGAGGAACAGCCCGGGCTCGGTCACCTCGAGCTCCGCGAGCTGCCATGAACCGACCGGGTCGGTGACCAGGTCGACGCGCGCGTAGAGCAGGTCGTGCCCGGTCACGGTCACGATCCAGCGGGCCAGCGCCGCCGCGTCCGGTGGCACCGCCGCGAGCGGTTCGTAGCGACCTCCGTGCACCTGATGGACCAGGAACCCTCCCGCTGCGGGATGTTTCCTGACCGCGTGGCTGATCCTGCCGTCGAGCAGGACGATGCTCAGCTCGCCCTCGGTAGCGACGGTGACCATGAAGGGCTGCACCAGGGCATCTCCGCTGGCGACGAGCGCCTCGAGGGCGGCCTGGCCCCGTGCGCTGTCCGGCGCCACACGTACGACACCGTCGCCGCCCGCCCCGACCGCCGGCTTGAGCACGACATCGTCCCAGCTCCTGGCCGCGGCGAGGGCTGCCAGGTCGACGTGGTCACCCCGGGCCAACCACGCCGTGGGCACCACGGGAGCGCCGCGTTCCTCGAGTTCCAACAGGTAGCCCTTGTGGGTGTTCCACCGCAGCACCTCAGCAGGGTTGAACAGGCGCGTCACGGACTCGACCTGCCGAGCCCAGGCCAGGAACTCCTCCCGCCGGTGGTGGTAGTCCCACGCGGTGCGCACGACCACGGCGTCGGAGTCCCCCCAGACGACGCCGGTCGCGTCCCAGGGCACCAGACGGGCCTGGTGACCTGCAGCGGTCACGGCGGCGAGCAGGGGCTCGTCGTCCTGATCGGTGTCGTCCTGCTGGACCGCTGTGGCCAGGGTGATGTGCACGCGAGCGACTCCTCTGGTGCGCCGTGGCGGGCGGTGCCGTGCCCGGCCGCCCGGCGGGCCCTCATAGGGACCGTCGGTCCTCCCGGAACGGCAGGCTGGCGCGCACCTCCGCCACGCGGGCGGGATCGATGTCGGCGGTGAGCACGCTCTCCTGGGCAGCGGCGCCGACGATGACCTCGCCGAGGGGGTCCACGATGCGGCTGTCGCCGGCGTAGTCCAACCGGTGCCCGCTGCCGACACGGTTCAGCCCCACCACGAAGCACTGGTTCTCGATCGCCCGGGCATCGAGGAGCGCGCGCCAGTGCTGCCGCCGGGCCGACGGCCAGTTGGCGACCACCACCTCGACATCCACCGCGGGGGCGCGGTTCCAGTACAGGTTGGCGAAGCGCAGGTCGTAGCAGACCGACAGGCCGACCCGGGCCCCGGCGACCTCGATGCTGACGGGCTCGTCACCCGCCCGGAACCGCTCGTGCTCACCGGCGTAGGAGAAGGGGTGGATCTTGTCGTAGCGCGCCACCACGCCTGCCGGGCCCACGACCATGAGGGTGTTGGTCGGCCGCTCGTCACCCGAGGCGTCCGCCGACAGCAACGGGAGCGAGCCCGCGACCAGGACGCCATAGGTACGCGCCTGCTCCTGGAGCCAGCCCACCGTCGGCCCATCCGCCGTCTCCGCCGTGATGTGGGTGCGCATGGAGAAACCGGTCGCGAACATCTCGGTGAGCACCACCAGGTCCGGATCCGCTGCGGCGGCGCGTGCGAGCAGCGGTGCCAGGTGCCGGAGCGTGGCGGCCCGGTCCTCCCAGACGATGTCGTGCTGGATGGCGGCGATCCTCACGCGGGGCCCTCCTGTGCGTTGGTGGGGTCGGGGACGGCGTCGGGCCGCACGTCGCTCGCGCCGGCAGCCACCTCGGCGCCACCGGCAGCGGCCCGGGCCGCCCGGGCGCGGCGTGCGAGATACCGCTCGGCGGGCTCGGGCTTGAGCCCGCGCAGGCCGTACCACAGCAGGTTGACCACGTGCGCGGCGACCTGGTCGCGTGGCCACTGGCGATGCTCGAGCCACCACTCGCCGACCAGGGCCACGGCACCCAC
>JAWLFQ010000057.1:0-15613 GCA_041685505.1 Nitriliruptoraceae bacterium
GGCTTCGACGCCGAGGCGCGCGCGCAGTTGCGCGCCGACGGCGCGGTCGCGGGCGGCGACTGAGGTCGCTGGTCGACGCCGTGGCGCCCGGGGTCAGCCTGCGTCGGGTTCGGGTTCCGGCTCGGGTTCGGGCTCCGGCTCCGGCTCGGGTTCGGGTTCCGGCTCCGGCTCCGGCTCGGGTTCCGGCTCCGGCTCCGGCTCCGGCTCGGGTTCGGGCTCTGGCTCTGGCTCGGGCTCCGGTTCTGGGTCCTCGAGGACCTCGACGCAACGGTTGCCCTGGAAGTCGACAGGTGCGTCGAGGACCTCCGGTGTGCGCCCGAACTCGTCGGGACCCTCGGGGACCGGGCCGTAGGCGAAGCCCTCGGGGCACGGCTCGAGCTCCGGCTTGATCTCCACGCAGGGACGTCCGTCGGCGTCGGTGAGGTCCACCAGCACGTCGGGGAAGAACCCGTCCTCGTCGGCCGCCGTGGGCGGCTCTGCGAACTCGTAGCCGTCAGGACAGGCGGTGGCGTCCGGTTCACCGCCCTCGAGCTCCAGCGACGGCGCGGTGAAACCCTGCACCTCCAACCCCGCGGTGGCTTCTGTCATGTAGGTGCGCCAGACCGGTGCAGCGAGCTGACCGCCCGTCACCCCCTCCCCCTCGATGGGGGAGTTGTCGAGGTTGCCGAGCCATACCACGGTCGACAGCTGCGGCACGTAGCCGGCGAACCAGACGTCACGGCCCTGGTTGGTGGTACCGGTCTTGCCCGCGACGGGACGATCGTCCAGCGCGGCGGCACGTCCGCTGCCGCTGGTCACCACGCCCACCAGCACATCGCTGACGGCCCGGGCGACCTGCACGTCGATGGTCTGCTCGTCGCGCGGACCGGGGGTGTAGATCGCGCGACCGTCGGGGTCCTCCACCCGGCTGACCAGCCGCGGGCGCACGTGGAAGCCCTCAGCCGCGTAGGTGCCGTAGGCGCTCCCCAGCTCCAGCGGGCTGAACCCGTCCTGGCCGAGGGTGAGCCCCGGCAGGGGCCGCATGGTCGGCCCGCTGCTGCGCTCGGTCGGGAACACCTCATCGGAGGCGTCGCGCGGGAGACCAGCGCGTCGTGCGGCCTCGATCACGGCCTCGCGGCCGAGCTCCTCCTGCAGCTGGACGAAGACGGTGTTGGTCGAGGATGCCGTGGCCTGACGCACGGTCTGCTGACCGAAGGACGAGCCACCGAAGTTGGTGATGGTGTCCTGGCCGACCTCCAGCTCGGCGGGTGCGCTGATCCGCGTCTCGGGGGAGCGGCCGGCGTCGATGAAGGCCTGAAGGGTGAAGACCTTGAAGGTCGACCCCACCTGGCGGACCGAACGCAGGGCGGTGTTGAAAGGCTGCTCGGCGATGTCGGGCCCACCGACCAGGGCGCGGACACCCCCGGTGGCGGGGTCGATGGAGACGATGGCGCCGGTGTCGGTCGGTCCCTCCGCCACCGCCGCGGTCAGCGTCTCCTGTGCCGCGCGCTGCATCGACCGGTCGAGTTCGGTGAAGATCCTGAGGCCCCGGAACAGCTCACCCTGGGCGAACTCGGGGCGGGCCGCGAGCTCGCGCCGCACGGCATCGAGGTAGTAGGCGTCCGCGCCCCGGTCGACGCCACGGCGTTCGCTGACCTCCGGCAGGCCCTCGGCGATCAGCGCGTCGGCCTCCGCACGGGTCAACGCGCCGGTCTCCACCATCCCCTCGAGCACGAACCGGCGACGCCCGTCCGCCCGCTCAGGGTGTTCCAGCGGCTCGAAGGCCTCGGGCGCCGCGATCATGCCGGCGAGCAGCGCCGCCTGGTTGCTGTCGAGCTCGGCGGCCGGGCGGTCGAAGAAGGCCTGGGAACTGGCCTCGATGCCGTAGGTGCCGCGTCCCCAGTAGATCGTGTTGAGGTAGAACTCGAGGATCTCGTCCTTGTCGTAGGCCTGCTCCAGCTTGATCGCCAGCGCAGCCTCCTCGACCTTGCGGGCGTAGCTCTGCTCCGGGGTCAGCGTGGCGTTCTTGATGTACTGCTGGGTGATCGTCGAACCGCCCTGCTCCACCGCTCCGGCACGCACGTTGGTGAACAGTGCCCGGGCGATCCCGCGCGGGGAGATCCCCCGGTGCTCGTAGAAGCCGCGATCCTCGGCGGCGACGACCGCCTGGCCGACGTGCTCGGGCAGGCTCGCGAGATCCACGTCCTCGCGGGTCAGTTCGCTCGCCAGGCTCCCGACCTCCTCGCCGTCGATGTCGTAGACCAGCGAGGAGCGCGCATCGATGTCCCCGGGCAGCGGCACGCTGGAGACCACCAGGTAGAACCCGAGCAGCGCGACCGCCGCTCCCAGCAGCACCGGGATGACCAGCAGGAGGAGGAGCCAGCGCCGCCACCCGCGCTTCGCAGGCGCGGACCGGCCGCCACGCGCCGATCGGGAGCTCGCGCTCGAGGTCCGTGCCATCGGCGTGTGCCTCCCCGCTGGTGGTGTGGCCGGTCCCGGCTGTCGACCCCTGTTGGGCCAACGGCGCACGGTACCCCCACGGGGGGTGTGCTCCGGCTCCCGTCAGCCGTCCACGTGGCGGGGACCGGCGCAGCCGACGGGCCCGCCCCGAAGGGCGGGCCCGTCGGCCGGTCGGCCCGGCGTCGTCGATCCCGACCGGGCCTCAGAAGGCCTCGACGGCCACGCCCATCAGCGCGCCGTCCTCCTCGGCGGCGACCTGGGCGCGCAGACCGACCTTGGGGAGCACGCTGCGGGCGAAGTACCGGGCTGCGGCGATCTTGCCGGTGTAGAAGGCGGTGTCCTTCGTCCCGGCGACCCCGGCCTCGAGTGCGTCATGGGCCACCTCGGCCTGACGCAGCAGCAGCCAGCCGATCAGCACCTCGGACAGGGAGGCCAGGAAGGCGGTGGACTGGAGTCCGGTCTTGTACACCTCGCTGCGCTGCGACTCGTCCATCGATGCCATCGCGTGCTGGAGCAGGACACCGAGGTGGGACTGCGCGGCGTCCAGCGCCGTGCCGAGGCGCTCGCGCTCGTCCGTGAAGGGATCGCCCTCCACGCCGGCCTTGAGGAAGGTGCGGATCTGGTCGGCGAACCAGGTCAGCGTCGCACCCTGATCGCGGACGATCTTGCGGAACAGCAGGTCGAGGGCCTGGATCGCCGTGGTGCCCTCGTAGAGGGTGTCGATCTTGGCGTCGCGGATGTACTGCTCGACCGGGTAGTCCTGGGTGTAGCCGGAGCCACCGAAGGTCTGCAGGCTCATCGACCCGAGCAGCTCGTAGGCCTTCTCGGAGCAGTAGCCCTTGACCAGCGGTAGCAGCAGGTCCTCGCGCGCGATCCAGCGGTCGTGCTCGTCGTGGTCCGCCCCGCCGGGAGTGTCGGGGTGGGAGGCGAGCTGCGCCTGGTCCTGGACCCAGCCGGCGTACATCACCAGGGCGCGCATCCCCTCGGCGTGGGCCTTCTGCTCCATCAGCATGCGCCGCACGTCGGGGTGGTTGATGATCTCCACCTTGGGAGCGGTCTTGTCGGTCATCTCGGTCATGTCGGCACCCTGGACGCGGATCTTGGCGTAGTCCAGCGCGTTGAGGTAGCCGGTCGACAGCGTGGCCATGGCCTTGGTGCCGACCATCATCCGGGCGTACTCGATGACCAGGAACATCTGCTTGATGCCCTCGTGGACGTTGCCGGCGAGGTAGCCCACGCACGGCTCCCCGTCCTGACCGAGCGACAGCTCGCAGGTCGCGGAGCCCTTGATCCCCATCTTCTTCTCGAGGTTGGAGACCCGCACGCCGTTGCGTTCGCCGATCGTGCCGTCGGCGGCGACGTGCCGCTTGGGGACCAGGAACAGGCTCAGGCCCTTGGTGCCCGGCGCGGCGCCCTCGGGACGGGCCAGCACCAGGTGCAGGGTGTTGGGGTGGGTCTGCGCGTCGGCGGAGGTGATGAACCGCTTGATGCCCTCGAGGTGGTAGACGTCACCGAGGTCGTCCTCGCCCGCTTCCTCGACGAAGGTGGCCTTGGTGGTCCCCGCGCCGACGTCGGAGCCGGCGTCGGGCTCGGTCAGCACCATCGTGCCGCCCCACCGGTCCTCGACCAGCGGCCGTCCGAAGGCGGCCTTCTGGCCCTCGGTGCCGATCTGGTCGATGATGGAGGCCATCAGCGCCCCGATCGGCCACAGGCTCGCGGTGGCGTGGCCACCGGCCAGCAGCTCCGTGCCGGCCCAGCGGATCGTGGGTGGCGCCCCGTACCCGCCGAGGTGGGTGGGCAGCGGCATCAGGTGCCAGCCGGCGTCGTAGAACGCCTCCAGGGCGCGGTTCAGCTCCTCGGGGATCGTGACGTCGCCCTCGGGCGACAGCTCCAGGGGCTCGCGGTCGGCGGCGACGAAGGAGTCCGCCCACACCGACTCTCGGCTGAAGCGCTCGAGCTCGCTGAGCAGCATCCGGGCCTGCTCGCCATCGACGGCCTCGAAGGGGCCGGTCCCGAAGTAGGTGTCGGCACCGAGCACCTCGAAGAGGTTGAACTCGATGTCGCGGAGGTTGCTCTTGTAGTGGCTCATCGCGTCTCCCTCGATCCTGCGCGCGTCTCCCGGACGGTGCGGGCTCCCGTCGCACCGGGAACAGCACCCCTGACGCGTCCTCGGTGGCTGCACCTGGGACAACGCCGAAGCTGGAGTGGATGTTCCATCTTGGAACGTATGCTACATATTGGAGCGTGCGCTCCAGTTCTGCAAGCTGCAGCTGACAGCCCGCTGTGCGCGGGCGGTCGCTAGGTTCCCCGCGACCACCGGCACGACGGCGGCGCGAGGACCGTCGGGAGCGCGACCAGCAGCAGGAGGTGTGGCATGGGGCGGTACCGCGTGGGTCTCGAGACGCGTGAACGCATCCTGTCGGCCACCCGCCGACTCCTCGCCGAGGTGGGCATCGAGGGTGTGACGCTGAAGGCCATCACCGCCAACGCGCGCGTCGGTGCGGGGAGCTTCTACAACCTGTTCTCCTCCAAGGACGACGCGGTCTTCGAGGTCGTCCGCGAAGCGATCGAGGCCGTCGACCCCGATCCTGCCGGCGCCGGGACCGACAGCCTGGAGGACCTCGTGGACGCCTTCGTGGCCTTCATGACCGGTTCCTCGCCCATCGCCCGCATCTACCTGCAGTTGGCCGGACGGGGCCTGACCGACCCGGTCGTCGCCGCCCGGGTGCTGCGCAGCCACCGACGTCGCGTCGACCGCTTCGCCGATGCCTGGCAGCGCGAGGAGCCGGGCCTCGAGCACGCCGAGGCCCTGGCACGCGCCGAGGTCATGCTCGGCGCGCTGACGGGGCTCGGCATGACCGCACTGATCGATCCGGGCTTCGACATGCGGCGTCACGCCCTGGCCCTGCTCCCCGATGCTGCACGGCTGCGGGCCACGGGGTGAGCGGGACGGTGTCACGATGACCGACGGCGACGCAGCGACGGCTCCCGGCCAGCCGGAACCGGTACCCGCACCCGCCGACGCACGCAGCCGGGCGGCGGCGGTGGTGCGCGATCTCGGTCATGCCCTGATGGCCCACGATGTCGACGAGGGACTGCTCGAGCGGATCGCCACCGAGGTGGCACCGCTGGTCGACGCGGCGATGCGTGCAGGCCCACGGCATCGTGATGTCGCCACCCTGACCCGGCGGATGTTCACCGAGGGTGTCGCCGACAACCAGCGGGTGGTGCACTTCGACGAGTGCTTCGTGTGCGGCCCCTGGAACCCCCTGGGGATCGGTATCGAGGTGCGACGGGAGGGCGATGCCTCGGTGGCGGAGGTGGTGCTCGGTACGGCCTTCGAGGGCGGGCCGGGCATGGCCCACGGCGGCGTGGTGGCAGCGCTGTTCGACGATCTGCTCGGCTACCTGCTCACCATCCACCGTTTCCCGGCGTTCACCGGCGCGCTGACCGTGCACTACCACCGACCCACGCCCGTGGGCCGTCGCCTGGAGCTGCGTGGTCGCGTCGTGGAGCAGCAGGCACGGCAGCTGCTGACCTGTGGAGAGATCCGCGTCGACGGCCTCGTGGTGGCCACCGCGGACGCCACCTTCGTACGCATCGACACCGAGCGCCTCGCAGCCGAGCAGGGGTGAGCAGGCTCCCCCCTCTCACGCCACGCGCGTAGCCGCTCGGCCCCCCGGGCCGGTGGTGCGCTGACCGGCGCATCAGGGCACGATCGGCAGCCCTCCACCGGGTTCCCGCTTCGGGTCGAAGGCCCCGAAGACGTCGCCGACGCCCGGGAGGGCATCCACGGCGTGCTGCAGCGGGTGGAGGAAGGGCAGTGCGGTGGGGTCGAGCTCCTCCTCCGGGACGAAGCCGGCGAGCGCACCCTCGGAGGTGAACCGCGATGCGGTCAGGTGTGGGGCGTGCCGACGGGCGCCGTAGACCACCAACGCCACGTCCGCGCCGTCGGCCTCCGCCTCGGCCACGAACCCCCAGCACGGCACGGCCTCGGCGGTCACCAGATCCTGCGCGAGCTGCGCAACCACCGCATGCCGTGCCTCGTCCTGGTCGGGGAGTTCGGGCAGGGTCACCAGCCGCGTCCGCTGCGAACCGGGGAGCACGACCGTGGGCGGCAGCGGGCGGCCGCGCGATCGGACCAGGTCGTCGGCGGCCTCCTGACAGACGAACCGCAGCTCCTCGAACTGCATGTTGACCTCGCTGTGCTCGGCACCGGCCGGAAGGGGGCCACCCCGTGTCGTCGGCGCCCGGAGGGTCCCCCGCCGCTGGCTGGCAGGCTACCCCGAGGCACTCATACCGCGGTGGTGGCGCCCACGGCTGCGGAACTGACGGTGCGGGCGTACTTGGCGAGCACGCCGCGCGTGTAACGCGGGGGCAGCGGTGCCCAGCCCGCACGTCGTGACGCGAGCTCCGTATCGTCCACCAGCAGATCCATGGTGCGTGCGTGGACGTCGATGCGGATCGGGTCGCCGTCGCGTACCAGCGCGATGGGTCCGCCGTCGGTGGCCTCGGGTGCGACGTGGCCGATGGAGAACCCGTGGGTGGCACCCGAGAAGCGCCCGTCGGTCAACAACGCCACGCTGCCACCCAGGCCCGCACCCTTGACCGCGGAGGTGACGGCCAGCATCTCACGCATGCCCGGCCCGCCCTTGGGCCCCTCGTAGCGGATCACGATGACGTCGCCGTCCACGATCTGGCCGGTGAGTACCGCTTCCATGGCCCCCTGCTCGCCGTCGAAGACCCTGGCAGGTCCCTCGAAGGTCATCTGGTCCGCGGTCAGCCCGGCGATCTTGACCACGGCACCCTCGGGAGCCAGGGAGCCGCGCAGGATCGCGAGTCCTCCCGCATCGTGGATCGGATCCGACAGCGGGTGGACCACGTCGCCGTCGGGTGCAGGGATCTCGAGCGTGGTCAACTCCTCGGCCATGGTCCTCCCGGTGACGGTGAGCGCGTCGCCGTGCAGGTGCCCGGCCTCGAGCAGCTCGCGGAGCACCACCGGGACCCCCCCGATGCGGTCGAGGTCGGTCATGACGTAGCGGCCACCAGGCTTGGTGTCGGCGATGTGGGGGACCCGACGGCCGATGCGGTCGAAGTCCTCGAGGTGGAGCTCCACCTCGGCCTCGCGGGCGATCGCCATCAGGTGCAGCACGGCGTTGGTGGAACCACCCACGGCCATCACCACGGCGATGGCGTTCTCCAGCGCTGCACGGGTGATGATGTCGCGGGCGGTCAACCCCTGCTCCAGCAGGTGCACCACCGCAGCCCCCGAACGGCGGGCGTACTCGTCCCGCCGGGCGTCGGTGGCGGGCGCCGAGGAGGACCCCGGCAGTGCCAGTCCCATCGCCTCGATCGCCGAAGCCATGGTGTTGGCGGTGAACATCCCGCCGCAGGAGCCCTCCGTGGGGCAGGCGGCCCGCTCGATGGCGGACAGCTCCTCGTCGTCCATGGCCCCACGCCCGCGCGCGCCCACCGCCTCGAAGACGTCCTGGATGGTGATGTCACGGCCGTCGTGGTGGCCCGGCAGGATCGAGCCGCCGTACAGGAAGGTGCTGGCGACATCGAGCCGTACCGCTGCCATGACCATGCCGGGCAGGGACTTGTCGCACCCGGCGAAGGTGACCATGCCGTCGAGCCGCTCGGCGTGCATCACCGTCTCCACGGAGTCGGCGATGACCTCGCGGGAGACCAGGGAGGCCCGCATGCCCTCGTGCCCCATGGCGATGCCGTCCGACACCGCGATCGTGTTGAACTCGATGGGGAAGCCACCCGCCTCCCTGACGCCCTCCTTGGCCTGCTTCGCGAGGCGGTCCAGGGGCAGGTTGCACGGCGTCACCTCGTTCCACGAGGACGCGATGCCGACCTGCGGCTTCGCCCAGTCCTCGTCCCCCATCCCGATGGCACGCAGCATCGCGCGCGCCGGCGCGCGCTCGTAGCCGTCGGTGACGTCACGGCTCTTGGGCTTGATGTCGGGGCGCTCGGCCATCGGTGCGGCTCCTGGGCGGTGGGGGTGGCGATCGTCGGTACGGATGTGACCATAGGCCGGCGCAGCCGTCGAGCCGGCCGTGCGCCGCGAGGGCGCGGCGCGCGCCACGGCCACCCAGGGCCACCGGTGTCACTAGCGTGGCGGCCGCCGACGGGACAGGAGACGTGAGGTGGCACAGGCGGTGGACGACACCGACGGCGCGATGGCCGCGGTGGTGGCACGCATCGAGGCGGGCGAGACCGTCGAGGCGGCGGAGCTCGAGGGGCTGTTCGCCTTCGGGCAGGACGGGTTCGGGACCACGACCCTGGGGCTGGTGTGGGATCGCATCAGCCGCGACGCGGCGCATGCGCACATCGACATCGACGCCCGTCACCTGCAGCCCTACGGGATCGTGCACGGTGGCGTGTGGTGCGCGGTGGTCGAGTCGCTCGCCTCGGTGTCCGCAGCGCTCAAGGTCGCCGGGACGGGTCGGTTCGTCGTGGGGGTGAGCAACGCCACCGACTTCCTGCGCAGCCACCGTCAGGGCCGGGTGGACGCCGTCGCGACCCCGATCCACGTCGGTCGCAGCCAACAGTTGTGGCAGGTGGTCCTCACCCGCGCCACCGACGGGGCACCGGTGGCCAGAGGTCAGGTTCGTCTGGCCAACATCGATCCGGCCCAGCTCGAGGCCTGAAGGTGACCGGTGGCCGGCAGTGGCCCCGGTCCCGTGAGGAGATGCGATGAAGCTGGACGAGATGACCTACGGACACCCGCTGGCCGAGACCGCCGCGGTCGTCGAACGTGCCCGTGCGCGCGGGTTCGACGGGTGGTTCGTCTCCGAGACCGTCCACGACCCGCTGCTCGCCGCCGCCGTGGCGGGGCAGGTGTCCGGGGACATGCAGATCGGAACGGCCATCGCCGTCGCCTTCCCCCGTAGCCCGATGCACCTGGCCTACGCGGCCCACGATCTGCAGGCGCTGACCGGTGGTCGGTTCGTGCTGGGTCTGGGGGCGCAGATCAAGCCGCACATCGAGAAACGGTTCTCCACCGAGTGGTCCAAGCCCGCGGCCCGGATGCGTGAGTACGTCCTCGCGCTGCGGGCGATCTGGGAGGCGTGGCGCACCGGCGCCCGGCTCGGCTTCCGTGGCGAGTTCTACCGCCACACCCTGATGACGCCGTTCTTCACCCCGGAGGATCACGGCCACGGGGACCCGGACGTGTGGTTGGCCGCGGTCGGCCCGCTGATGACGCGGATCACCGGGGAGGTCGCCGACGGGCTGCTCGCGCACGGCTTCACCACGGCGCAGTACCTCACGGAGGTGACCCTGCCCAACCTCGTGGAGGGTGCCGAGGCCGCCGGGCGCCGACGTGAGGACCTCGAGGTGGTCCTGCCGGTCTTCGTGGTCAGCGGACGCGACGAGCAGGAGCGCTCCGCCAGCGAGGCCGTCGTCCGGGGCCAACTGGCGTTCTACGGTTCCACGCCGGCCTACCGGGGGGTGCTGGCGCTGCACGGGTGGGAGGAGCTGCACACCCGCCTCCACGAGGCGTCCCTGGAGAACCGGTGGGAGGAGATGCCCGCCATGATCCCCGCTGAGGTGCTGGAGACCTTCGCGGTGGTGGCCGAGCCGGACGAGGTCGGTGCGGTCGTGGCGGCGCGGTACGGCGGCCTCGTGGACCGCGTCAGCGTGTCGAGCGCCCAACTCGACGACGCGGCCCTGGCGCGTGCTCGTGCGGCCCTCGGTGCGGTCTGAGGCGACCAGGGGTCGGCCTGCGCGCGGTGCCGTGCCCGCGGCGCTGACCGCGGCCGTGCTGTGGGGCACGATCGGCACGGCCCAGGAGCTCGGCGCACCGACGGCGGCGCCGGCCACCGTCGCTGCGGTCCGCAGCCTCGGCGGTGGCAGCCTGCTGTTCGCCGTGCTGCTGGCGGCCGGCCGCGGGGACCGCTTCCGGGCGGCCGTGCGGGGCGCGCCGGTGGCGCTGGTCGCAGCGGCGGTGGCCATCACCGTCTTCCAGCTCGGCTACCTCACCGCGGTGCGTTCGGTGGGCGTGGCCCTCGGCACCCTGGTCGCGATCGGGAGCGCGCCGGTGGTCGCCGGCCTGCTCGCGGCGGTGGCCGGGCGGCCACCGGGCCGTCGGTGGGCCCTGGCCACGGTGGCGACGGTGCTCGGTGCGGGACTGCTGCTGCTCGGCGGCGGCGCCAGCGGTGCCGGTCAGGACCCCGGCCCGCTCGGCATCCTGGCCGGACTGGTCGCCGGGACGGCCTACGGCACCTACACCACGCTCAGCGGACGGGTGATCGCCGCCGGCGCGGACGGGCCGAGCACGGTCGCCGCCACCTTCGTCGGCGCAGGGGTCCTGCTGCTGCCCGTGCTGCTCACGGGCGATCTCGGCTGGGTGGTGACCACACGCGGCACCGTCACGGCCCTGTGGCTGGTGGTCGCCGCCACGGCGGTCGGCTACGTGCTGTTCGCGCGCGGCCTGTCCGGCCTCGACCCGCCGACGGTGACGACCCTCACCCTCGCCGAGCCGCTGGCGGCCACGCTGCTGGCCGTGGCGCTGGTGGGGGAGCGCTTGGACGCATGGTCCTGGACCGGGGCGGCCGGTCTGGTCCTCGGGCTGGTGCTCGTGGGAGGCCGCCCGCCCGGCCGGTGGCGCCGTTAGGCTGCCGCCGCCGACGTCGAGGGAGCACACCGTGCCGACCGCTGGACTGGACCTGGGTGGGACCAACATCTACGCCGTCGTGCTCGAGGGTGAGGAGGTCATCGGTACCAGCAAGCGCTCCACCCCGGCACAGGGCGACGGCGGCGATCTGGTCGACGAGCTCCGCAAGGCGACCAAGAAGGCCGCGGAGGACGCCGGGATGTCCCTGGGTGACCTCGACGCGGTGGGTGTCGGCTCGCCGGGCATCGTGACCGACGGCACGATCGACGGTGGGCCCAACGTGCAGGGGGTGACAGACCGTTTCCCCCTGGCCGGGACCCTCGGCAAGGCCGTGGGCGCGCCCGTCGCCGTGGTCAACGACGTCACCGCCGCCGCCATCGGGGAGCAGCGCCTGGGCGCTGCACAGGGCGCCCGCGCCTCGCTGACCGTGTTCGTCGGCACCGGGGTCGGCGGTGGCCTGGTCCTCGACGGGCAGCCCTACGAGGGCAGCCACGGCGGTGCCGGCGAGTTCGGCCACATGATCGTGCGCCAGGGCGGCGCCATGTGCGGCTGCGGGCGCCGCGGGTGCGTCGAGGCCTACGCCGGTCGGCGCGCCATGGAGATGGCCGCCGAACGTGCCCACGCGGGGGGTCGCAGCACGCGTCTGTTCGCCATCGCCGAGGAGAAGGGCAAGGTCCGGGTGACCTCCGGGGTCTTCCGTACCGCCCTGGAGGAGGGGGATGAGCTGGTCACCGCCCTGCTCCAGGAGGCGGTCGAAGCCCTGGCCACGGGGATCGCGAGCGCGGTGAACCTGCTCGATCTCGAGGTGGTGGTGCTCGGCGGCGGACTCGCGGACAAGCTGGGCGAGCGTTTCCGCGCCGACCTCGAAGGGGTCATGGCGCCGTTGCTGTTCCTGCAGCCGCCGCGGATGCGCCTGGTGCGTGCCGCGCTCGGTGACGAGGGGGGCGCGATCGGTGCGGCGGTGGTGGCCCGCGAACGGACCTGATCGGGCGCTGCTCAGCCGGTGACGGCAGACGGGGTGGGCCTGCGCGCCGCGCCCGGCTTGGTGGCGCCAGCTGCGGCCTGGCAGTCTTGACCCGGTCCCGCACACCCGCGATCACCGGGATCGCGGTCCGCCGGGAGGAAGGTTCGACGTGACCGAGCTCGCGCATGCTCGTGAACTGATCGCCGCGATCGAGGGGTGCCTGCAGGCGGCTGGCCGCCATCTGGCCGACCTGTGCAGCGTGGACGGCCGCATCGACGCCGACCGGATGGACGCGCACCAGGCCGCCGCCTACGACCTGGCGTCGCTCTCCTCCTCGCTGGCCGCGGCACGGGCGCTGGTCGAGCTCACAGCGCCCGACGAGCTCCAGGCGCGCCTCGCCCTGGTCGCGGCGGCCGATGTCGCGGTGGAGCTGCTCAGCCGTACCGCCGGACGGGAGGCCAGCCTCGGGTTGCCACGCGATCCCTTGGCCGAGGTGGCGGGCGCCCTGGCCGCAGGCAGGGACGCGACGCTGCTGGGTGAGGTGGGCGATGCGGTGCTGGCCACGGGGGAGGCGGGTCCCCGCCATCTCGACGAGGAGCTCGAGATGGTCCGACAGACCTTCCGTCGCTTCGCCGAGGACAAGGTCATGCCCGTGGCCGAGCACGTCCACCGCGCGGACGAGGACATCCCCGAGGACATCATCAGCGGCCTGGCGGAGCTCGGCTGCTTCGCGCTGTCCATCCCCGAGCAGCACGGCGGCTTCGCTACCGGTGGGGAGGACGAGCTGCTCAACATGGTGCTGGTGACCGAGGAGCTGTCGCGGGGGTCGCTGGGGGTGGCCGGGTCGCTGATCACCCGTCCCGAGATCATCGGGACCGCCATCCTCAAGGGCGGCACCGAGGCGCAGAAGGCGTCCTGGCTGCCCGCCATCGCCTCGGGCGAGAAGATGTGTGCCGTGGCGGTGACCGAGCCGGACCACGGCTCCGATGTCGCTGGTGTCACGACCACGGCGCGCCGTGACGGAGATAACTGGATCCTCGACGGGGTCAAGACCTGGTGCACCTTCGCCGGTCGCGCGGAGTACCTGCTGGTGCTGGCCCGCACCGATCCGGACCGCTCCCTCGGCCACCGTGGGTTGAGCCTGTTCGTGGTGGACAAGCCCGCTGCGAGCGGCCACCACTTCGTCTTCGAGCAGGATCCCGACGGCGCGGTGGGTGGGAGCGGTGGTGGCCGCATGGAGGCACGTGCCATCCCGACCATCGGCTACCGCGGTATGCACTCCTTCGAGGTCTCCCTCGACGGCTGGCGGGTGCCCGCCGGCGCCTTGATCGGGGAGGAGGACGGGCTCGGCCGCGGCTTCTACCTCCAGATGCAGGCCTTCGCCAACGCCCGCCTCCAGACCGCTGCCCGGGCCCAGGGGGTGATGCAGGCGGCGCTGGAACGGTCGGTGGCCTACAGCCGTGAGCGCAGGGTGTTCGCGCACCCGATCGCCGATTTCGAGCTGACGCGGGTGCGCATCGCGCGCATGGCCGCGACCTTGGCGGCCTGCCGGGCGCTGTCGGTCCAGGTGGCCCGCGAGCTCGCGCGGGGGGAGCAGCACGCCGCCCTGACCGCCAGCCAGGTCAAGCAGGTGGCCTGTCGCAGCGCCGAGTGGGTCACGCGGGAGGCCCAGCAGCTGCACGGCGGTTACGGCTACGCCGAGGAGTACGAGGTCAGCCGCCTGTTCGTCGACGCGCGGGTGCTGTCGATCTTCGAGGGCACCGACGAGGTGCTCGCGCTGAAGGTGATCGCGCGTGGTCTGCTGGCCAGGGAGCTCGCGGCGGTCGGCTGAGGTCGCCCGACCGGGTCGTGCTGTGCCCTCCGGTCACCGCCGGCGTGCCACCCTGCGTGACCTAGGCTCCGCGGTCGGGCGGCGCGCACACGCCGTGCGGGGAGGTGACGGTGCTGGTCCTGGAGGGGTTGCAGCGGCGTTTCGGGAGCGTCACCGCCCTCGACGGCCTCGATCTGCGCGTGGCACCGGGCGAGTTGTGCGGCTTCGTCGGACCCAACGGCGCCGGCAAGACCACGGCGATGCGGTGCGCGGTCGGGGTCACGGCCCCTGACGTCGGCCGGGTGAGTTGGCAGGGTCGTGCCGTGGACCTCGAGGTGCGGCGTCGCATCGGCTACATGCCCGAGGAACGGGGTCTCTACCCGCGGATGCGTGTGCGCGAGCAGCTGGTCTACCTCGCCCGCCTGCATGGCCGCAGCGCGACCTGTGCGGAGCAGCAGGCCGACCGGTGGGTCGAAGGGCTCGGGCTCGGCGCGCGTGCGCACAGTGCGGTGGAGGAGCTCTCCCTCGGCAACCAGCAGCGCGTCCAGTTGGCTGCCGCGCTGGTGCACGAACCGGAGCTGCTGGTGCTCGACGAACCCTTCTCGGGCCTCGACCCCCTGGCTGTCGACGTGATGAGCCGCGTGCTGCAGGAGCGTGCCGAGGCCGGCGCGGCCGTGGTGTTCTCCAGCCACCAGCTCGACCTGGTCGAGGATCTGTGCCGGACCGTCGCCGTGGTGAACCGGGGGCGGGTGGTGCTCACCGGTGCGGTCGCCGAGCTCCGCCGCGAGGGTGATCGCCGCATGCGGATCGCGAGCGCCGGTCCGGCTGGCTGGACGGCGCACCTGCCGGCGGGCGTGCACCTGGTCGGCAGCAGCAACGGGGTCGTGACCGTCGCACTCGACGACGGCGTGGATCCGGGCGCGGTCATCGATCTCGCGCGGACGGCGGGCCCGCTGACGCAGGTGCGTCTGGAGCAGCCACGGCTCTCGGAGTTGTTCCGCGATGCCGTGGGCCATCGGGCCACCTCGTGAACGCTGTGGCCACCGTCCGTCTCATCGCCGGCCGCGAGGTGCGGCAGCGGCTGCGCTCGAAGCTGTTCGTGGGCACGACGCTGACCCTGGCCGTGGTGCTGACCGCCCTGGCCGCGGTGCCGGGCCTGCTCGGGCTGATCGACGAGGACGAGCGTGCCCAGCTGGTGGGTGGCACCGACGAGGAGGTGGTCCGCCTCGGCGTGCTCGGCTCCTTGCGGCCGGACCAACGCGCGGCCATCGAGACCGCCCTGGGGGCCGTCGAGACCGTGGCGTTCGACGACCGAGCCGCTGCCGAGGCGGCGCTCGAGGCCGACCAGGACGCCGTGGCTGCCGTGATCGAGCCCGGAGAGCGCGTGCTGGTCGCGCCCACCGGTGGGCTCTTCCAACGTGGGCAGGTCCTGGCCGGCCGTGTCGCGGAGGCGCTGGCGGTCGCAGAACTGTTCCCGGGTGACCCCGACCGTGCCGGCGAGGTGCTGGCGCGGCCGTCGCTGCCGGTCGAGGTGATCGGCGATACCGATCCCGCGGAGGCCCTCGCGCGGGTGGTGATCGCAAACCTCGGCGTGGTGTTCCTCTTCGCCGTGCTGTTGATGTACGCCTCCATGATCATCAACGGGGTCATCGAGGAGAAGGGCAGCCGCGTGGTTGAGCTGCTCGTGGCCACGGTGCCCGTCCGCTGGCTGATGACCGGCAAGTTGCTCGGTCTGGGCGCGGTCGGGCTCGGGCAGACCCTGATCCTCTTCGGC
>JAWLFQ010000058.1:0-15571 GCA_041685505.1 Nitriliruptoraceae bacterium
CGGCTAGCCTCGACGCGTTGTGAGCCGATGACCGGAGACGATCCTGACCCGCGTGGTCCTGTGCACCGGTAAGGGCGGCGTCGGGAAGACCTCGATCGCCGCGGCGACCGCTGTCGCGGCCGCGCGCCGGGGCCGTCGCGTGCTCGTGACCTCGACCGATGCGGCGCACTCGCTGGCCGATGCCTTCGCCACCCCCCTCGGTGACCGACCGACCCCTGTGGAGCTCACGGGCTCAGGCCAGCTGTTCGCCCAGCAGCTGGACGCCCAGCAGCGCCTCGAGCGGCACTGGGGCCAGCTGCGCGGGTACCTCTCCACGTTGCTGCACTGGGGTGGTCTCGACCGGGTGGCCGCCGAGGAGCTGGTGCTGTTGCCCGGTCTCGATGAGCTGTTCGCGTTGATCGATCTGCGTGAGCAGGTCGCCACGGGCCGGTACGAGCTCGTGGTGGTGGACTGTGCGCCCACCGCCGAGACCTTGAAGCTGCTGACCCTGCCCGACGCCCTGCGGTTCTACAGCGACCGTGTGGTGGGTCCCGGACGGGCTGTGGCCCGTGCGATCGCACCGCTGGCCCGTCCCCGGGGCGCGGACGGCGACGGCCTCCCCCTGCCGGGTGAGGAGGTCGTCGATGCTGCCGCGCGGTTGCAGGAGCGGTTCGCCGGCGTGCACGCGCTGCTGACCGATACGTCCCGCAGCAGCGTCCGGCTGGTCGTCAACCCGGAGCGCATGGTGCTGGCCGAGGCCGAACGCACGGCGACCTCGCTGTCGCTGTTCGGCTACGGGATCGATGCGGTGGTGGTCAACCGCGTCCTGCCGCAGGAGGTGGTGGACCCCTTCCTGCTGCGGTGGCAACGGCGGCATCGCGAGCACCTGGCCACGGCACGGGACAGCTTCGCGCCGATCCCGGTGCTCGAGGTGCCACTGCTCGACGACGAGGTCCTCGGGGCCGACCGGCTCGCCACGTTGGGCGAGCACGTCTACGCCGACCGGGACCCGGCTGGGCTCCTCCATCGCCAGCGACCCATCGAGGTGGCCGCCGACGGTGACGACACCTGGTTGCTGCTCAGCCTGCCCTTCGCCGCCGAGGACGATCTGGCGCTGTCGCGTCGGGGTGACAGCCTCCAGGTCACCGTGGGTGGACTGCGTCGCAACGTGCCCCTGCCCGCGTCCCTGGCACGCCGCGTGATCGCGGGTGCACGCCTGGACGAGGGACGGCTGGCGGTGCGTTTCGTGGCCGAACCCGTCGCGGTGGCGACGCCGTGAGCCACCGCAGGAACCCGTGGTGGGCCTCGGCAGCCGGGGCCGAGCGCGTCGAGGACGTGGATCCGGTGGAGGCCTTCCGTGCCGCGCGGCGTCCCTCCACGACCGACGGTGGCGGTGACGCGGATGCGGCTGCGGCTGCGGCGACGCGCGACCACGACCCCGCCGCGCCACCCCGCGACGACCACCCTCCCGAGCTGTGCGGTGTCTGCCCGCTGTGCACCCTGGCCCGGACCCTGGAGGACACCCGACCGGAGCTGCTCGAGCACCTCACGGAGGCCGCTCGCCACCTCGCAGCCGCCGCGCGGTCGCTGGTCGAACAACCGGCGCAGCCGTCACCGACGGCGGGGGAGCACCGTTCCCGGCCACCGCGTGCGGCGGCCCGTGCGCCCGGTGACGGCGTGGAGCGCATCCCACTGGACGATGATGAGGCGGGCGCGCGACCACCAGCGGCGACCGACGGGACCGACCAGGCAGGAGGGAGGCCATGAGCAGCCACGGACTCGGCATCGACATCGGTGGGACGCAGCTGCGGGCCGCCCTGGTGGATCCTGACGGCACCATCGTCGAACGCGACCGTCGCCCGACGCCGGCCGACGAGCCCGACTCCCTGGTGGAGACCCTCGCGAGGCTGGTCTCGGAGGTACGTGCGCGTGCCGGGGAGGAGGTCCCCGTCGGTATCGGTATCGCGGGGCTGGTCACCACCGGGGGCGAGGTCCGCTACGGACCCAACATCGGGGTGCGGAGCCTGTCACTGGCCTCGCTGCTGCACGCGGTCGTGGGCGGGGAGATCGTGGTCGCCAACGACGCGTCCCTGGCAGCGCTCGGTGAGCAGCGCGCCGGAGCCGGCAGCGGCGTGGAGGATCTCGTCCTGGTCACGATCGGCACCGGTGTCGGTGGCGGGCTGGTCGTGGGTGGCCGCCTGCTGACCGGGGCGTCGGGCTTCGCCGGTGAACTGGGGCACGTCGTCGTGGCCGAGCACGGTCGGCCCTGCCCCTGCGGCAACCGCGGCTGCGTGGAGGCCTACGCCTCCGGCAGCGCGATCGGCGCGCTGGCCCGCGACCGTCTCGTCGATCCCACGACCGCCACCTCGCTGCGCGAGCTCGAGGAGGTCGCCGGTCCCGACGTCACCGCCGCGGCCGGACGCGGCGACCGCATCGCCATCGAGGTCCTCGAGGAGGCCGGGGGTTGGCTGGGCGTCGCGTTGGGGTCGATGGTCAACGCCCTCGATCCCCAGCTCATCCTGCTCGGCGGCGGCGCGGCGGAGGCCGCCGCCCCGTGGATGCTGGCGCCGACCCGCAGGACCATGGCCGCACACCTGGTCGGCTCCGCGTGGCGGGAACCGCCGCCCGTGGAACTGGCCGTGCTGGGTGACGATGCCGGCGTGGTGGGTGCGGGCCTGCTCGCCATCGAACGTGCCGCGGAGGCCGCGTCGGGACCGGCCCGATGAGGCTGGTCGCCTACAACGTCAGCGGTGGCCCCGACCCGGTCGCAGCCGGTCGTCTCCTCGCCGGCCTCGAGCCCGACGTGGTGTGCGTGAGCGAGATCCCCGCCTCGGGCCGCTTCAAGGCGCTGGCCCGTTTCGCCGATCTGGAGATCGTCGCCCGTGCGGGGCGGCGGGGCACCGGCACGGCCATCCTGGCCACCCACGACGTCCGTGTCCGCGCCACCAACCTGGTCCCGCTCACCACCCCCCGCCACGTCCCGTCCCGTCAGGCCACCCACGCCATCCTCAGCGTCGGCGGGCTGGGGGTCTCGGTGACCGCCGTGCAGTTGGGGCTGCGGCCCGAGGTGCGCAGGACCAACCTCACGGAGTTGCTGGACTTCCTGGCCACGATCGAGCAGCCCTCGGTGATCGGCGCCGACCTCAACGAATCGATCCGCTCGCCGGTCGCCGCCACCCTGGCCGAGCGGCTCCAGGATGCCCACGCCGTCGCCGGCAGCGGCGCCGGGCTGACCTATCCGACCGTCGATCCGAGCACCCGGCAGGACTTCGTCTTCGTCAGCCACCGGCTCGAGGTCCATCGGGCGGTGGTCGCCACCGACGAACAGGTCACCCTGGCCAGCCACCACCGCCCGGTGGTCGTCGACCTCGGTGCCAGGGCCGTGCCCGACGTCTCCCAGGAGCGACTGTGACCGACAGCTTCCCACGTCAGTACGCCCGGACCCGCCGGTTCAGCCTCGGCGTGCCGCGGGCGGCGACGCCGCTGCTCACCCCGCTCGGGCCCGTGGTGCTGTTCCTGCGGACCGACACCGGTGACGACCCCGTCACCCACCTGTGGCGGCACGACCCGGCGAGCGGTCGAACCAGCAAGCTCGTCGATGCCCGCGACCTCACGGTCAACGACGGTGAGGTGGCAGCCGAGGAGCGTGCCCGGCGGGAACGCACCCGGGAGCAGGCCGACGGCATCGTGTCCTACAGCGTGGACGCCGCGGGCAGCATGGCGGCCTTCGTGCTGGCGGGAGCCCTGCACACCGTGGACCTGGCCAGCGGCGCGGTCGTCGCCCACGAGACCGCGGCCGCCCCCTTCGACCCGCAGCCGTCCCCCGATGGTCGTGCCGTGGCCTACCACGCCGGCGGCGGCCTGCACCTGCTCGAGCTCGACGCACCCGCCGAGCCCGGACGCAGCCGGTTGCTGGTCGCCGAGGCGGAGGTCAGCTGGGGACGTGCCGAGTTCGTGGCTGCGGAGGAGATGGGCCGTGTGCGCGGGTTCTGGTGGGACGGCGCGGGGCGACGTCTGGCCGTGACGCGCGTGGACGAGCGCGCCGTGCCGGAGTGGACGATCGCCGACCCCGCACAGCCGGCGGCAGCCGCACGCACGCACCGCTACCCGGCAGCAGGCACCACCAACGCCGCGGTCTCGCTGTGGGTGGTCGAGGTCGCAACGGGTCAGCGCACCGAGGTCGCCTGGGAGCCGGAGGCGGGGGAGTACCTCGCCCACGTGTCCTGGGGACGCGATCCGCTCACCGTGTTGCTCCAGCCCCGTGACCAGCGCACCGCGGAGGTGCGCACGGTCGACCCGGAGACCGGGAGCACCCGCACGGTCCGCTCCTGGAGCGATCCGGCGTGGGTGGAACTGGTCCCGGGCTCCCCGCGCTGGCTCGACGACCGGCTGCTGACGGTGGAGGACGTCCACGAGCGTGCAGCCGGGGGCAGCAGGTCCTTGTGCGTCGACGGTGTCGTGGTGACCCCGGCGGGTCTGCAGGTGCGCTCGGTGGTCGATGCAGGTCCGCTCCCCGGTCCCCCCACCGACGATGACGGGAACGCCCTCGACATCGTCACGGTGCTGGCGAGCCCCGCCGATGATCCGACCCGTATCGACCCCTACGAGGTGGTGCTGGCCCCGGGCGTCGACCCCGTGGTGCGCAGCGACACGGTCGCCGAGCCCGCCGGTGTGCGCACGGTCGTCCCCGGCCGTCGCTGTTGGGCGGCGGCGACCGCCCCGCCGACGGGGGCGCAACCGCCCTGGGTGGAGACCACCGCGGTGCTGGGCATGTCCCGCCCCACGGTGACCGTGGGCTGGCGGCGTCGGGACGAGCTCGGTCAGGAGCACCTCAGCGTCCATGCCCTGGAGGTGGTCGCCGAGGTGCCGGGCGTGCGCCCGCAGCCGCTCCTGCGCGTGGTGGGCGAACGCGGCCTGCGCACCGCGCTGCTGCTCCCGCGGGACGACGACGGACAGCAGCGCCTGCCCGTGGTGCTCGACCCCTACGGCGGCCCGCACGCCCAGCGTGTCCTGTCGGCCACCGGCCCCTTCCTGGCCTCGCAGTGGCTGGCCGACCAGGGGTTCGCCGTGCTGGTCACCGATGGTCGCGGGAGCCCGGGTCGTGGACCCGAGTGGGAACGGGCGGTGCACCATGACCTCGCATCGGCGGTGCTCGCGGATCAGATCGACGCCCTCAGGGCCGTCGCCGCGCTCGAGCCGCGGCTCGACCTCGAACGGGTCGCGATCCGGGGCTGGTCCTTCGGTGGCTACCTCGCAGCCCTGGCAGTGCTGCGTGCACCGGAGGTGTTCCGCGCCGCCATCGCCGGTGCTCCGGTGACCGACTGGACGCTGTACGACACGCACTACACCGAGCGGTACCTGGGGCACCCCGCGACGCAACCGGAGGCCTACCGGCGCTCCAGCCTGGTCGAGCAGGACGGCACGCTGCCCGGTGCGCAGCCCTGGCCGGTGGACCGGCCACCGGCCCTGCTGCTGCTGCACGGCCTGGCCGACGACAACGTCGTGGCGGCCCACACGCTGCGGCTGTCCGCCGCGCTGCTCGCCGACGGTCGCGACCACCGGGTGCTGCCCCTGTCCGGCGTCACCCACATGACGCCGCAGGAACTGCTCACGCAGCGGCTGCTGACCACCCAGGTCCGTTTCCTGCGGGAGGCCCTGGGCCGGTCGTGACGGTGTCGCCCGCCGCTACCGGATCGGCCCGGGACCCGAGCCGCTGGAACCGCCGCCCTGCTGCTGGGCGCGCTTGCCGATCACGTAGATGAGCACGCCGAGCACGAGGAAGGCGATGACGGGGTTGATCCGCCCGACGGTGGCGAACAGCAGGAGTCCGATGAGCAGCAGCCCGAGGGGTCGGGCGATGCGCTGCAACCGCTCGGAGGCCATCTGCTGCTGGTCCTTGGGCTGCTGGTGGTCGGCGCCCTTGACCTCCCGCGGCCGCCGGCTGCGGTTGCCCTGTCCCTTGGGACGCTGCGCTGCGCTGGCGATCCGGTCCATGTTGGCCACCAGTTGGCGGTGCGCCTCGTCGGACTGCTCGTCGGGCACCGTGATCCGGACCCCTTCACGCGTGCGCTTGGGCTCGGGCGCGAGACCCGCTTCACCCAGGACCTCGAGCAGGACCGTCGCCTGCTCGGGCGGCCAGGTTCCCATGTCCTCGGCCACGGTTCCTCCGGATGGACCACGTCGTAGGGGCACGATCCCGTTCGGCCGGGTCGCGGGCTCGGGTCGCGTGGGGTTCGGTGCTCGACGCTCCCCGGGTGCCTCCCTAGGCTAGCGAGGTGGCAGCCGGCGGCGGTGACCCTGGAGGGGACAGCCGGGCCGGGCCCCACCGCGGGGGGGTGTGGACCGGGCTGAGGTGCAGCTGTCACACGCCGGGCGCGCCGTCCGGTCCAGGAGCAGGGAGGAGCCCACGTGGCGGGGATGCGGGATGCACCACGGATGTACCGGACGCTCAAGCGCGCGCTGCCGCCGGTGCTCAACCCCTACCTGCAGGTGACGGTGGAGGGCATGGAGCACATCCCGGAGCGGGAACCGGCGATCCTGGCGTGCAACCACCTGTCCTTCATCGACTCCCTCGTGCTGCCGATGAACATCCCGCGCCCGGTCTACTTCCTGGGCAAGGCCGACTACTGGGACTCGTGGCGGACGCGGTGGTTCTTCCAGGGCACGGGCGTGGTCCCGCTGCGCCGCGGGAAGGGCGAGGGTGACGCGAGCCTGGCGACCGGGGTCGAGATCCTGCGCAGCGGCGAGCTGCTGGGCATCTACCCCGAGGGCACCCGCAGCCCCGACGGTCGCCTCTACCGGGGCAAGACGGGCCCGGTGCGTATGGCGCTGGAGGCCGAGGTCCCGATCATCCCGTGCGGGATCGAGGGCACCGACATGGCCCTGCCGACCGGGGCCCGGGTGCCCAAGCGCGGGCCCGTGCGGATGCGCTACGGGAGCCCACTGGACCTCAGCCGCTACCACGAGCGGCGCGAGGATCCCTTCGTGCTGCGCTCCGCCACCGACGAGCTGATGTACGAGATCATGCTGTTGTCGGGCCAGGAGTACGTGGACGAGTACGGGGCGAAGGTCAAGTCGGGTGAGGTGCGCCTCGACGAGAGCCTCGAGCCTTCCGATGAGGCGCAGTCATCGAGCGATGACGGCACGGCCTGAGCACGGCGAGGCGGTAGCCGGGCAGGTGAGCGGGGATCGTGCGCACGGGCGGCAGCGCGTGCGCCCATAGGGTCTTCCGACCCCATGAGCGAACTGACATTCGTCACGACAGGCCCTGTGCTACTACGGTAGTACCACCGTGGGCCTGTGCGGGGATGTGACGGCCGGGCCTGCGCACGGATCGCGTAGGACGCACCGCACGTCGTCCGGCGTGCGGCGATCGACCCGAGGAGAGACACGATGAGGATCAGGACCGGCGGCAAGGCCGTCGCGTTGTTCGCGGCCTTGGCGATGATCGCCGCCGCATGTGGTGGTGACGACCCCGTCGAGGAGACCGAGGACCCGGTCGAGGAGGAGACCGAGGACGAGGGCGAGGACGACGAGGAGGAGAGCGAGGACGCGGAGGAGCCCTCGGACGAGGGTGAGGACGACGAAGAGGCCGAGGCGTCGGGTGAGGGCCTGACGGTCGGCTACATCCTTCCGGAGACCGGCGACCTGGCGTTCCTCGGACCTCCGATGATCTCCGGTGTGGAGCTCGCGGTCAACCAGATGAACGACGCTGGCGGGGTCCTCGGCTCCGAGGTGACGCTGCTCAGCGGTGACGAGGCCAACGACACCGGCATCGCCGCCGAGGAGGCCTCCCGGCTGCTGGCTGCCGACGTCGACGCGATCGTCGGCGCGGCCGCGACGGGTATGACCCTGGCGATCATCGACCAGGTGACGGGTGCGGGCGTGGTCCAGTGCTCGCCCTCCAACACCGGTCCGGGGCTGACGGACTACCCCGACGACGGGTACTACTTCCGCACCGCCCCCTCCGACGCCCTCCAGGGTCCGGTGCTCGCCGAGGAGGTCATCGGCGACGGCTACGCCACGGTGGCGATCGCAGCGCGTGGCGACGACTACGGACAGGGGCTGATGGACGCGACCGTTGAGGCCTTCGAGGCCCAGGGTGGCGAGGTGGTCTTCAGCGACACCTACGACCCGAACGCCGGGACCTTCGACTCGGTGGTCGAGGACATGACCAACTCCGGTGCGGACGCCTACGTGGTGATCTCCTTCGCCGAGGGCGCCGCGATCGTGCAGGGGCTGCTCGGAGCCGGTGCCGACACCGAGCAGATGTACGGTGCGGACGGCATCGCCGGTGCCGCCTTCGCCGAGGAGGTGGACCCCTCGGACCCGAACGTGCTGGACGGGATGACCTTCACGGCGCCCTCCAGCCAGTCGACCTCGGACTTCGAGTCGGCGGTCCTCGACTACAACCCGGATCTGGAGGACCTGCTGTTCTCGCCCCAGTCCTACGACTGCATGAACCTGATCGGGCTGTCGGCGGCGGTCGCGGGATCCACGGACTCCGCGGACATCCGTGACCTGATGATCGATGTCACGGTCGGCGACAACGAGTGCGGCACCTACGGCGAGTGCCTCGAGTTCATCGAGGCCGGCGAGTCGATCGCCTACCAGTCGGCAGCCGGTGACGCGCTCGCGTTCCGGGAGGTCCGTGAGGGCTCGGGTGAGCCGTCGCGTGGCGCCTACGACGTCAGCGAGTGGGTGGACGGCGAGTTCACCCTCGTCGAGGTCAAGACCGGGACCATCGAGGAGTAGGACCCGGTCGGCACCAGCTGGGCAGGGCCCGGGACGCCAGCGTCCCGGGCCCTGCGCCTGTGCGGGCGGCGGCGAGACGGACCGAGCGACGCTGGCGCCGGCCCCGCCCACGACCGCATCGACGCGACGCCGCCACGGGGGCTGCGGGGTCAGGCAGGGTCGGGAAGGGTCAGAGCGCCTGGGCGAGGGTGCCGAGGTAGAGCTCGATGACCTTGGGGTCGTGCAGCAGCTCCTCGCCGGTCCCGGTGTAGGCGTTGCTGCCCTGGTCCAGGACGTAGGCCCGGTCGCAGATCTGCAGGCAGGTGCGGGCGTTCTGCTCCACCATCACGATGGAGATCCCGGCCTCGTTGATCTCGGCGATGCGCGTGAACACGTCGTCCTGGTTGGCCGGGGACAGACCGGCGGACGGCTCGTCCAGGAACAGCACCGAGGGGTCCATCATCAGCGCGCGCGCCATGGCGACCATCTGGCGCTCCCCGCCGGACAGCGACCCGGCGCGCTGCTTGGCGCGGGTCCTGAGCAGCGGGAACAGCTCGGTCACGAAGGCGTAGCGTTGCGTCCACAGCTCGGGCTTGAGGTAGAGCCCCATCTCCAGGTTCTCCTCGATGGTCAGCGCCGCGAAGATGTTGCGGACCTGGGGCACGTAGCTGACGCCCCTGGCGACCAGCTCGTGGCCGGGGAGGCCGGTGATCTGCGCATCTCGCAGCGTGACGGTTCCGGAGCGGATCGGGACCAGTCCGAACATCGACTTGATCAGCGTCGACTTGCCGGCCCCGTTGGGGCCGATGATGCCGACCAGCTCGCCGTCGTACAGCGACAGCGTGCAACCGTTGAGGATGTCGACGTCCGGCACGTAGCCCGCGACCAGCGCGTCAGCCAGCAGGATCGGCGACTCGCCGGGGTAGAGCTGCTCCGGGGTGGACCGGGTGCTCACGATGCCTGCCTCTCGTAACGCTTGCGCCGGGGTGTGGGTGCCTGGGTGTGGCTGGAGCCCAGGTAGGCGTCGATGACCGCCGGGTCCGTCCCGATCTCCTCCGGGCGGCCCTCGGCGATCACCCCGCCCTGGGCGAGGCAGACCACCCAGTCCGAGATGTCGAAGACCACGTCCATGTCGTGCTCGACGAAGACCACCGTGCGGCCCTCCTCGTCCCGCAGCCCCTTGACGTGGCCCAGCAGCGACTGGGTCAGGGCGGGGTTGACCCCGGCCATCGGCTCGTCGAGCATCACCATCTCGGGTTCCACCATCAGCGCCCTGGCCATCTCCAGCAGCTTCTTCTGCCCCCCCGAGAGGGTGCCGGCGAACTCGTCACGCATGTGGTCGAGCTTGAAGCGCACCAGCAACTCGTCCGCCCGTGCGGTGATCTCCGCCTCCTGGCCCTTCCACACCGACGGCAGCAACGCCGGCAGGAAGCGTTCGCCGGTCTGACCGACCGCGGCGAGCTTCATGTTCGCCAGCACCGACATGCGCGACAGCGCCTTGGTCAGCTGGAAGGTGCGCACCATCCCCTTGCGCGCCACCAGATGGGCGGGCATGCCCGCGAGGTCGGTGCCCTTGAAGGTCCAGCTGCCCTGGTCCGGGGTGTCGAAGCCGGTCAGGAGGTTGAACAGCGTGGTCTTGCCGGCCCCGTTCGGTCCGATCAGGCCGGTGATCAGCCCCTTGGGGATCTCGAGGTGGTCGACGTCGACCGCGGTCAGGCCGCCGAAGGATCGTTGGACGCCGTCGATGGTGAGGATCGGGTCCGGTTTGGCGACGCCCGGCTCGGCCGGGACCCCCGCGAGGGGGTCGTCACGGTGCTCGGTCGGATCAGGAGACATCGAGCTGCAGCTCCTTCTTGTCGCCGAGGATCCCCTGGGGTCGGTAGATCATCAGCAGCATGATCAACGCGCCGACGAAGGTCAGCGTCGTCGCGCCGACCTCGTTGCCGCCGAAGAACTCGGGCAGCGTGCCGGCGTCGGAGAGCCGGCGCAGGCCGCTCTGGAGGCTCCCGAGGAGGAACCAGAAGATGATCGCCCCGAGCGCGGGTCCCCAGGTGGACGCGGTCCCCCCGAGGATCAGGATGGCGAAGGCGTAGAAGGTGACCTGCGGGAGGAAGGTGTCGGGCTGCACCGTCTGCAGCGACATGGCGAACAGGGCCCCACCGAGCGCGCCGATGGCCCCGCCGAGCATCAGGCTCTGCATCTTGTAGGAGAAGACGTTCTTGCCGAGGCTGCGCGCGGCGTCCTCGTCCTCGCGGATCGAGGTGATCACCCGCCCCCAGGGGCTGCGCATCAGGGCCCACAGCAGGCCGATCATGAGCGCCACCAGCGACCAGCCCACCAGCATGACCCAGGCGCGCTCGGCACTGAGCGCCAGCGGTCCGAGGTAGCGACCCGGCGGGATCGGGTTCGGACCGAAGAACGCCCCCCCGAACTGACGCAGCCCGAACACCCCGCCGGTGATCGGCTCGGCGCCGCTGCTGCGGAACAGCAGGCGCAGGATCTCCGCGGCGGCGATGGTGGTGATGGCGAGGTAGTCGGCGCGCAGTCGCAGCGTGGGAACGCCCAACAGCAGCGCCAGCACCACCGCACCGAGCAGGCCGACGATGATCCCGAGCCACAGTGGCCCACCGAAGGTGGACACGGTGATGGCCACCCCGTAGGCCCCGATCAGCATGAACCCGGCCTGGCCGAAGTTCAGCAGGCCCGTGTACCCGAAGTGCATGTTCAGGCCGATGGCCAGCAACGCGTAGGAGGCCGCCGTCGGCCCGGTGGCCGTCCTCAGGGCGTCGAAGAGGATGTCGGTCCCCATCAGCCGGTCTCCCTCGTGCGCGCGCTCGTGGCCCGTGTAGCTGTCATCCGATCCGCTCCTTCCGGCCGAGCAGGCCCTGCGGTCGGACCAGCAGGATCACGATGAGCACCCCGAGCGCCCAGACGTACTTCAGCTGGCTCGAGAAGAAGACGGTCGAGATCTCGCTCACCAGCCCGACGATCAGGCTGCCGAGCATCGCGCCGTAGGCCGTACCGAGCCCGCCGAGGATGACACCGGCGAACATCAGCAGCAGCAGCCGGAAGCCCATCAGGTAGTCGACGCTCTCGATCATCCCGAGGAAGATGCCGCCCGCGGCCGTGAGCCCTCCACCGAGGACCCACACCGACAGGATGACCCGTTGCACGTCGATGCCGGAGGACTCGGCCAGGTCGCGGTTGTCGGCGACCGCGCGCATGCCCTTGCCCAGCCGGGTGCGGGTCAGCATCACCGCCACACCGACCAGGATCAACACCGACAGCCCCATGACCCACAGCTCCACGGGCTGGACCCGCAGCGCACCGATATCGATGCCGACCTGCAGGGTGTAGTCGTTGTAGGGCCGTCGGCTGCCGCCGAAGAAGAACAGGATCACGTGTCGCACCACGAACGCCAGGCCGATCGAGATGACCAGCATGGAGATCAGCCCGGTCTTGCGCTCCCTGAGTGGTCGCCACAGGCCACGGTCGATCCCGCCGGCGAAGGCCGCCGTGACGAGCACCGACAGCAGCCCGGCGACGACCAGGTGCAGGCCCAGCAACACGTTGAAGGCATAGGCCGCGAAGGCGCCGAAGGTGACCAGGTCGCCGTGGGCGAAGTTGATCAGGCCCGTGGTCCCGAAGATCAGCGACAGGCCGATCGCGGTCATGGCGATGATCAACCCGAACTTCAGCCCGTTGAAGGTGCTCTGCACCAGCCGTGGAACCAGGATGCTGCCGGTCTCCTCGACCTGGCCGAAGGCGAACAGGGCCGTCGCCGACCCGCCTTCGCTGACCCGGATCTCCAGTTCCTGGCGGTCGGGGTCGCGCAGTTGCACGTCCGCGGGCAGGGAGCCGGTGTCGAGGCGCACGAGGTAGCGCCCCTCACCCGGGACCTCGATCGACCACTCACCGTCGTCATCGGAGACGGCTTCGCCGACCGGTTCGCCGTCGAGGGTCGCGACGCTGATGGTCACGCCCGCGACGCCGTCGCCGCTCTCGGCCAGCCGCCCGCCGATGCGTTCGCTGTCCTGCGCGACGGCGATCCCGCCCAGCAGCCCCAGCGACAGGAGCGTGAGCATCCCGAGCACCGTCAGCCGGCCGACACGTGCCACGCCGTCTCCTCACCATCGGGCGGGCACCCCCGGTGCCCTCGAAAACCGGCAGCGACACCCGGGGGGTCGCTGGGACGGCGCGCACCCTAGCCGTAGGGTCAAGACCCGCAAGATGGGATCCGGTGCGGCGTTCGACCGGCATGGTGCCGCGGTCACCGCGGGAGGTGCCGTCACCGTCGCGCCGGGGAACCGGGCCCCGGCTGCTTGACTGCCCCGGGCCGTGACGGACAGGGAGCTGTATGGGCCCGATGGTGAGCACGACCGACTACCACACCGCCGGTGAACCCTTCCGGATCGTGACCGCGGGTGTCGCCACACCGCGGGGCCGCACGGCGGTCGAGCGGCGGCACTGGGCGATCGCACACCTCGATGAGGTGCGGGCCCTGCTGTGCCGCGAGCCTCGTGGCCACGCGGACATGTACGGCGGTTTCCTGGCACCACCCGACGACGACGCCGGTGATCTCGCGACGGTGTTCTTCCACAACGACGGCTTCTCGACCGCCTGCGGGCACGGCACCATCGCCCTGGCGACCTGGGCTGTGGAAACCGGTTTGGTGGTCCCGCAGCCGGGCGCCGCGGACCACACGGTGGTCATCGACGTGCCCTCCGGGCGGGTCGAGGCGGTGGTTGCGCTCGAGGCCGGCCGACCGGGTGCGGTGCGCTTCCGCAACGTCCCCGCCGCCGTGCACACCCTGGATCTGCCGGTGGAGGTCGAGGGCCGCACCCTCCACCTCGACATCGCCTACGGCGGCGCCTTCTACGCCAGCTGCGACGCCGCGGCGGTCGGCCTCGAGGTCGCTGTCGGCGACCTGGATGGCCTGATCCGCTGGGGTCGGATGATCAAGGCCGCGGTCGACGAGCAGCTCGAGCTGCACCTGCCGGATGACAGCGGCGAGGTCGGTCTGTACGGGGTGATCTTCGTCGATCCGGTGGGAACGCACCACCAACGCAACGTGACCATCTTCGCCGATGGGCAGGTCGACCGGTCCCCGTGCGGGAGTGGCACGTCCGCGCGCTTGGCAGTTCTGGCTGAGCGAGGGTCGCTCGCCGTGGGCGACACCCTGGTCCACGACTCGATCGTGGGGACCACCTTCCTCGGCCGGCTGCTGGCGCAGGGTCGTCGCCCCGACGGCACGAGCACCTACGACACCGAGGTGGAGGGTCGGGCGGCCCGGACCGGTCACCACACCTTCGTGCTCGAGCCCCACGACGAGCTCGGGACGGGGTTCGTCCTGCGCTGAGCCCCCGTCCCGCGGGCCGGGTCACCACAGGGAGGCACGAATGCAGCTACTCGATCACGCGCAGGTGCGCGCCCGGTTGTCCATGACCGCGGCGGTCGATGCGCTCGAGGCCGCGATCACCGCTGGGCGCCTGGGACAGACGCCGCCCCGCCAGCACCTGCGCGCCGGTGAGCAGGAGCTGCTGCTGATGCCGAGCTTCCTCGACGGTGGCGCGACGGTGAAGCTGGTGGGCATCGATCCGGCCAACCCCGGCCGTGGGTTGCCCCGCATCCAGGGGGTGGTGGTGCTGTTCGAGGGCCCGGGCATGACCCCTGCCGCGGTGCTGGACGCCGCAGCGCTGACCGCGATCCGGACCGCGGCGGTCTCGGGTCTGGCCACCCGCTGGCTGGCGCGGGAGGACAGCAGGCGGCTGGTCATCGTCGGGGCGGGACCCCAGGCCGAGGCCCACCTCGAGGCGATGGTGGCCGTCGCCCCGGTCCGTGCGGTGCGGATCGTGTCGCGGCGCAGCGAGCCCGCGCAGGCGCTGGCCGCCCAGGCCCGCGACCGGTTCGGTCTGGATGCCGCCGTCGCGGGACCGGACGCGGTGGCCGATGCCGACCTCGTGTGCACCTGCACCACGAGCTCGACACCGGTGTTCGACGGCACCCGCCTGCCGCCGGGGGTCCACATCAACGCGGTCGGCTCCTACCGCCCCCAGATGCAGGAGGTGGACGCGACGACCGTCCGCTCCTGCCGCGTGGTGGTCGAGGAGCGTGACGCTGCGCTCCGGGAATCGGGCGATCTGGTCGAGGCGACCGCCGCGGGGTGGGACCCGGGTGCGATCGCCGCCGATCTGCCCGAGGTGGTCCACGACCGGGTGGCGGTGCGCGCCGGCCCCGAGGACCGGACCCTGTTCGAGTCCGTCGGGATCGCCTACGAGGACCTGATCATCGCGCAGGCGGTCATGGAGCGCGGGTGAGGTCATCACCGACCGGGCAGGCGCAACATCCTGGCACCGGTGCGCCGTTCACTCCTGGGCGTCGAGCGCCAGTGCCGCCGAGTTGATGCAGTAGCGCAGGCCCGTGGGCTGGTCGGGGGCGTCCTCGAACACGTGGCCGAGGTGGCCGTCGCAGTTGGCGCACCGCACCTCCGTGCGGACCATGCCGAGGGTGCGGTCGCGGTGCAGGGTGACCGCGTCCTGCTCCTGCGGTGCGTAGAAGCTGGGCCAGCCGCAGTGCGCGTCGAACTTGGTCTCGGAACGGAACAGCTCCGTTCCGCAGCCCCGGCACCGGTAGACACCGGGTGTGGCGGTGTCCCAGTACGCCCCGGTGAAGGGCCGTTCCGTGCCTGCCTCACGCAGGATGTGGTAGGCGTCCGCATCCAGCGCCTCGCGCCACTGGGCCTCGGTCCACTGTGTGCGATCGGACACGCGCATCACTCCACGACGACGGTTGTCGCCAGGGTACGGCCCGCTGGCGCTCGTCACACGGCGCTGGCCAGGGCGAGGCGTTCGGCGAGCTG
>JAWLFQ010000059.1:0-5540 GCA_041685505.1 Nitriliruptoraceae bacterium
ACCTGGCGTGACCGGTCCCTGTCGTCGGCCAGCCAGGCCGGGCTGGTCAACAACCTCAACGAAGGCATGGCCTGGGGGCTGTTCCCGCTGTTCTTCGCCCTGGGCGGGCTGGAGCTGTCGACCGTCGGGCTGCTGGTGGCGATCGCCCCTGCGGTGTGGGGTGTGGGGCAGCTGTTCACCGGCGCGCTGTCGGACCGGGTGGGCCGCAAGTGGCTGATCGCCGGCGGGCAGTTCACCGAAGCCGCCGGGCTGCTGGTGATCGCCTTCGGCGACACGTTCGCGGTCTGGGCGGTCGGCAGCGCGATGTTCGGCGCCGGCACCGCGATGGCCTACCCCACCCTGATCGCCGCGGTCGGTGACGTCGCCCACCCGTCCTGGCGTGGCGCGGCGGTCGGGGTCTACCGGCTGTGGCGCGACATCGGCTTCGCGGTCGGTGCCCTGCTCTCCGGGGTGCTCGCGGACCTCTACTCGCTGGACGTCGCCATCATCGCCGTCGCGGCGATCACCGCCGCGTCCGGGCTGGACGTCACCCTGCGCATGCGCGAGACCCACCCGCGCGAGGCGCGGACCGCCCGGCCCGGGGGCACCCTGCACAGGCGGTGAGCAAGGCACCCGAACCGGACGACGGGTCGTGCGGCTCAGGTGAGCGCTTCGATGGCCTTGTAGGCCTCCCCACCGTAGACCGTGGCGGGGCCGCCGTTCATGAGGATGGCGACGCCGATGACCTCCATCAGCTCCTCGCGGGTCGCGCCGGCCTTCGCGGCGGCGGCGACGTGGACGGCGATGCAGCCCTCGCAGTGGCCGGTGATCCCCATCCCGAGGGCGATCAACTCCTTGGTCTTGGCGTCGAGCGCGCCATCGGACATCGAGGCGCCGTGAAGGCCACCGAAGGTCTTCATCACCTCGGGCAGTTCCTCACGGAGCTTGCCGGTGGTGTCCTGGTAGTCCTGCAGGTACTGCTTGTAGTCGTCGGGCATCGAGCGACCTCCATGTTCCGTCGGTAGGTGTCGGGTGTGCGAACCGGGGGGCATCTGGCCGGTTGGGACCTCTGGACCGGTCCACCACCACACTGCCGAGGTGCGGCAGCGCCCACACGAGGCGCTCGGACCCACCTCGACGCCGAACGCCGCTGCGCGGACAGGGCCAGTCGCCCCGGCCCTTCGGCGAGACCGGGCATTCAATCTTTCATTGCATGGTTCCGTGGAACGATGTAGCGTTGCGGACATGGCTGGCCGAGACGTCAAGGACGCGTTGTACGAGCAGTTCGCCCGTGTGGGGAAGGTCACCGGCCACCCGGCACGCCTCGAGCTGCTCGACCTGCTGTGCCAGGGGGAGCGTGCGGTCGAGGAGTTGGCGCGGCTGACGGATCTGAAGGTCACGACGGTGTCCGGACAGCTCCAGCGGTTGCGTGAGGCCCGGCTCGTGGCGACCCGACGCGACGGCAAGCACGTCTACTACCGCATCGCCGACGACTCGGTGTGCCGGCTGCTGCACGCGGTGCAGGAGGTCGCGCGGGCACAGCTGAGCGAGGTCAGCGAGACCGTCCGGACCCACTTCGACGTCGGTGAGGCGGCCGAGCCGGTGGGTCTCAGCGAGCTGCGGCGGCGGATCGAGGCCGGCGACGACGTCGTGGTGGTCGATGTCCGTCCCCCCAGCGAGTACGCGGCGGGCCACATCGCCGGAGCCATCTCGATGCCGCTGGATGAGCTCGGTGACCGGCTCGGTGAGCTCGCCGAGGACATCGAGATCGTCGCCTACTGCCGCGGCCCGTACTGCGTACTGGCCCCGGAGGCGGTCGCGCAGCTGCACCGGGCGGGGCGCCGGGCCCGGCGGCTGGAGGCCGGCTTCCCCGAGTGGCGCCTGGCGGGGATGCCGACCGCCTCCCCGGCAGCCCAGGACGACGGCGTCCAGCATGCCTGACCCGCCGGTGGTGCCCACCCCCACCCCTGCCCTGGTGCCCGACCAGGACGGGTTGGATGCCGTCCCCCGCTACGCCGAGGTCACGGTGGTGTGCGCCCACCCCGACGACGAGAGCTTCGGGCTGGGTGCCCTGGTGACGGCGTTCATGGATCAGGGCGCGCGTGTGCGGCTGGTGTGCTTCACCGCCGGTGAGGCGTCCACGCTCGGCGCGCACCCGGACCTGACCACCCACCGTGCAGCCGAGGTGGAGTGCGCCGCCCGGGAGCTCGGGATCGACGCGGTGACCCTGTGCTCCCATCCCGACGGCGCCCTGGCCGGCGTGCCGCTGGAGGAGCTCATCACCGAGATCGTCGCAGCCGGCCCCCACGCCAACGCGCTGCTCACCTTCGACCATGGTGGGATCACCGGCCACCCCGACCACCAGCACGCCACCAGTGCCGCGGTCGCGGCCGCACGCCGACAGGACATCCCCGCGTGGGGCTGGGCCATCCCCGAGCGGATCGCCGCCGCCTTGCGCACCGAGTTCGGCGCGCCCTTCGTCGGCCGCGGCGACGACGAGCTCGACCGGACCATCACCGTGGACCGGACCCGCCAGCAGCGCGCGATCGGCTGTCACGGCAGCCAACTCACCGGCAACCCCGTCCCCGGCCGCCGCATCGAGCTCTCCGGTGACACCGAGTCTCTGCGGCTGCTGCACGACCCCGCCCGAGCTCCCGCTCCCCCGACCCCGCCATCGACGGCCAGCACCTCCCCGACGGCTACCACCACCTCGACCGGATGATCCGCAGCCTGTCCCGGCGCAACGGGGAGATCGGGTGCTGCGGCACCTGCCTCGACGTGCGCGGACTCGACGAGGAACAGCTGGTCGAAGGCGCCTTCCGCTCGACCATGGACCAGCTCGCCGACTGGACCCTCGAGGCCGACCGCATCGTCACCTTCTGAGCTGTCCGTCAGCCGCCCCGGGCCGGGGTCAACGGTCGGCACCCGCGCAGTGGGGCTCACGGCGGCCCACCCCGCAGGACCCGACGCCGTTCCTCGAACTCCTCACGATCGATCTCACCGCGCGCGAAACGTTCCTCCAGGATCCGGAGCGCTTCGACCCGATCGACACCACCACCGCTGCCGCCGGTGGGGCCGGTGCGTCGCGTGATCCACACGACCAGCAGCACGATGACCACGACGATGAGCACCAGCCACAGCCAGCCCCAGCCGCCCATGCCCCAGCCCCACATCCCGCGGCCGTGTCCTCCACCTGGCATCCGACGTCCGTCCCTCGACCCAGCACCCCGCACGGTGTCAACGTGCGCCAACGGCGTGCGGAGCGCCAGGGTCGGGCGTCACACGGAACGACGATCAGCCACCGGTCCCGCACCCGGAGCGCAGGCGCCGCTCAGCTGTCGATGATCACCCCACCCTCGACGACCAGCAGATCGAGCAGCCGCGCCACGAGCGTCGCCATCTCGTCACGTCGCAGGTCCATGCCCGGACCGAACTCCTCCGGGCCGAGCCCGGTGGTCAACCCGGCGAGACCGGCCGCGTCGATGGCTGCGGCGTGCACGCTCCCATCGTCATCGGTGAAGTAGTTGCGTTCGGCCTCCAGGGTCGCACCGGTGACCTGCTCGAAGGTGCGCACCAGTATCGACGCGGTCTGCGCACGCGTCACCCGGCCATCGGGTGCGTAGGTGTCATCGGCGCGTCCCCGCACGATGCCGAGCGCGGCGAGCTGGTCGATCTCCAGGGCGTGGGTGGTGCCCGCCACGTCGGTGAAGGCCGCGGCGGGGTCCTCGGGCAACTCCTCCCCCGCGGTGCGGAGCGCACGGGCGACCATGGCGGCGAACTGGCCGCGGGTGATCTGTGCGGACGGTGCGAAGCTGGTCGCGGTACGTCCCTCGGTGATCCCGAGCCATGCGATGCACTCGATCGCTGGCGTGTGGACACCATCGTCCTCGACATCGAGGAAGTCGGAGGCCGGCACCTCAACGGAGGGGCAGGCCTGCTCGATGCCGCGCGCCGCCGGGACCGGCGTCGGGGTCAGCGTCACCGGGTACTCCCGCAGGGTGCCGTCGGTGCCCTCGACGATGACGCTGCCCATCCCCTCGGACAGCGAGACGTAGGGCACGGTCACATCGAACCGCGACCGGGTGTCGACGTCGTCCACCGTGACAACGGCATCACCCAGCAGGCGTCCGTCACCGTCGTAGACCCCCACCTCGAACTCCTCGAGCGCGCTCGTGCCGGCCAGCCTGGCCTCGAACTCGCCCCCGTAGGTCGGTTCCTCCACCAGGACCGGTGGCAGGACCTCGTCGTCCTCGAAGTACGCCCGTCCCACCGGGGGCTCGATCAGCAGGCCCTCACCGGAGAAGACCGTCGTCGGCACGCCATCGAGCTCCAGGGCGATGCCGTCCACGGCCGTGAACTGTGTCACGGTGAAGACCAGCTGTGCCAGACGGGCCTGCATCGATGCGCTGCCGCCGCCGGCTTCGAAACCCGCCGAGAGATCGACCGTCGCCAGGCCATCGTCATCGATGTCGATGCCGTTGAGCGTCACCCCGTCGGGGATCTCGCTCATGACCGCCGGTGCTGACGCCGCCTCGGCGTCGGTGGGACCGTCCAGGAGCGCCTCCACGGCCGCATGGGCGACCTCCGGGGTGTCATCGATCGCACGGGCCACCGGCACCAGCTGCGGGACGGCTCCCTCCTGCGAGGATCCCACCAGCAGGTAGACGGCCACCTCGAGGCCGTCGTCATCGTGTTCGACGCCTGCGCTCGTGCCGGGAAGCAGCAGCAGCGCGAGGACGAGGAGCGGTACGAGAGGTCCACGTCGCACGGGTCGTCCTTCACTCGACGATGTCACTTCACACTACGACCGGCGATCCGTGCCGGACCAGGGGCCTGAGTCCTGGCGCGCCGACACGGATCTGCGGGTGCGCTCCGGTGGGTCAGTCCTGCTCGAGGGCTCCCGGTGGGAGGGCGAGCGCCCCGTCGGCCTGACGACGGATGGTGATCGTCCAGCTCTCGCCCTCCTGGTCGGTGACGTGGAGCTCTGAGGTGTCACCCTCGACGGCCTCCCAGCTCTGCAGTTGGACACCAGCGGGCAGCTCGTCGAGGGCGAAGCTCGCGTTGTCGTCCTCGGTACGTCCCGTACCCGGGCCCTCGTCCCAGCCGACGGTGCGCAGCGAGACCGCACCCTCGGCGTTCCAGTCGAGCCACGCCAGGCTGTCACCGTCCGGCGAGAACACGGGGTTGGGTGCGACGTCGGCCGCAGCGACCATCTCGGTGTCGGGCTGCAGGTGCGTGGGGAAGGCCTGGACGGGTGTGTCCTCCGCGCCGTCGGTGACGGTCAGCCAGCGCAGGTCGTACATGCCCTCCGCCTGGCTCACGGCGACGATGGTGAGGTCGTCGCGGGTCGAGCCGGGCCAGATGGTGGCGTGCCGGTAGAAGGACTCCCCCTCCGGGTCGAGCAAGCCGACGATCAGCACCTCGTCGTCGATCCGGAGCATCAGCTCCTGACCCTCGGGCTGGACCTCGACGCCCTCCAGGTCGGTGACGTCCGACGCCGGCTCCGCATCCTCGGCGGGCGCGTCGCTGGTGTCGTCATCACCGGGCGCGTCCGCATCCTC
>JAWLFQ010000059.1:5640-15561 GCA_041685505.1 Nitriliruptoraceae bacterium
GACCTCGACGCCCTCCAGGTCGGTGACGTCCGACGCCGGCTCCGCATCCTCGGCGGGCGCGTCGCTGGTGTCGTCATCACCGGGCGCGTCCGCATCCTCGGTGGGCGCGTCGGTGGTGTCGTCATCACCGGGAGCGTCCGCATCCTCCGGGGCGTCGTCATCCTCGGGGGCGTCCGCATCCTCGGTCGCATCAGTGGGGTCCTCGACGACGTCAGGAGCCGGGTCCTGCGGCTGGTCGGCGGGGTCGGCGGGGCCGCCGCACGCGGCCACCGCGACGGTGAGTACAGCGGCGGTCAGTAGGTGGGAGCTGGTGCGTGTCATGATCGTCTCCTGCGATCTCTTTCGTGACTGCTGTCACCCTCTCCGACCCACGACCCCCACGGAAGGTTGCAACGGATCTGCAAACGGTCCGTACACGTGGTCCGCGCCCGGCCGTCCGTTATCGCCGTGCCGCGATCCAGGAACCGTGCGCTCGGGACCAAGGACCCCCATCCAAGGCCCTAGGCCACTGTTAGGGGCGTCCGATGGTCCCTAGCGTGGAAGCGCCCGAACAGCCTCGAGATGGGAGTCAGGCATGGGACGGGTTGATGGGAAGGTTGCCGTGGTGACCGGTGGCGCTGCAGGCCTCGGTCGGGCGATGTCGTTGCTGCTCGCGAGGGAGGGCGCACGCGTTGCCGTGACCGACATCCGGTCCGCTGATGCGGAGAAGGTCGCCACCGAGGCAGTCGAGGCCGGCGGGGAGGCGCAGGCCTGGGAGCTGGACACCACGGACGAGGAGATGATCCAACAGGTCTTCTCCGAGGTCTCCGAGGCCTTCGGCTCGATGAACGTACTGGTGAACAACGCCGGCATCAGAGGAGTGAACAAGCCGACGGACGAGATCGACCTGGAAGAGTGGAACCAGACCCTCTCGGTGAACCTCAACGGCGTGTTCCTGTGTACGAAACACGCCGTCGGCCACATGCGAGCGGCAGGGGGTGGCAGCATCGTCAACATCTCATCGATCTACGGGATCGTTGGCGGCCCCGACGTACCGCCGTATCACGCCGCCAAGGCGGCCGTGCGGATGATGTCGAAAACGGACGCCCTGCTCTACGCGGCCGACGGCATAAGGGTCAACTCCGTCCATCCCGGGTTCATATGGACCTCGATGGTGGAGAACTACCTCAAGGAGACCGTCGGTGACCTCGATGAAGGTCGAAAGATGCTCAGCGATGCGCACCCGATCGGTCACCCCGGTGAACCCGATGACATCGCCTACGGGGTGCTGTATCTGGCCTCGGAGGAGTCGAAGTTCGCGACCGGCAGTGAGCTCGTGATCGACGGCGGGTATACAGCCCGCTGAGCGCGACCTGGGCTGCGGCTGCACCGACGACCGAGCTCGCACGGACCGGCCTCACCTCACAGGTCGAGGCCGGTCCACACCCGGATGGGCCAGCGCCTGACGCCACGGGCCAACGACGGCGGGGCACGTCGGGGCCGGCTCCTGAGCGGGCAAGCGACCCCGGCCACTCGCCCGCCGCGGACACGCTCAGTCCGCGCGCTGGCCAAGCAGCCAACGCAGGCGGGACACGGCGGCGAGGTGGTGCAGCACCACGAGTACCGCGAGCGCTGCCGAGACCCCCCAGGCAGCAGCGGCCAAGACGCTGCCAACCACGCCGAGGGCAGGCGTGATCATCCACCCGGCCACCGCGATGCCGGCCAGGCACGCGACCTCGAGGACGAAGCGCAGCAGGAGGTTCCAACCCTGCATCGTCGGGATCTGCCTCTCCAGTGTCGCACCTCCTCGGCGGACCTCAGCGGTCATCGGTGTTCAGCCCTCGGGGGCTCCCAGCGGCCACAGTCCGGTCGCCGCGGTGACCACGATCGTGGCCGCGAGCAGGCTCCAGCCGATGCCGGCGACGGCGAGGTCGCCCACCAGTCGGGCGGCCCCGACGGTGACAGCGGCGACGCCGAGGTTGGCCAGCACCGCGCGGGTGCGGGCCCCGACCTCCAGGCGGATCCGGACCAGTTCCCGTTCCCCGGTGGTGCGGCCTCGGAGCATCGGCGCGAGGTAGACCAGGGTGGCCAGGATCGCCGGTGCCAGCACCCCGGCCAGGGCAGCCACACCGATCGCATCCAACCACCGCCACGCACCGGTGGTGACCACCGCCACGTCGGACCAGACCACGATCACCAACCACACCAGCGCACCCAGCAGTAGCGGCCGGGACGCGGTCACCCGTGCGCGCAGGACCGCCCGCCATACCGGCAGGGACACGGCCGTGGCCGCCACCGCGAACCCTGCCAGAGCGAGCCCGGCCGCCAGGCGGGCGGCGGTGCCCCAGCCCCCGGGCAGCCCGAGCAGCAGCAGCAGGACCACAGCGGCGAACAGCGCCGCCACACCCCGGCGCAGCGCCCGCGCCGCGGCCTCATCCGCGCCGGGCTCGATGCGGGTACGGGCCATCGTCGGCCCGAAGAACACCAGCGTGGCCAGCAGCGTGATCCCGCCCCAGCCCAGCACGTTGGCGTGCAGGTGGGCGAGGCGGGCACCGAGGTACCACGTGCCCGTGATCAGCCCCAGCCCCAGCAACGCCCCGAGCACCGCCGCGTACACGAAGGCGACATGCGCACGTTCGTACAGCCGCACCACCCAGGTGAACCGCGCCCCGACCGCGCCCCGCCGCATCGCTCGCAGGCGCCACCCGGCGACAGCCACCACCGTGGTCAGGACCGTCGCGCCAGCCGCCAGCCCCGGCAGCCAACCCGACGGCAACCCCACCAGCACCAGCACGATCCCGGCGTTGGCCAGCCACGTCCACCACCACGCGCGGTCCCCCGGGGTCCGCGTGACCGCCCGCGAGAAGTGCTCGCTGAACGCCAGCACCACGTTGGTCAGCACACCGAGGGTGAACAGGTGCACCGCCAGCCACCGGCCCCCCGGCAGCGCCGGACCCGCGGCCAACCACACCACCACCGCGAGGGCGTAGCCGGCGACCAGCCGCAGGGTGGGGACCACGTCCGCGAAGGGCGAGGCGCCGCGCGGACGCCCACGTCCCCGACCGACCACCGGCAGGGCGGGCGCGTCGTCGTTGCTCATGATCGCCGATCGAGGGGCACGGAGTCGTGGCTGCGTGATGCGCAGCTGCTGGCCGCGAGGGTGACGCGCTCAGCCGTCGCGGACGGTGCGCAGCACGGTGACGTCGAGCAGGGAGGACTCCACCTCCCACGCGCGGAACCCGGCGAGTTCGTGACGGACCAGGTTGAACACCAGCGACAGCACGATCGCATCGTCGGTGAAGCCGACCAGGGCGAACACGTCCGGGATCAGGTCCACCGGAGAGACGAAGTACACCAGCCCGGCGATGACGGCCAGCACGGTCCGCACCCGCACGGACCGGTACTCGCCCCTGAGGTAGGCCCGGGCCAGCCGCCAACTTGCGGCGAGGTCGGCGAAGAGCCCGTGGGATGCCTCCTCGCCGGCACCGCCCGCAGCTGCGGCGGCCAGACCGCGGACATCGCGCTCACCGCGCAGGTACTGCCGTGCACGGGACGGTCCGGCCATCACCCACCTCCTCGCGTGCGCTCAGGGTACCGGTGGTGGCCCCTCGACGAGCCGCTGCGCTCAGCCGGCGTCCTCGGCACCTGGCTCTGCCTCCTCGCCCTCGGGTGCGGGGGTCGGGGCCGGGGGCTGGATGGGGTCAGGTACCTCGCTGTCGGGATCGAAGCCCGCTTCATCGGCGAGCAGCGTCACGATCTCATCGTCGTAGTCGGCGGAACCGGCGGTGTAGACGAACTCGCCGAGCAGCCGTCCGGAGCCCTCGGTGCTCTCGGCGAGCATGATGGTGAGCCCGGCGTCCGACGCGCCCTCCTGCTGGCCGGGCAGGTCCAGGTAGGTCAGTCGGTAGGCCTGCTGCGCGCCGACCAGCTCGATCTGCTCATCGGTCTCGGCTTCCTGCTCGATCTGCTGCCGCACGCTGTCGAGCACGGTCTCGAACTCGATCGGTTCGGCACCGTCGGCCTCGGCCTGTTCGGTGTCGACGGCCCGTGCGGTCAGCTGCTGGGAGCCGTCCTCGGGGAACGCGGCGACCACCCCCTGCTGGAGCGCTCCCGGGTCGATGGACCACCCCTCCGGGATGGGCAGGGCCACACCGACGCCCCGGTAGACGCCGTCCTCGACGTCCTCGTTGGGGTCAGGCAGGTCCTCCTGCTCGGCGAGCAGTTCCTCGAGGGCTTCCTCGTCGAGTTCCTCCTCACCCGCGGCATCGCCCGCGGGATCCTCCTCGTCCGAGGGGTCGGTGGAGGTCTGCCCGTCCTCGGCCTCCTCCCCCGGCGGTTGTCCGTCGGCACAGCCGGCCAGGAACACCCCGACGGCAGCTGCCACGACCAGTCCCGGCTTCCAGCTGGTACGCACATGCACTCCTTGTGTGGTGCGGATCGGGCGCGGAGGGTGCGTTGACGGCCGCTGGGACGCAGCACCCAGCACCCGGCGAACGGTCCCGGCCATCAGCTGCACGGAACCCATCAGCTGCACGGAACCACCGGACCGACATCCCCGGTGCCAGGCCCCGTGACCGGCCCGAGGCCGTTCGCCGGTAGCGTGGGGGTCCGCGATGCAGAGGATGCAGGATGGCGCAGGAGATCGAGGTCGGGCCGGCCGAGGAGTTCGTCCCCGGAACCGTCCAGCGTGCGGGCCGCTACGCCGTCGGCAACGCCGACGACGAACTGTTCGCGGTGACCCGCCGCTGCCGCCACCTCGGTGCCGATCTCGCCGACGGGTCGATCGACGACCAGGGGTGTCTGGTGTGCCCGTGGCACGGCGCCACCTACGACGTCGCCAGCGGGCGGATGCTGCGAGGCCCGCAGGGTGTCTTCGCCAAGATCCCCGGGCTGGGTGCCGGTTTCAAGCTGTTGACGAAGGTCCTGCCGCTCGGCCGGGGCACGGTCGTCGAGCGACACGACACGCTGTTCGTCCGGTAGACGTCGTGCAGGCTGCCGACCCGGGGGCATAACGGTGTGCCGGGGTCGGCCCGACCCCACGCTCGACGACCATCACCGCGGGTCGCGGTGCATCCAGGTGACGCGCGTGCCGGTGTCGGGCCCCGCGGCCCACGAGTCGGGGTCGGAGGTCTGCGCATCGGGCGCCACCCAGAGCTCCACGAGGTAGGGAGCGACGTCGCCGCCGTCGAGATCCCGACACCCGGAGACCAGTGTTCCCGGGCCGCCAGCCCAGTCGATGGTTCGTGCTTCCCCCGCGTCGACCCGCGCCACCGACAGCGCGGAGGGGGCGTAGGGGTTCGCCGCGACGAGGATGCGCGTGCAGTACGAGCTGTCGCCCCAGCTCTCCCAGACACCCACCAGGGAGCGGTCCGGGTCGCTGGCTACACGCTGGACGACGCTGCGGGCGACCAGCGTCGCTGCCTGCCCGCGGCTCACCGGCTGTCGTGGTGCGAAGGTGCGGGTCGTCGCAACGGTCCGCCCAGCGGTTTGCGTCGTAGCGCCGTCGCCAACGCCGGCGATGAGTCCCAGCCTGGTCATCGCCATGATGGATCGCTGGTGGACGTTGGCCGCGGACACGTCATCGAAGGCCGACCACGACGGGTCGTAGGCGGGACGGAGACCGAGACCGTTGGCGAGCATGGTCACGAACTGGGCGCGGGTCACGGTCTGCTCAGGCCGGAAGGAACCATCCGGGAACCCGTTCACCAGACCCGCGTCCGCGGCCGTACCGATCGCAGCGTCGTGGACGGAACCAGCCGTGTCGGTGAACCCGCCCGACCGATCGGTGTCGGGCAGCTCGAAGGCGTTCACCAGCACGGTCGCGGCCTGGCCACGTGTCAGATCCGCAGCTGGACCGAAGGCACCGTCGGTGTAACCCGACATCACCCCGCTGGCGAGCACACGTGCGATCCCCTCCCGGTGGGACGAGTCCCGGGCGTCGGCCGGCAGGGGGAACCGCACGTCGCGTGCGAGGACCTCGTTGGTCGTGAGACGCGAGGTGACGGCTGGTCCGAAGGGCCGGTCAGCTGTGCCGTCCGTCGATCCCCCGACGGGCGGCGGGTCGGGTTGGGCCGACGGCGGCGCGGCCGGGACCGCATCGAGGTGTCCGACCGCCAGAGCGCCGACGACACGTCGGGTGGACGCGTCGTGGTAGGAGGAGTGGACGGAGCGCGACGTCGCAGAGCCGTACGCCGCCCAGTCGGCGATGTCACCACCCTGGCAGACCAGGTCAGCGCTCCGACACCAGGTGATCGTGTCCGCCGCGATCCATGACGGGACATCCCGGCCGCCGAGAAGTCCGGAGCGCGCGGGATCGAAGCTGCCGAACTGTGTCGATCCTGCCTGCCGGGTGAACAGCGGTGAGGCGAGGAGCACCACGGCATCGATGTGGCCGGAGTGGTCTCCTCCTGCCTGGTCCGTCGCGCGGATCCGGTCCAGACCCCTCTGGATGACGTGCGCTCCCTGCGAGTACCCGGCCAACACGATCCCTGCGCGCGGACACTCCCGGGCGATACCGGCGACCGAGTCGGCGAGCAGCTCGATGCCGGTGTCGACGCTGCGGAGGTAGCCCGAGGCGGGCAGCACCGGCGCCGCCGGGTAGGCCAGGGGGAACGCCGCGATCTCCAGTCCCCGTCCCGCCTGGACGATCGCGCGGAAGACGCCATCGACCTGCTCGCCCATCCCGAGTTCGCTCAGCGGGTCCCGCTGGCCGGACCCGGCAGCGCCGACCACGATCGCATCGGGACAGGGTTGGCCGAAGGACCAGGACAGCGGGGCGTCCTGGGCGGCAACCGGGGCGGTGGGGCCCGCCACCATCGCGAGCACGAGCAGCATGCACACGGGGCCGACACGTGCCCGGCATCGCCGTGGTGCCATGCGCGCCACCCCCGGTCCCGGAGCGATCTCGTCGGTGCTGCAGGCCGTGGCGGCGTCCCGAACGTCGATGTCGACGCGCGCGGTGCACGGCCCCGGCAGATGAGCGATCGCGATGCTACGGCATCCGCCGACGTTGCTGTCGCGACACCGGACCGCCGGGCACGATCGAGGCGATGGACCCTGCTCCGCGGAACGGACTCCTCGCCTCGTGACCGCAGCCGTGCAGGTTCCATGGAGGTCACCGAGTGGAGGGCACCGAGATGCCACGCCGATCACGCCTCCCGCGGAGCCGGGCGCGGCTGCTGCGGCGGCTGGCCTGGTTGCGCACCATGGAGTGGTGCAACGTCCCGTTCATGGCGGCGGTGCTGCTGTGGTGGGTGCCGGCAGCGGGTGGGCGGGCCATCCCGGCGGACACCTGGCTCCGGACCGTGGCCTTCCTGCCGGTGGGAGGGCTGCTGCTGGTGGGAGGCTGGTACTGGCACCGCAAGCTCCTCGACCTGCGGCAGCGCCGAGCGATCGACAGCGCCCTCGCGGTCCTGGACCGGCTCGACCGCTGGCTGCCGTGGGTGCTGATCGGGTGGAGCGCCGCCCTCGTCGCTGCATGGCTGGTCGGGCTCGGCACGGCGACCGACCGCTGGTGGGCCACTGGCCTGCTCGCGCTCGCCTGGGCCGAGTTCATCAACTACTTCCGCGTCCAACTGATGCACGACACCCGCTCGGACCTCCGACGTCTGCTCACGACCCGCCGCCTCCGTCGCTCGTGGTTGGCGACCGATCTCCATCGATGGCGAGCGACACGCGCGGACCGCTGCCCGTGATCGCGGTGTGGCCGTGGCGGCGGACACGGACGGCGGCCCGGGCGCAGACGGCGCGCCACCGTCCCGGCGCATGGCACTGCGCTGCAGGCACGGTTGCTGGTGGCCACGGTCCCGGGGCAGCATGTGGTCGTGCCCGGGACGGGACCGCTGCCGGGAACCGCCGAACCGACGTCGAGGGCCCATGCGCACCACCCGCACCTCCAACCCTGTCCGCGGCCTCCACGAGCGCCTGGCGGTCGGCCCGGTCCTGTGCGCCGAGGGGTACCTGTTCGAGCTGGAACGCCGCGGCTACCTCAAGGCCGGCAGCTTCGTGCCGGAGGTGGTGCTCGAGCATCCCGACGCACTCGCGCAGGTCCACCGTGAGTTCGTCCGTGCCGGGTCCGACATCATCGAGGCCTTCACCTACTACGGCCACCGCGAGAAGCTCCGGCAGATCGGCAAGGAGGAGCAGCTCGAACCCCTCAACCGGCAGGCTCTGCGGCTCGCGCACGACGTCGCGGCCGAGTTCGAGGATCGGCCGCTGGTCGCCGGCAACCTCGCCAACACCAACGTCTACCGGCCCGGTGACCGTGACGCCGAGGGCCAGGCACGTGCGATGTTCGAAGAGCAGGCACGGTGGGCGGCCGAGGAGGGTGCGGACCTGATCATCGGCGAGACGTTCTCCTCCGCGGGCGAGGCCCGGCTGGCGCTCGAGGTGATCGCCGAGGTCGAGCTTCCCGGTGTCATCACCCTGGCGCTGCCGGCGCGGGGGACGCTCCTCGACGAGGTCACGGTCGACGACGCCTGCGCCATGCTGGAGGACGACGGCGCGGAGGTCGTCGGGCTCAACTGCTTCCGCGGTCCGACCACCATGCTCCCACCGCTTCGACGGATCCTCGAGCGGGTCAGCATCCCGGTGGCTGCACTGCCGGTGCCCTACCGCACCACCGAGGACCACCCCACCTACTTCGACCTGCCCGACCCCGATGCCACCGTGGCCCCACCCGGCGGGCAGACCTTCCCCCTGGCCTTGGAGCCGAACCTGTGCACGCGCTTCGAGGTGGCCGCCTTCGCCCACACCGCACGGGAACTGGGGGTGGACTACCTCGGTCTGTGCTGCGGTGCCGCTCCGCACCTGATCCGGTCGATGGCCGAGGCGCTCGGCCGCACCCCACCTGCGAGCCGCTTCTCCCCGGACCGCTCCCACCCCTCCGACCTCGGGAGCGATCCGCGCCTGACCGCCCGCGGCGGTGGCCACGGGTGAGCAGCGGTGTGCGGCGTGGTGGCCACCCCGCTAGCTAGCGTCACCAGGCCGACCGTCCCGTCACGCACCCCGAGGTGAGCGTTGGAACCCGAACCGCCATCCGCTCGGCTGCACCAGCGGGTCCTCGAGACCTGGCAGCGGAGCTTCCCCGAACTGACCGACCCGGTCGAGGTGCCCGGCACGAGCATCATCTCCGACCCGCAGACGCGACCGACGGCGTGGGTGTCGCTGTGGCCGGTCGGACAGCGTGTGGTCACCCGCGTGGCGCCCGAGGTGGCTGCCCAACTCGAGGCCGTGCGCGACGAACTACCACCTCGACATCGCATGACCGCCGACGACGTGGCCAGGTGCTGGCCCGATCGGCCGACCGAGAAGGCACCGCAGCGTCTGCACGCGCTCGATCCGGCGACCTTCCGGCCCGCGTCGCCGGCGCCCGGCTGGCAGGTACGCACACTGACGGAGCGCGATCGCGACGATCTCGAGCGGTTCCTCGCGCAGTGCGCACAGGAGGATCTCGAGGAGGGCGACGTCGACATCGGTGGCGAGCACGAACTGACCGTGGGTCTCCAGGCCGATGGCCAGATCGCGGCGGTCGCCAGCATGTTCGAGTGGCGTGGCTTCAGCGATCTGGGCGTCGTCACCGCCCCCCGGTTCCGTCGGCAGGGCGCCGGCAGCGCGGTCGTGTCCGCCCTGTGCGAACGCCTGCTCGACGGCCCTCGTGTCGTCGTCTACCGCTACGCCTGCGACAACCTCGCGTCGGCCGGCGTCGCGCGCTCCCTGGGTCTGGCCCCTGTGGGCACGGCGGAGAGCGTCCGACCGAGCGAAGGGCCGTGACCACCCCACCACCTCGGCGCTGTCGCGCCGACCGGTGGCGGTCAGGGGTTGACGGTCCCGGTGATCGCCCCGTCGACCTGCGGGACTGGAGGGAGGTCATGGACAGCAGGAGCCGGTACCGCCTGGCGCTCGGCCTCGCGATCGCCACCACGGTGTTCCTCCTGTGGGCCA
>JAWLFQ010000137.1:0-3779 GCA_041685505.1 Nitriliruptoraceae bacterium
CAGCTCCGGTGACAGCGCCAGGCCGCGGCGCAGCGTCTGCCAGGCGCCGTCGGGCCGCGGCGATGCGGTGGTGGCAGCGGCGGCGCTCACGGTCGCATCCCCACGGCGCTCAACCCCGGCCCCCGGCGACACCGGAACCCGACCGCAGGGCCGCCTCGCGCTCGCGGGCATCCTCGGCGTAGGCCGTCACGAGGCGACGGTAGGCCGGGTCCTCGGCGAGCAGACGTCGGTGGGGTCCGCGTGCGCGCACGCCACCATCGGCGAGGAACACCACCTCGTCGGACAGCGCGATGGAGCCCTGGCGGTAGGCGACCACGACCACGGTGGACGGGAGCGCAGCCGCGGAGAGCCCCCGCAGGATGTCGGACTCCACCGCCGGGTCCACCGCCGAGGTCGCGTCGTCGAGCACCAGCAGTCGGGGCTGGCGCACCAGCGCCCGTGCCAGGGCGATGCGCTGGCGCTGCCCACCGGACAGGGTGGCCCCGCGCTCCCCCACGGGGGTGTCGTAGCCCTGTTCGAGCGCACGGATGAACCCGTCGGCCTGGGCCAGGCGGGCGGCCGCGACGACCTCCTGCTCCGGGATGTCGGCACCGAGGGTGATGTTGTCGCGCACGGTGTCGTCGAACAGGAAGGCCTCCTGGAACACGATGGCGACGTGCTCGGCGAGCTGGTCACGCGCCAGATCGGGGAGCTCGCGGCCATCGAAGGTGATCTGCCCGGTGTCGGGGTCGTAGAGGCGCACCAGCAGCGACGCGACCGTGGACTTGCCCGAGCCCGTGGCCCCCACCAGGGCGATGGTGCGGCCAGGGGCGATGTCGAAGCTGACCGAGCGCACCCCCCGCCGGTGGTCGTCGGCGACGCGGGGATCGGAGGGATCGGAGGGATCGGAGGGATCGAGCGCCGAGCCCGCGGTGGTGTCGGGCGGGGGGTGCGGTGCCGCGGTGGCGGCCACCGGCCCCGACAGGCGCTCCCGTTCGGTGCTCGGGTGGTGGAAGCCCACCTCCTCCATCGCCGTGGGTGCCCCACCATCGCCGCTGCCGGAGGCTGCGCCGTAGCGCATCCGATCGGTGGCCGAGAGGACCCGGGAGACGCGGTCCCAGCCCACCACGGCCCGGGGCAGCTCGCCCAGCAACCAGCCGAAGACCCGCATCGGCAGGGCGACGAGGCGGAACAGGTAGGCGAACTGCACCAGGTCACCGGGGGTCAACGCACCGTCGCGCACCCGGTAGGCGCCCACCAGCAGCACCAGGAGGATGCCGACGTTGGGCAGCGCCTCGATGACGGGGTCGAAGAAGGCGCGCAGCCGCCCGACGCGGATCATCTTGTCGCGCAGATCCTCGCTGACCGCGCGGAAGCGCGCCTCCTCGGCGTCCTCACGTCCCAGCGTCTTGACGACCAGCGCGGCGTCGAAGGACTCGTGGGCCACCTCCGAGACCTCGGCGCGCGCCTGCTGGGCCACCGTGGCCGCCGAGCGCATGCGCCGCTGGTAGAACCAGTTGGCGAAGGCGAGCAGCGGGCCGATCGCGAACCCGATCGCTGCGAGCGCGGGGTCGGTCACCACCAGCAGTCCGGCGGTGAGCACCAGCAACAGGCTCGCACCGATAGCCATGGGCAGCGGTGCCGCCACGAAGAACGCGGACTCGACGTCCGCGTTGGCGTTGGACAGCAGCTCGCCCGTGGGATGTCGCCGATGCCAGGCGATGGGCAGCTCCAGGTAGCGCCGGGTGACCCGGCGGCGGAAGGTGGACTGCAGCCGGTACTGGGCGTGGTAGGCGCCCAGACGCCGACCGACCACCCCGATCGCCTTCAGCAGCGCCACACCCAGGATGAGCGCGACGGCCAGCACCACCAGCCCGCGCTCGAGCTGGCCGCTGGCGAAGGTCGGGAGCAGGACCTCATCGGTCACCCAGCCGAGCACCAGGGAGGACAGCACCATCATCACCGCGTACAGCAGCGACCCGGCGATGCCGGCGGCGAAGGGTCGCGGCGCCGTGCGCAGGGCCACGCCGATGACGGCGAGGCCGCGGCGCAGCAACCCGTCGGCGGCAGGGTCGCGAGGCGTGGGGCGGGAGGTGGCGGTCACTGCGTCGAGGGTAGCTCCTCGACCAGGGGTCTCTCGACATCGAGAGACCTGCGGTCGCCGGCGTGCCGCGCTCAGCCGTCGGCGCTCGACGACCACTGGCCCGGCGCATGGGCGTAGGCGCCCCCACCGGCCCGCTTGACCTCGTACATGGCCGCGTCCGCGGCCCGCAGCAGGGCATCCGCGGTGGTGCCGTGCTCGGGGGTCAGTGCGATGCCGAGGCTGGCACCGACGCTGATCACGCCCTCGTCGAGTGGTACCGGTGCCTCCACGGCCTCGACGATGGCTGCGGCGCTGCGGTGGACGTCCTCGGGCGCGTCCAGTTCGCGCAGCAGCACCACGAACTCGTCGCCGGAGACCCGTGCGACGGTGTCCGACTCGCGCACCGAGGCGCGCAGCCGGTCGGCCACCACCGACAGGACACGATCGCCCGTCGCGTGCCCGCGGGTGTCGTTGACCGCCTTGAACCCGTCGAGGTCGAGGAAGCACACCGCCACCCGCCGCCCCGTACGTCGGTGATCGGCGAGGGCACGGTCGAGCCGGTCCTGCAGGAGCTGGCGCCCGGGCAGCCCGGTGAGGCGGTCGTGGGTGGCGGCGTGGAGAGCGGCGGCGATCAACCGACGTCGCGCGATGGCCACGGCCGCCTGGTCGGCGACCCCGAGCAGCGCATCCAGCGCCACGCCGGCATCGCTGGACATGCTCGCCACCACCACGCCGAGGAGGACGTGGTCGTCGCGCAGCGGCACCACCGTCACGCGCGTCGACCCGAAGCGGGCGAGCACGCCGTCGAGGAAGGGGTCCGACCCATCGCGCACCAGCTCCACAGGACCCGGCTGCTCGAGCATCCGGTCCAGCACCGGCGTGGCACCCAGGGGGATCTCCAGCGCCATCCGCGCCGCGGTGTGCTCGCCGAATCCCACCGCGGCCAGGGTCTCCAGCCGTCGGGCGTCGGCATCCCACCGCAGCACCGATGCGCGTTCGGCACCCGTCACGGTGGGCACCACCTCCGCCACCGCCTCACCGATCGCCTCCTCGCTGTGCAGCTGCGCCAGGGTGCTCGACAGGTGCAGCAGCGCCTGGGTGGTGACCGCGCTGCGACGCTCGGCCGCCAGCGTGCTGGCGGCTTCCACCGCAGCCGCCGCCAGGCCTGCGTAGGCCTCGAGGTGGTCCTGCTCCGTCGGCAGGAAGCCACTGCCGGCCGGCACGAAGGCCGCCATGGCGCCGTAGCGGCGCCGTGCGGTGGCCACGGGCGCGACGATGGTGTCGTGCTCGGCGCTGTCCACGGTGCCCTGCGCGAGCAGGCTGCGGCCGTGTCGCTGGGTCTGTTCCGCGCTGAGACCGTCACCGATCAACCGTTCCCCGCCGGGGTCGAGGTGCAGGGCCAGCAGGTGGTGCTGGGCCCGCACCGCGGTACCGGCGCGCGCCGCGATCCGCTCGAGCACACGCTCGAGATCCTCGGCCCCGAGGGTGTCGAGCACCGCCTGCTCGAGCTCGCTGACCTGGTGGCGCAGCGCCTCGGTCACCGTCGCCCGGGCCCGGCGCCGCGCTCCGGGCGTCAGACGGCCCAGCGCCGGCCACCGCAGGGTGTAGACGCACTCCTGCGCGCCCTCGACCTGGCAGGACGGGTGCTCGATGCGTGCCGGCGGCAGACCGAAGAGCACGGTGACGCGCGACAGCAGGCCCTGGTTGTAGTCGCAGT
>JAWLFQ010000138.1:0-3741 GCA_041685505.1 Nitriliruptoraceae bacterium
GACGAGGAGACCGACGTCTCCCTGCGGGTCCTCGCCGAGCACGCCCGGACATCGGCGTTCCTGATCGGTGACGGCGTGCTGCCCTCCAAGGAGGGCCGCGGCTACGTCCTGCGCCGTCTGCTGCGCCGGGCGGTGCGCCACGGGCAGTTGCTCGGCGTCGACGTCGGCGGCGGCCAGCCGCTGCTCGTGCCGATGGTGGAGCAGGTCATCGCGCAGATGGGCGACTCCTACCCCGACCTGGTCGCCCAGCGCGAGCTGATCACCCGCGTCGCCGCGGCCGAGGAGGCGGACTTCGGCGCGCGTATCCGCCAGGGCCTGGAGAAGGTCGACACCGCCATCGAGGCGCTCGGTGGCAGCGGGGAGGCCGAGGGCAAGGCGTTCCCCGGCGAGGTGGCCTTCGAGCTGCACGACACCTTCGGCTTCCCCATCGACCTCACCGCGGAGATCGCCGCGGACGCCGGTCTCGAGCTGGACCGTGAGCGGTTCGAGGAGCTGATGGAGGCGCAGCGATCGCGCGCGCGTGCCGCCGCCAAGCGCGGTGACGGGGGGGTTCCGGTCGAGACCTACCGCCGCGCGGCCAGCGCGGTCGGCAGCACCGAGTTCGTCGGCTACGGCGATCTGGTCACCGAGTCCGAGCTCGGCGCGCTGGTGACACCCGGGGGGCTGCTCGACGCCGCCAGCGAAGGCGACGAGGTCGAGGTGGTCCTGCCCCGCACCCCCTTCTACGCCGAAGGTGGTGGTCAGATCGGCGACGCCGGCACCCTGGTCACCGACACCGGACGCCTGCAGGTCACCGACACCCAGGAAGCCCTCGAGGGGCTGACGGTGCACCGCGCGAAGGTCGTGGCCGGTGAGGTCCACACCGGGCAGGCCGTGGCCGCCGAGGTGGACCACGACCGGCGGGTGGCCACCGCCCGCAGCCACTCCGCGACCCACATCCTGCACGCCACCATCAAGGAGCTGCTCGGCGACCACGCCCAGCAGGCCGGCTCCCTGGTCACCCCCGGGCGCCTGCGCTTCGACTTCCCCCACTTCGACCGCGTCAGCCGTGAGGAGCTCGACCTGCTCGAGCACACCGTCAACCGCCGGGTGGTCGCCGACCCCTACGTGCGCACCGAGGTGCTGCCGCTGGAGCAGGCCCGTGCCGCCGGTGCCGTGGCCAACTTCGGCGAGAAGTACGGCGAGGTGGTGCGGGTGGTCACCATCGGTGACTTCTCCAAGGAGCTGTGCGGTGGCACCCACGTGCCCACGGGCGCGAAGGTCGGGACCATCACCGTGGTCCGTGAGGAGTCCATCGGGTCGAACACCCGGCGCATCGAAGCGCTGACCGGCGAGGACGCCTTCACCTACCTCACCCGCGAGCGGCTGGTCGCCGAGGAGGTCGCCCGCCTGCTGGAGGTCCCCACCGACCAGGCCGTCGCGCGCGTCGGCTCGCTGCTCGAGCGGCTCAAGGCGGCGGAGAAGGAGCTGTCCTCGGCCCGCGGTGCCGCGCTGTCCCAGGATGCCGCCCGTATCGCCGCCGAGGCCGATCGCGAGGACGGTCTGGCCCTGGTGGTCCACCGGGTCGATGGTGTGGCGATGGACGATCTGCGCCGGCTCGCCACCGAGATCCGCGGTCACCTCGACATCCGCGGTGTGGTCGTGGTCGGCACCGCCACCGATGATGGCAAGGCCCAGCTGATCTGCGCGATCACCGGCGACCTCGATACCGAGGGGGTGGCCGCCCGTGACATCCTCCACCCGGCCGCGCAGGTGGTCGGCGGGGGAGCGGGGGGCAAGGGTGACCTCGCTCAGGCCGGCGGGAAGCAGGGTGCCAAGCTGGACGAGGCGCTGACCGTCGCCGCGCGCGAGGCACGTCGCGCGGCGGGTGCGGCGTGAGTGCGCCCGTGCGCACGCCATCGAAGGGCCAGGGTGACGATCTGCCGACCACGGGCCGGCTGCTGGGCATCGACCTCGGCGAGGTCCGCATCGGGTTGGCCCTCAGCGACCCCGGTCAGGTGGTGGCCTCGCCCGCGGAGACCCTGCACGTGCCACGCGACGCCCACGGTCCGGCCGTCGACGCCCTCGTGGAGGCGGCCCGGCGCCACGATGCGGCGGGTCTGGTCGTCGGGTACCCGCGTGACCTCGACGGACGTGAAGGCCGCCCGGCGGCCCGTGCACGCCGTTTCGCCGACGAGCTGCGCGAACGCACCGGCCTGCCCGTCCGGTTGTGGGACGAGCGCTTCACGACCGTGGAGGCCGAACGGGTGCTGATCGACGCCGACGTCTCGCGGGCCGGCCGCAAGCAGTCGGTGGACCAGGTCGCTGCCAGCGTCCTGCTGCAGGGCGTGCTGGAGGCGCAGCGGCGCCGCCGGCAGGGCTGAGCCCGTCACGCTGGCCGACGCCGCTGCCGACGCCCAGCCGGTGCCCGCCGGACGGGTACCGTGCACGGTCGCACCCAGGGGCGATCAGGAGGGGACACCGCGATGCGCCTGAGCCGCGGTTCGCGTTGGTTCCTGGCCTTCGGGCTGCTCGGCCTCGCCGGTGTGGCCGCCGGCGTCTGGTACCTCGACACCGAGGTGTTCGTCGACGACGTCGAGCCCGGTCAGCCCGTCGAGTACACCGTGCAGCGTGGCGCCTCGGTGCGCTTCGTCGGCGACGAGCTCGAGGAGCTCGATGTCGTGCGCAGCTCCTTCCGGTTCCGTACCGCCGCCGAGGAGGAGGACCTGGCCTCCAGCCTGCAGCCCGGGGTGTTCGAGCTCGAGACCGGGATGGAGATCGAGGAGGCGATCGAGGTCCTGGCGGCGGGACCCGTCGCCCCGCCGAGCATCCGCTTCACCGTCGCCGAAGGTCTGACGGTCGAGCAGACCCTGGACTCCTTGGCCGAGCAGTTCCCGGGCCACGAGGTGGAGGACTACCGCGAGGTGCTGGATGCCCGCCGCGACGTCGACCTCGACGCCGAGGACGACGAGGGCGAGCCGGTCGATCGGGAGACGCTGCTGCAGGGGCTGCTGCGCGTGCCCGACTGGGTGCCCGACCCCGCAGAGGTGCCCAGCCAGCTGGAGGCCTTCGAGGGCCTGCTGTGGCCGCAGACCTACGAGGTCGACGACCGCGCCGAGCCGCGGGAGGTGCTCCAGCGGATGATCGACCAGCTGGAGGTGGAGCTGGCAGCGGTGCCCGATGCGCTGCGGGAGGATGTCGAGGACGCGCAGCTGTACGACACGCTCATCCTGGCCAGCCTGATCGAGCGGGAGACCCGGGTCGATGCGGAACGCAACGAGGTCGCCGGGGTCATCGCCAACCGACTCGAGCAGGACATGCGCCTGCAGATCGACGCGACCGTGGTCTACGCCCTCGGCGGCGGTCCCCGGGAGATCGTGACCTTCGAGGACCTCGAGGTCGACAGTCCCTACAACACCTACCAGGTCGAGGGACTGCCCCCCACGCCGATCAGCGGGGTCGGCACGGCGGCCTTCCGTGCGGCCTTCGACCCGGCCGAGACCGACAACATGTTCTACGTCCTCGACCCCGCGTGCGACGGCACCCACCGCTTCGCCGAGACCCTCGAGGAGCACGAGGCCAACGTGGCCGCCTTCCGGGAGAACAACCGCTGTCAGGACGGCGAGATCGGATGAGCGCCTGGCCGACGGCGTCGACCCGGCCCGTCTACCTGCTCGGCTGGCCCGCCCGGCACTCGCTGTCCCCGGTGATCCACAACGCGGCCTTCCGCGCCGCGGGGCTGGACCTCGTCTACCTGGCCGC
>JAWLFQ010000139.1:0-3706 GCA_041685505.1 Nitriliruptoraceae bacterium
CTACGACCTGATCAGCTACCTGACCAGCGGCCCCGGACGTCTGCCCGCCGGCAGCCTCGACGACGGTGACCGCACCCCCGTCACCGTGCACCGGTTCTGTCAGGCCTCCAACACCCTCGGCCGCACGGATGCGATCGAGGCCTTCCTCCGTGACGTCGCGGGCGTGCCGGTGGTCCCCCTGCCCGAGGCCAGCGAGTGCTGCGGTTTCGGCGGCTCCACCTCGGTGCGCAATCCCGAGCTGTCCTCGGGGATCCTCGACCGCAAGCTCGACTGCGTCGACCAGACGGCGTCGTCGGTGCTGATCACCGACAACCCGGGCTGCATCCTGCACCTGCGTGGCGGTATGCACGCCTCGGGTCGCGAGGTGGAGGTGCTCCACCTCGCCGAGTACCTGGTCCGCCGCCTACCAGGTGCCACCTCGACAGCACAGGAGCGCTGATGGACCCTGCAGCGGGCGCAAGCCCCCGACGCGACGCTACCCCGACCGCGGCGGAGTCCGCGCTGCTGTCCGAGCTCCAGGCGGCGCTGGGCGAGGACGGACTGCGGACCTCGACCCTGTCACGTGCGACCTACCGTCGCGACGCCTCGTTCCTCAACGCCGATCCCTTGGCGATCGCGTTGCCCGCCACGCGCGAGCAGTTGGCCATCGTGCTGCGGGCCTGTCGGGACCACCAGGTGCCCTTCACGCCCCGGGCGGCGGGCACGGGCTTGGCCGGTGGTGCCACCCCGACGGGTGTCGGCGGGGTCAGGCCGCTGGTGGTCAGCGTCGCCCGCATGGACCGTCTGCTGGAGCTCGACGTGCCCAACCGGCGCGCGCACGTGGAACCCGGGCTGGTCAACGCCCGGCTCGGTCGGGCCGTCGCCGCCCACGGGCTGCGCTTCGCGCCGGACCCGGCGAGCCAGATCGCCGCGACCCTCGGCGGCAACGTCGCCACCAACGCCGGCGGCATCCACGTCCTGACCTACGGGGTGATGAGCCAGCACGTGCTCGCCGTGGAGCTGATGGACACCGACGGTGTGGTGCACGTGCTCGATGGCCGGCTGCCCGAGCAGGCCGGACTCGACCTGCGCGGCGTGAGCGTCGGTGGGGAGGGCACGCTCGGCATCGTGGTCGGTGCGTGGCTCAAGCTGCTGCCGGCACCACCGGCCATCGGCACCCTGCTCGCCGGCTTCGACACCCTGGAGGCGGCCGCGGCCACCGTCGGTGCGCTGGTCACCTCCGACCGGCTTCCCGACGCGGTCGAGTTGATGGACGCCCGCGCCATCGCGCTGGTCGAGGGCTACGCCCAGGCGGGCTATCCCACCGACGCCGCCGCGGTGCTGCTGCTCGAGTACGAGGGCCTGCCCGCCGGGGTCAGCGCCGGGGTCGACACCGCCGCGCGGCTGGCCGGTGAGCACGGCGCCACCGAGGTGGTACGCGCCGCCGACGCGGATCAGCGCGCCCGGATCTGGAAGGGCCGCAAGGCCGTCGCCGGCGCGATCGCCAAGCAGGCGCCGGACTTCTTCCTCCAGGACATCGTCGTGCCGCGGTCACGGCTCGGGGAGATGCTCGACGCCGTGGTGGCGATCGGCGAGCGCGAGGACCTGATCATCTTGAACGTGGTCCACGCCGGTGACGGCAATCTCCACCCCTTCGTGCTCTTCGACCGGCGCGAGGAGGGTGTGCTGGACCGGGTCTTCGCCGCCGGTCACGACATCGTGACCACCGCGCTCTCCCTCGACGGCACCCTCACCGGGGAGCACGGCGTCGGCATCGAGAAGCGCGACTTCCTGTCCCAGGTCTACACCGCCGATGACCTGGCCGTGCAGCAGGCCGTGCGCACGGCGATGGAGCCCTCGGGATTGGCCAACCCGGACAAGATGCTGCCGACCACGGTCGGTTGTCAGGAAGCCAGCATGGTGCCGGAAGGAGCCTGGGTATGAGCGACGTGGCGACCATGACCACGGAGCTGGCCCCGATCGTGGACGCCATCGAGGGCGCACGCCGCGACCAGCGCAAGCTGGTGATCCGCGGGGGTGGCAGCGTGCTCGATCGGCTCCCGCCCACCGATGGCGAGGTGCTGGCCACCTCTGCGCTGACCGGTGTGGTCGATCACCGACCCGCCGACCTCGTGGTCACGGTGCGGGCCGGTACCCCGGTCGAGGAACTGTCCGCGCTGCTGGCCACGCACGGGCAGGAGTGCCCGATCGAGCCGTTGGCCGGCCACGGTTCCACCGTGGGAGGACGCCTGGCCACCGCACTGGCAGGCCCCCGGCAACTGCAGGCCGGACGCGTCCGTGACTGGGTGCTCAGGGTGCGCATGGTGACCGCTGACGCACGGGTGGTGACCGCCGGCGGGGTGACGGTCAAGGACGTCACCGGCTACGACCTGTGCCGGCTGGCGACCGGCTCCTGGGGCACCCTCGGGGTGATCGTGGAGGTGACCCTCAAGCTCCGACCGATCCCGGTCACCAGCCAGTGGTACACCACCGACCGGCCGGCGTCGCAGGTGCTGACCGACCTCTACCGTCCGGCAGCGGTGGTCGGCACGGCCGAGGGGACCTTCGTCCGGCTCGAGGAGCACCCCGAGGACATGGCAGCACAGGCCGCCGCCGCCGGGTTGCGCGCCGCCGAGCCACCGGTCCTGCCCAGCACCGCACGTGCCGCGGTCGATCCGGCCCGCTTGTCGGAGCTGGCCTCGTGGGCCCGGGGGGCGGGTCTGACCGCCGCCGGCTTCGAGGGCGTCGGCGTCTGCCTGCTCGATGGTGATGCCGACGCGCTGGCCGCCGCGGGTGAGCGGGCCACCGAACTCGGTGGTGGTGTGCTCGTGCTCGATCCCCGCCGGGGCGGCCCCGGACGGGGTCCCCGTAGCGAGGACGCGATGGGCCTGCGGGTCCGCGCCGCTCTCGATCCCGACCAGATCCTGCTCGATGCGAGGCAGCCTCGATGACCCAACCCGAACCGATGTCGATCTTCGACGCCGACCAGCTCGCCGCCTGCGTGCAGTGCGGCTTCTGCCTGTCCTCGTGTCCCACCTACGAGACGACCCACCTCGAGGAGCACGGGCCCCGTGGCCGCATCCTCGCGATGCGCCTGGTCGATCAGGGCGAGCTCGCCATCGACGACCCGGACGTGGTGGACTCGCTCGAGACCTGCGTGCAGTGCCGGGCGTGCGAGGTGGTGTGTCCGTCGCTGGTGGAGTTCGGGTCGCTGATGGAGACCGCCCGTGCCGCCATCAACGAGCAGCAGCCACCCTCGGGGGTGCAGGGACCGGCACAGGAGGTGCTGTTCACCGCCCTGAAGCACCGCTGGCTCCTGCGGCTGGGGACGATCCTGCTGGCCGTCGCGCAGACGCTGGGGCTCGATCGTGTCCTGCCCTCGCGGCTGCGGCCGGCACGACGTGTGCGCCTCGGTGACACCTTGCGTGGCTACCGACTGCCGCCACCGGGTGCAGCGGTCCAGGGCGAGGTCTACCTGTTCCGCGGCTGCGTGATGGACGGGATGTTCCGTGACGTCCACCGGGCGACCGCACAGGTCCTGGCGGCCGTGGGCTACCGACCCCGCTTCGAACCGGCCCCGGCCTGCTGTGGTGCGCTCTCGGCCCACGGGGGACGCGAGGACGAGGCACACGCGATGGCGGAGGCGACCATCGCGGCCTACGCCGGCACCACGGGCCCGATCCTGGTCAACTCGGCGGGGTGTGGCGGTGCCATGAAGGAGTACGGG
>JAWLFQ010000140.1:0-3706 GCA_041685505.1 Nitriliruptoraceae bacterium
CGAGTCCCGCGCGGTCGCCGGCACCGAGGTGGACGGGCCCCTGACCGGGGGAGGCGGACATCAGCTGTGCGGGATCGTCCACGTGGCCGAGTCCGACCAGGTGCGCGAGCTCGTGCAGCAGCGTCGATCCCCACGCGTCGCGTCGGTCCCCGAAGCCCGGGCGTAGGTCATGGCGGTCGGCGTTGAGCACCACCTGCCCGCTGACGTAGGTGCGATCGCCCTCGGGTCCGACGGCCATCGGTGCCGCGACGCCCCGGTCGCCGTCCCGCAGCGGGACCCCGGGATGTCCCGGGTGCGCCCACACCACGAGCGTGGGTGCCCACCGGTTCCCGTACCGCTCGGGTTGGTAGGGCAACCGCGGGTCGGAGGGTGGCTCGTCGGTGCGCCCGACGAGACGCAGATCGAGTCCGGAGGCCTCGGAGAGCCGTGCGAGCGCCTCCTCGAGGTCCGCCCGGGCGCCGGCGGGCGCGGCACGGTCGTTGAGGACGATCTCGACGGGGGAGCAGGGGTCGAAGCGCACGGGGGTGCCGTCGGCGTTGCGTTCCCACACCGTGAACCCCTCGTGCGCCGCCCCGGCGGGCGCCGCGGGGGGCGCGGGTGCGCCCCGCACGACCACGGTGGCGATCGCGATGCCCGCGGCGACCACCAGCACCGCAACCGACAGCGCGACCCACACACCGCCGCGGCGCTGCGCGGGCGGTGATCCCGTGCCCGCCGCTGTCGACGAACCCGTGGCGCCAGCGCCGTTCACCGCCACCCTGCAGCCTCCGGGCTCGCGTCGGCCCGCGGTGGACGGGCCGTGGGGACCGTACCGCGCCGTGCCGGGGTAGCGTCGGCGTGGCGGTGCGGGCAGATGGGTGGGCAGGAGGGACGATGGGCGCGGCCCTCGTACCCCGCGAGGTGCCGGTCGCGGGCGGTCGGGTACCACTGCTGGACCTCGGCGCCCGGGATGGTCTGCCGCTGGTGCTGGTCCCCGGGCTCACCGATGGGCTGGCACCCGTGACCGCGCCGGCGGCACGGCAGCTGTTCTCCCAGGTGCCGCTGCCCCTGGAGCGGTACCGGGCCCTGGTCCTCTCCCACGTGGTGCCGACACGTCCCGGCAGCAGTACCCGCGACCTGGCCGGCGTGCTCGCGCAGGTGCTGGATGCGGTGCTCGAGGTCCCGGCGGTCCTCGTCGCCCACTCCCTCGGCGGCATGGTGGCCCAGCACCTCGCGGCGCAGGTGCCGGAGCGGGTCGCGGGGCTGGTGCTGTCGGCCACCACGGATCGGGCCGATGCACAGCTGCGCGCTGTCCTGGCCCGGTGGGACCGATGGCTGCTCACCGGGGCGCACGAGCGCTTCCGGGTCGATGCGATCCGCACCTCGGTGACCGGTGTGGCGCGTCGTGACCACCTCGCGCTGCACGCCGCCGCGGCCACGCCCGCGCCGAGCGCCGCGTCCATCGCCCGTCACCTGTCGCTGAGCGCCGCCTGCGCCGGTCACGACGCCACGACGGTGCTGGCGGGCATCGCCGCCCCTGCCCTGGTGCTCGCCGGTGGGCGGGACGAGCTGGTGCGTCCGGAGGCCAGCGCCCGCCTGGCCGCCGGGTTGCCCGCCAGCGGGTTCGAGGTGTTCGACGACCTCGGTCACGGCTTCCCCGAGCAGGCGCGGGGCCCCTTCCAGGCCCGGGTGGCGCGCTTCCTCGCCGACATCGTCTGGTGATCCCCACGGCCAGTAGGCTCACCGGCATGGAACATCTCATCATCGTCACGGGTGGCTCGGCGGGCATCGGCCACGCCCTGCTCGCCGCCGCACCCCAGCCCTCCCACCGCATCACCGTCAGCCGTCGGCCGGCGGAGGAGGTGGCAACCGGTTTCCTCGAGGCGGATCTCGCCGATCCGGCCAGCTGGTCGCGGGTCGGCGATGTCCTCGACGCGGTGGCGACCGAACGCGAGTGGCGACGGATCACGCTGTTCCAGGCTGCGGGCACCCTCGCGCCCATCGGCTTCGCCGGTGAGGTCGATCCCGCCGGCTACGAGGCGAACGTCCTGCTCAACGCTGCTGCGCCCCTGGCGCTCGGTCACCGCTTCCTCGGTGCGGTGTCGCACCTGCGCTGCCGACGCGAGGTGGTGATGGTCTCCTCGGGTGCCGCGCGCAAGGACTATCCCGGCTGGTCGTCCTACGCGGCTGCCAAGGCTGCCGTGGACCGCTGGGTGAGTACCGTCGGGGCCGAGCAGCGCATCCGGGGTGGCGCCACGGTGGTGAGCGTGACACCCGGGGTCGTGGCGACGGGGATGCAGGCTCAGATCCGTGCCACCGATCCGCGTGACTTCCCGCAGGTCGACCGCTTCCAGGCACTGCACGAGGACGGCGCGCTGCTCGACCCCGAGGCGGTGGCCCGTGCCATATGGGCGGTCCTCGATGACGAGGCGACGCGAGGTGGGACGGTGTTGGACATCCGCGATCGGGTCGGCTGAGCCGGCAGCGCCCATGCCACCGCCGCGGCGCGGCGTCGGCGCGGATGCGAGGAGGATGGCGGATGCACGGACCACTGCAGGGGGTACGGATCGTCGAGCTGTCGGCGATCGGCCCGGCCCCCTACGGCGTGATGTTGCTGGCCGACCTGGGCGCCGAGGTGATCCGGGTCGACCGTGTCGCCGCGGCCACCGGTCATCCGGGCGCGGAGGCGTCGATGGTGGGGCTGTCGCGCAACCGCCGGTCGGTGGCGGTGGACCTCAAGCAGCCCGCGGGGGTGGAGGTGGTGCATCGGCTGACCGCCGCCGCCGACGTGTTCGTGGAGGGCTTCCGCCCGGGTGTGGCAGAACGGCTCGGCATCGGTCCGCAGGACCTGCGGGCCGCCCATCCGGGTCTGATCTACGCCCGGGTCACCGGATGGGGGCAGGAGGGTCCGCTGGCGCCGCGCGCCGGCCACGACCTGGACTACGCGGCGGTCGCCGGGGCGCTGCACGGCATCGGTCGCCCCGACGAGCCGCCACCGCCACCGATCAACTACCTGGCCGACTTCGCCGGGGGTGGTGCCTTCCTGGCCATCGGGGTGCTCGCCGCGCTGGTCGAGCGTGAACGTTCCGGCGAGGGCCAGATCATCGATGCGGCGATGCTCGACGGCACCGCCTCGTTGACCGCGTTCCTGCACGGTCTGCGCGGGCTCGGCGCGTGGTCGCTCGAGCGGGGCAGCAACCTGCTGGACGGGGCCGCGCCCTTCTACGACACCTACCGCTGCAGCGACGGGCGGTTCCTGGCAGTGGCCGCGCTCGAGCCGCAGTTCCACGCCGAGTTGTGCGCCCGTCTCGAGCTCGACCCGGCCGAGTGGCCGCAGCACGATCCGGCGCTGTGGCCCGAGCAGAAAGCGCGCCTGGCCGCGCTGTTCGCGACCCGCAGCCGCGCGGAGTGGATGGAACGGTTCTCCGACAACGATGCCTGTGTGGCCCCGGTACTGGATCTCGACGAGGCGGTGGACCACCCGCACAACCAGGCGCGCGGGACCTTCGTGGAGGCCTTCGGTCGGGTCCAGCCCGCGCCCGCGCCGCGCCTGTCGCGCACCCCCGGCAGCGTCGAGCGGCCACCGCCCGAGCCGGGGCAGCACACCGACGAGGTACTCGCCGCGTTGGGCTTCGACGCCGAGGCGCGCGCGCAGTTGCGCGCCGACGGCGCGGTCGCGGGCGGCGACTGAGGTCGCTGGTCGACGCCGTGGCGCCCGGGGTCAGCC
>JAWLFQ010000060.1:0-15253 GCA_041685505.1 Nitriliruptoraceae bacterium
GGAGCCGAGGAGGGGATTCGAACCCCTGACCTGCCGCTTACAAGGCGGATGCTCTGCCGGACTGAGCTACCTCGGCGTCGGCGCGATGCTACGGAACCGGCCGACGAGGTGCCCAGCCCATGGCGACGCCGGTGTAGTTGCACTGCTGTGGTTCGTCTGCGAACATCGCCGTCGAGCAGGAGGATGCCGATGTCAGCTGCCACCGACCACACGATCACCGCGCGTGATGCGGAGATCCTCACCTTCGAACGCGAGTGGTGGAAGCACGCCGGCAACAAGGAACAGGCGATCAGGGAGGCGTTCGACCTCTCGCCGACCCGCTACTACCAGCTGCTCAACCGCATCATCGACGATGAGGTCGCGCTGGCCCACGACCCGATGCTGGTCAAGCGGCTGCGCCGGTTGCGCGCCCAGCGCCAGCGTCAGCGCGCTGCCCGGCGCGTCGGTGCCGGGGCCCGGTGACCGGGCCATGAGCGCGGATGGGGTGGACCCCGCCGAGGAACCACGTCTCGGCCTGCTCGTCGGCCGCGTGCTGGGTGTCGCTGCGCTCGTGGTGGGAGCCTCCGCGGCCCTGTTCGTCGGGTTGGGTCAGGTCGGCGAGGCGCCGCCGGTGGTGGTGGCCGACGGCCCGGGGGACCCTGCCGAACCCGACTCGAGCGAACCTGCCGACCCGAGCCCCGACACCGACGGCGCGACCGAGGGGACGCCGGAGACCGACGCCGGTACCGACCCGGAGGAGGAGCCGGAAGAGCCCGGGGAGCCGGAAGAGCCGGAAGAGCCCGAAGAGCCGGAAGAGCCCGAGGAGCCCGGGGAGCCGGAAGAGCCCGAGGAGCCCGAGGAGCCGGAAGAGCCCGAGGAGCCCGAGCGGATCGATCCCGGCGAGATCAGCGTGCAGGTCCTGGACGGCTACCAGGCCGATGGCGGCGCAGCGGCTGACGCGGTCGCCGCCGAGCTCGCTGCAGCGGGCTACCGCATCGTCGCCCAGAACCCGGCCCTGCGCTACGACACCACGGCGGTGTTGTGGACCGACGGCAACCAGGCGGCGGGCGAACAGCTCGCGCGTGACATCGGCGCAGCAGAGGTCCGGGAGCAGCCCGGGAACCTCTCCAGCGAGGTGATGGTGCACGTGGTGGTCGGCGCTGACCGCGGCTGAGGGCCTCGTGCTACCTCGCCCTCACCCGGCCGGCCCCAGGACCGCTGGGCTCACTTGTCGTGGAGGAGTTGCAGCTTCTCGAGGATCATCCTGCGGCGCCGCTCCTCCTCCTCCGGGTCCGTCGACAGCACGTCCTGGAGGACCTGTGACAGCGCGAGCGGCGAGAAGGGCTTGGTGATGTAGTCGGCCGCTCCCTGCGACCAGCCGCGGATCTGGTCCTGATCCTGCACCTTCGCGGTCAGCATGACCACCGGGATGTGCGCGAGCTCCTCGTCCGCCTTGATGGCGCTGAGCACCTGCCAGCCGTCCATCTTCGGCATCATGACGTCGAGGAGCACCACGTCCGGGGATCCGGTACGGATCTGCTCCATCGCCTGCTCACCGTCGGTGGCCTCGATGACGTCGTAGCCCTCGAACTCGAGGTTGACCCGACACAGCAGGAGGACGTCCGGCTCGTCATCGACGACCAGCACCTTCGCGCGCTCACCGGCCACGGAGGCCTCCTTCCGCTCCGAGCACCGTAGCGCGTCACCCCGCCGCTCCTCTGGGAGGGCGCCCCTGTCAGGTCAGGAACCGCGCCGGTGCTGTCGCGTAACGTAGCGGGCCGGCTGCTCCGGGGGAGGTCCCGGGAACCGTGCGTAGGGTACGGGTCGCTCACCCGTCGGTCACCTCGGCCAGGGGCGGGCGCTCGGTCACCTCGATGTGCTCGGGGGTCATCTCGAAGTGGCCACCGGCGTCGCGGTGCGGCTGCCACAGGGTGGGGGCCGTGGGAGGTGTGCGGTGCGCCCCCGCGGCATCGAGGGTGTCGGTCCCCAGCCGGCCGAGCGCGACCTGCAACAGCTCCGTCGCCATGCGGCCGAGCGCTGCCAGATCCTGGTGGTCGTGGGTGCGCTGCCCGAGGTCCACCTGGGCGATCGAGTCCAAGCCGTGCCGACGGACGACGTCGATCAGCATGGCGAGCTCCACGCCGTAGCCGCGGACGAAGGGCAGGGTCTCGAGCAGGCTGCGCCGTGCTGCGACCTCGCCGGCCAGGGGCTGGACGATGCCCGTGAGCTCGGCGAACCACGTCGCCAGCAGCGGGCGTGCGAGCAGTTCGGTGACCCGGCCACCGCTGCCGTGGGCTACCCCCTCGGCATCGATGAAGGGCCGGTCGTACGCGGCCTTGGTCAGCTGCACCGTGGGGTCGGTGAGCAGCGGTCCGAGCAGGCCGGTGACGAAGTGCGGGCCGAGGTCGACGACGTCAGCATCGAGGTAGACCACGACGGAACCCGTGGCAGCGGCCAACCCCTTCCACATGGCCTCCCCCTTGCCGGGCGCGTTGCCCAGGTGCGGGAGCACCTCCGACTGGCGGACCACGCGTGCCCCGGCGGCTGCCGCGACCGCGCCGGTGTCATCCCGGGAGTCCGCGTCGACCACCAGCACCTCGTGCACCAGCCCGACCCGGCTGACGAGGTGGTCGCGGACCATGCCGACCACCGTCGCGACGGTCGCGGCCTCGTCCCGTGCGGGGATGACCACGCTGATCATCTCGCCGGCGCCCCGAGCTCGGGCGGCGAGCTGGATCGGGTCGAAGGCACGGTGCTGGTGGATCGCGGGGGTGGGTGGTGCGCTCGCTGCGATCGCGGCTGCACCCGGCTGCGGGGGCGGTGGCGTGGCTGGGCTCATCCGGCTGCTCCCGTGCGGCGCTCGGCGCTGCCCATCAGCCGGCCAGCAGGGGCAGGCTCGCGGCGTAGAGCACCAACAGCATGATCCCCTCCGAGCGTCGCACCGTGCGGCCGGTGACCATCGCCACCGTGGCCAGGGTCACCACGCCCACCATGATGACAGAGCCGAGGCCGGTGATGGTGCTGCCCAGCGGCTGGCCCGCTCCGGCGAAGGCGGCTGCCGCGCCGACCGCTCCACTGTTGAACAGGTTGCTGCCGAGCAGGTTGCCGACGAGCAGGTCGTTCTGTCCCCGCCGCGACGCCTGGACGGCGGTGGCCAGCTCCGGGAGGGAGGTCCCCACGGCCACCACGGTCAGACCGATGAAGGCCTCGCTCAGACCGAGGCCGCGCGCCACCTCGGTGGCCGAGACGACCAGCAGCTGCGCTGCCCCCAGGGTGGCGACGAGCCCCAGGCCCGTGCGCACCGACTCCCGGGGCAGCGACAGCACGGCACCGGTGTCCAGGAACGCCTCCACGTTGTCCACCGGGCCACCGGCGGCCGTCTCGGACGTGGCTGCGGACCGCATCGTGAGCGTGAGGGCCACCAGCAGGCCGAGGAGCAGCACCGCACCCTCGGCCGGGTGCAGGCTGCCGGAGGCCAGGAACACCGCGAACAGTGCCACCAGGGCCCAGGACAGCGGGGCCTCGCGCCGCAGTACCGGCCAGCCCACGCTGACGGGGTGCAGCACCGCCGCCACGCCCAGCACCAGGGTCAGGTTGGCGACGTTGGAGCCGACGATGTTGCCGACGGCCAGATCGGCCGATCCGCGCACGCCCGCGAGCACGGAGACCAGCAGCTCGGGAGCGCTGGTCCCGAAGCCGATGATGACGGCGCCGATCACCACCGTGGAGACCCGCAGGCGGGCAGCGATCCGGGTCGCGCCGACGACGAACTGGTCCGCGGCCACGGTGAGCAGCGCGAGACCGATGACGACGCCGAGCAGGGGGAGCAACATCGGCGCAACGCTACCCGGCCGGCGCCGCACGCTACGGTGCCGCCCCGCAACGGGGGCAGCACCCCCGCGGCGGTGGAGGTGGGCAGGTGCGCAGGACACGACGGTGGGTGGCGACGCTGCCGATGGTCGTGCTGCTGCTGGGCGGCTGCAGCGGGGAGAGCGCACCGCCGGAGGCCGAGGCCGGTGCGCAGCAGTCCGAGGGTCAGCAGGTGGGCGTGCGCCCCTCCGTCGACGGCCTGGTGCCCGCCGACGCTGCCCCTCCCGATGCGTTGCAGGTGGAGGACGTGCTGGTCGGTGACGGCGCCACCGCCGCCGAGGGTGACCTCCTGCGGGTCCACTACGTGGGTGTGCGCTGGTCCGACGGGCAGACCTTCGATGCGTCCTGGGACCGTGAGCAGCCCCTGGAGTTCGAGCTCGGCGCCGGCCGGTTGATCGAGGGCTGGGAGCGCGGCATCGCCGGCATGCAGGTCGGAGGCCGACGCGTGCTCACGATCCCGCCCGCGCTGGCGTACGGGGACCGCGGTGCACCTCCCGCCGTCGGTCCTGGTGAGGCTCTGGTGTTCGTCGTCGACCTGTTGGAGATCCAGTGATGTCCGAACCGTCCGCGTTGCACCCTGCCCTCGACGTCCTCGCGCCCCTGGTCGGCACCTTCCGGGGCGAGGGCTCGGGTGACTTCCCCACCATCGATCCCTTCGACTACGGCGAGGAGGTGTCCTTCCTGCCACGGGGGGGACCGGTCCTCGCCTACACCCAGCGGACCTGGGACCCGGCCACCGAACGCCCCATGCACGGTGAGACGGGTTTCCTGCGGCCCGCAGGCGAGAGCCGTGTGGAGCTGCTGCTGGCGCACACCTTCGGCCTCACGGAGCTGCAGGAGGGTCGGCTCGAGATCGCGGAGGTCCCGGTGGGGGGCCTGCGGCTCATCCTCGAGAGCTCGGTCATCGGGGTCGCGGGGACGGCCAAGGCCGTCGACCGCGTCCAGCGCGAACTGACCGTCAGCGGTGATCTGCTGCGCTCCGAGCTGTGGATGAGCTACGCCGGTGTCGAACAGACCCAGCACCTGCGTTCCGAGCTGCACCGCGTCGGCTGAGCCGACGTGTCCCCCGTTGCCGCCGGGGGGCGGGCCGGGTCGTAGGCTCGTCCCCGTCCCTGCGGTAGGCGAAGCGAGGAGTGACGGTGACCGAGCGGTTGGTCGTGATCGGTGGTGACGCAGCCGGGATGTCCGCAGCGTCCCAGGCCCGGCGTCTCAAGGGCCCTGACGAGCTGGAGATCCTCGCCTTCGAGCGCGGCAGCTTCACCTCCTACGCGGCCTGTGGCATCCCCTACTGGATCGGTGGGCTGGTCGATGCGCGCGACGACCTCGTCGCCCGCGCCCCCGAGGTGTTCCGGGACAAGCAGGCCATCGAGGTGCACACCGGCCACGAGGTGGTCGGCATCGACACCGCTGCACGCACCGTCGTGGTCGACGACCTCGAGGCCGGCGAGCGTTCCGAGCACGGTTACGACCAGCTGCTGATCGCCACGGGCGCGACACCCCTGCGGCCACCGGTACCCGGCATCGACACCGAGGGTGTGTTCGGGGTGCAGACCCTCGACCATGGGCAGCAGGTGCTCGATGCCCTCTCCTCCCGTCAGCCGCAGCGTGCCGTGGTGATCGGTGCGGGCTACATCGGGATCGAGATGGCCGAGGCGATGCTGCTGCGCGGCCTCGAGGTCCACGTGGTCGAGATGGTCGAGCAACCGATGTCGACCCTCGATCCACCGATCGGCGCGAAGGTGGCCGACGCGATGCGGCGCATGGGTATCCACCTCCACCTCGGTGTCGCCGTCGAGGGCATCGAGGCGGGCGAGGACGGCTGGATCCGCGCGGTGCACACCGCCGAGGGCACCCTGGACGCCGACATCGCCGTGCTCGGCACGGGGACGCGGCCCTTCAGCGATCTGGCCCGCGACGCCGGTGTGCCGATCGGTCCCTCCCGCGGCATCGTCACCGACCGGCGCCAGCGCACCCCCGTGGACGGGGTGTGGGCGGCCGGCGACTGCGCCGAGACCTTCCACCGTGTCGCCCAGCAGCCGGTGTCCATCGCGCTCGGGACGATCGCCAACAAGCAGGGCCGCATCGCGGGACTGAACCTCGGCGGCACCTACGCCGCCTTCCCGGGCGTGCTCGGCACCGCCATCACCAAGGTCTGTGACGTGGAGATCGCCCGCACGGGTCTGGGCGAGCAGGCCGCGCGCGAGGCCGGGTTCGAGCCCGTGGTGGCCACCATCGACGGCACCACCCGTGCGCACTACTACCCCGACGCCAAGCCGATCACGATCCGCACCATCGCCGAGCACGGCACCGGGCGCCTGCTCGGTGCGCAGTTGATCGGCGAGGAGGGTGCCGCCAAGCGCATCGACACCTTCGCCACGGCGCTGTGGAACGAGATGACCGTCGAGGAGCTGCTCAACGTCGATCTGTCCTACGCCCCGCCCTTCTCGCCGGTGTGGGACCCGGTGCTGATCGCCGCCCGCCGTGCCGACAGCGCCGTGCGTGCGGCGGACTGAGGGCTCAGGCCTTGCGGCGGGCGCGGTTGGTGGCCTTGGCCTCGGCGTGGGTGGCGACGTGGTCGATCACCTTGCCCGCGACGTCGATCCCCGTCGCCGCCTCGATGCCCTCCATGCCCGGCGAGGAGTTGACCTCGAGGACCACGGGACCGTGGTTGGAGCGCATCAGGTCCACGCCGGCCACGGTCAAGCCGAGGATCTTCGCCGCCCGCTTGGCCGTGGCCCGCTCCTCGGGCGTGAGGCGGATCCGACGCGCCGAGCCGCCGCGGTGGACGTTGGAGCGGAAGTCGCCGGCCGCAGCGGTGCGCTCCATCGCGGCCACCACCCGGTTTCCCACCACGAAGGCCCGGATGTCGCTGCCCCCGGCCTCCTTGATGAACTCCTGCACCAGGATGTTGGCGTCGAGCTGACGGAAGGCGCCGATCACCGACTCGGCCGCCTTCGTGGTCTCCGCGAGCACCACGCCCATGCCCTGGGTGCCTTCGAGCAGCTTGACCACCAGCGGTGCGCCGCCGACCAGCGAGATCAGCCCGTCGAGGTCCTTGGTCGAGTGGGCGAAGGAGGTCACCGGCAGTCCGACCCCTTCGGCGGCCAGCAGCTGGAGGGAGCGCAGCTTGTCGCGGGAGCGTGAGATCGCCTGGGACTCCACCGCCGGGTAGACCCCCATCATCTCGAACTGGCGCACCACCGCGGTGCCGTAGAAGGTGTGGGTCGCCCCGATCCGTGGGATCACGGCATCGAGACCTTCGAGCTTCGCACCGCCGTAGACGATCGCCGGCCGGTGCGAGGTGATGTCGATCACGCACCGCAGGTAGTCGACGATGCGCACCTCGTGGCCGCGTTCCTCGGCCGCCTCCTTCAGGCGGCGCGTGGAGTACAGCTGCGCGTTACGGGAGAGGATCGCGAGGTTCACGCACGTGCTCCATGGCCGCGGGCGGCCCGGGTCCGACGGTCGGCGGTTTGCAGGCCGCACGGTACTGCCCCGCTGCGCGCCACCGGCGCGGTCGGCGGGACGGGCCGCACCCCGCTGTGGGGGTACCGTCACCGCTGTCGTGGGTGCTCACGAGCGACAGGTGAACCGGTGGTCCAGCTCGTTCCGACCGTGCTGCTCGCCGTGCTGGTGATCGCGGTCATGCCGGTGTGGCCGCACAGCCGCGGCTGGGGCTGGCCACCTGCCGGGATCCTGGCGATGGGGCTGGTGACGATGGTGTTGTTCTCCTTCACCGTTGTCCCCGGGTAGGCCCCGTCCGCTCACTGCGAGGCGGCCTTGGCTGCGGCCTTGGCCGCCTGCTTCGACTCCCGGACCCGTTGCAGGCTCTCCTCGTCGACCACGTCGGCGATCGAGCGGTAGCCCGGTTGTGCGTACGCACCCGCCGCATCCTCCCAACCCTGCGGCTGCACGCCGCACTGCTTGGCCAGCAGGGCGATGAAGATGCGCGCCTTCTGCTCGCCGTAGCCCGGCAGGGCCAGCAGGCGGGCTCTGAGGTCGTGGGCGTCGGCGGCACCTTCCCACACCTGCGCGGCGTCGCCGTCGTACCGCTCGACCAGAGACGTCGCCAGCGCGTGCACCCGCTTGGCCATCGACCCGGGGTAGCGGTGGATGGCGGGCGTGTGGCGGAACAGCGCCTCCAACTCGTCGGGGTCGGTCGCGGCCACCGTCGACGGGCGCAGCTCCTCGCCGAGGCGTTCCGCCAGCCGGGCCGGGCCCAGGAAGGCGACCTCCATCGCGATCTGCTGGTCGAGCAGCATCCCGACCAGCAGGGCGAAGGGGTTCTCGGACAGCAGGCGATCCGCCTGCTCGTCACCGGTCAACTGCAGCTCGGGCATGGTCGCCTCCATGGCTCGTCGGTAGGTGGTCGGCTGGCTCAACCGTCCTCGGGTCGGACCTCGGTTGGGCCGGGCTCCCCGTCGTCGGCCTGGTCATCGCGCGCCGCACCGACGGGTGGTAGCTGTGCACCGGCTTCGAGGGGGTCGGCCGGGTCCACTGCCTCGTCGCGCAGGCGGATGAGCTCTCGGACGAACCGCGCGGCCAGCGGCGCGGCCACCTCGCCGCCCGCACCGCCGCCCTCCACCAGGACGGCGAAGCCGAGGCCCTCGGCGCTGCCGATGAACCACGCGTGGCTCGCCCCGTCGTCTGCGACCTCGGCGGTCCCGGTCTTGCCGCCCACCTCGACACCCTCGACCGCTGCCTGCGTGCCGGTGCCGGCGGTCACCGCCAGTTCGAAGGCCGCCTCGAGCTGCGCGCTCGTCCCCGTCGTCAGCGGTGAGGAGGTACCCGGGCCGTCCGTCACCAGCAGGTAGGGCTGGTGCCACACGCCGCCGGGCACCGCAGCGGCCAGGGCGGCGAGGTGGAGCGGGGAGGCCTCGACCCGCGCCTGCCCGAAGGCGGCGGCCGCCAGTTCCGCGCTGTCCTGTACAGCGGGGAAGCTGCCGCCTGCGGCACCGAGGGGGTGCGCCGGCTCCACGCCGAAGCCGAAGCGCGCCGCCGCCTCCTCGAGCGCCTGGCTGCCGAGCTCCTCGCCGAGCACGGCGAAGGTGGTGTTGCAGGAGGCCGCGAAGGCCTCGCCCAGGGTGGTCGTACCGAGGTCGAGATCGTCGAGGTTGCGGATGCTCAGGCCCCCCACCACGGTGCCGGCGGGACAGGGGACCTCGTCGTCGAGGTCGTAGCCACCGGCCAGTGCCGCCTCCAGGGTGACGGTCTTGAAGGTCGAGGCCGGTGGGTAGCGGCCCGTGCGGGCGCGGTCGAAACCACCCAGGGGACGGCTCGCCGTCCCGCGGATGGCCCCATCGTCGGCGTCGACGGCCACGATCGCCGCCGGTTGGTCCACCTCGGTGAGGACGTTCTCGATCGCGCGCTGGACCGCGACGTCCAGGGTGGTCTCCACGGCGCTGGAAGGCTCGGCCTGCACCTCGTCGATCGTCTCGCGGATCGCGCCGTTCGGGGACTCCGCCAGCCCGACACGGTGGACGGCGGAGCCGGTCAGCTGGTCGTCGAAGGCTGCCTCCAACCCGAACTGCGGGATGCGCAGCCCGACCTCCGCGTCCAGTCCCTCCGCCTCGCGCTCCTCGAGCTGCTCGGCCGTGGCCTCCGCCACGATCCCGACGGTGTGCCGCGCGAAGCCGAGGTCGAGCAGCACGCGTCGTTGCGCCGGGTCGGTGGGCACGCGGGGCTCCACGATGCCCGGCGTGCGCCGCAGCACCGACCAGGCGGCGTCGGCGCGGGGCTCGCTGACGGTGACCACGGGGTAGAACCAGTCATCGACCAGCTCGCCGCGGCCGAGCGCACGTGCGGCCGCATCCTCGCTCCCGGGTAGGGCCCGCGCGAAGGCGTCGATGACCTCTTCCGGGTCGTCGACACCGGCGGGGACGAAGCCGAGCCAGCGGCCGTCATCGTTGGCCAGCGCCGTCCCGTCGGCTGCCAGGATGGGTCGGCGCGGGACGTCCTCCACCTCGATGGCGAAGGCCCAGCCCGGCCGCAGTTCGGGGTGCAGGGTGGACAGCGTCCAGTCGATGGTCCAGGTCCCCCGGTCGCGGGTCGCCTCCAGGGCGGTCTCCCACGCGACGGCGCGCGGCGCCTCGGCGGGAGCGATCTGCACGGTCACCGGCAGCACGGCACGGCCGTCGACGGGCTCCTCCACCTCGCCGGCGTCGAGCCGCACCGAGGTGGGCGCGAGGGCCTCCTCCAGCTGTCGGTGCACCGCTTCGAAGTCCTCGCCGACCGTGGTCAGCTGCGCCTGCATGGCATCGATGTCCCCCGCGGCCCAGGCATCGAGGTAGGCGCGGAAGACCGGCTCGGCACCGCTGGCCGTCTCCTGTTCGTCGCCGTCCTCGGCATCCGTGGTGGCCAGCAGCCAGTCGTAGCCGAGGTAGCCGAGCCCGCCGACGACGGCGAGCCCGACCAGCAGGGCGAGGACCTCTCTGAACCGCACGTACCGACGCTCCCCGACGGGGCGCAGGAGCCGGGTTCCCGTCGGGGAGCGACCTTACCGTCCTGCGGGAGACGGGGGACCGGCGGTGCCGCCCGTGGCAGGTCCCTGGCCCGGTGGCGGCGGCACCTCGCCGGGGGCGCCGTGCTCCCGCGATCCGGTGGCGGTGGGGGTGTCGTCCCCGCTCGCACGGCGCGCCCGCACCACCCGACGCGCGAGCCAGAACACCAGCGCGAGCGGGGCGAGCAGCACCAGCACCACGGGCAGCACGGTCACCACGATCCGGATCAGGGTGTCGGCGATGCCGGCCAGGATCCGCAGCGTGGTGGCCAGGGCGCCACGTGCGGTGTCACCGGGCGACCAGCCGGGGTCGGTGAGCGGGGCGGTCGCGGGGGTCGGCGACAGCTGCAGGTGGACGGTGGACATCGCCACCTGGTCGGCCAGCACGGCGCGCCGGGCGGTCGCCTGGTCGATGTCCGCACGCACCTCGTTGACCCGGTCGAAGACGCGCAGCAGATCCTCGGTGTCGGTCGTGGACTCGCGCACCTCGCCGAGCAGCTGCCGGAGCTCCTCCTCGTAGGCCTCGAGGTTGGTGATGCGCGCGTCGAGGTCGCTGAGCTGGGTGGTGACGTCCTCCTCGTCGAGGCGGCGCTCGAGCACGCTGTCGGCGAGCTCGTCGACGGCGTCGAGCAGGGCGGTCAGCTCCGCGCTGGGTACGCGCAGGGTGAAGCGCCCCGAGACCACCCCCTCGGCGTCACGCGCCAGATCGGTGCCGGCGACGTACCCGCCCACGTCCTCCACCCGCTCGACGATGCGTTCGGCGGTGGCGGCGGTGTCCTCGGCCCGGATGTGCATCCGTGCCGTGCGGATCACCGCGCGGCCCGATGCCGGGCCGGCCTGCGCCGCCGGATCGCCGTCACCGGCGGCACCCGGTGGGGGCGCGGCGCGGGGGTCCGCGCTGTCGGCATCCGCGCCGTCCTGGGTTGGAGCGGGCGCTTCCATCGCGTCCTCGGTGACCGTCCCGGCGTCGTCGCCACCGGAGCTCCGCTGGCCGAGCTCCTCCGTCGCGCCGCAGGCCGCCAGCACCACGGCGGCCAGCAGCAGCGGCACGAGCCGCCTGCCCGCCCTGCGGCGGCGCCGCAGGCCGGGCTCGGCGGCCGCCACGTGGCGCTGCCGGTGGCGGCGGGTGTCGTGGCCTGCCGTGTCGTCGGTGGGCTCCATGGTCGGACCTCCCTCGCTGGCAGCCGCTGGGCACGCTCCTTCCCGTCGGACGCCGTGCGGCGGCGCCGGGTTCCGCCGGGGCACAGCTGCGGCCGCGCACGATGGGCGCTGGGCGCTGGGCGCAGCGCGCAGTAGGCCCCCGCGCGTGTTCGCGACCTACCCTCGACCACCCCGCCGATCCCCCGACGTCGCCCGCCGAGAGCAGCCATGGCCACCTCCCCATCGACCACCGCGTCGTCGCCGGCGTCGCAGTCCGAGCTCAACGCGTGGCTGGTCGAGGAGCTCTACGAGCAGTACCAGCAGGACCCGGCATCCCTGTCCTCACCGTGGCAGGAGTTCTTCGCCGACTACCGGCCGGACGCACCGGCGCGGGCCGGCCGCGCCGTGGGCGACGACGCGACAGGTGAGGCCACCGAGGCCGCGGCGCACGACGATGGCGCCCGGGACGCAGCGCAGGCGCCGCCGGCCCAACGTGCGGTGGCGGGCATCCCCGAGGGTGCGCAGCCCGAACGGCTGCGTGGCGTCGGCGCCCGCATCGTCGAGAACATGGAGGCGTCCCTGGGGGTCCCCACCGCCACCAGCGTGCGCGACGTGCCGGCCAAACTGCTCGAGGTCAACCGCCGGATCGTGAACAACTACCTGCGGCGCACCCGCGGCGGCAAGGTCTCCTTCACCCACCTGATCGCCTACGCGATGGTCCGTGCCCTGGTGGACGTCCCGGCGATGACCACGGTGTTCACCCAGACCGGGGACGGCAAGCCGGCCACGCTGCGGCCCGAGCAGGTCGGGCTCGGGCTCGCGGTCGACGTCGAGAACGATGACGGGTCGCGGTCGTTGCTGGTGCCCGTCATCCAGGACGCCACCTCGCTGTCCTTCGAGGCCTTCCTGCGTGCCTACGAGGACATCATCCGACGGATCCGCACACGCAAGCTCGACCCGGCGATGTTCGCCGGCGGCACGGTGACCATCACCAACCCCGGCACGATCGGCACCGTGCACTCGATCCCGCGCTTGATGGCCGGTCAGGCGGCGATCCTGGGCGTCGGCGCGATCGACTACCCCTCCGCCTACCAGGCTGCCGATCCCCGCATCATCGCAAAGCTTGGCGTGAGCAAAGTGATCACGCTGACCTCGACCTACGACCACCGCGTGATCCAGGGTGCGGAGTCGGGGATGTACCTCCAGCGGGTCCACCAGCTGCTGCTCGGCGAGGACGGCTTCTACGACGAGGTGTTCCGCTCCCTGGGTCTGCCCTACGAGCCGGCGCGCTGGCGGACCGATCACAGCGACCTCGATGACGAGGTCGATCTGCTCACCAAGCAGATGAAGGTCGACCAGCTGGTCAACATGTACCGGGTGCGTGGCCACCTGATCGCCGACCTCGACCCGCTGCGCCAGCGCAAGGTGGCGATGCACACCGAGCTCGACCCCACCTACTACGGGCTCTCGATCTGGGACCTCGACCGGGAGTTCCTGACCGACGTCGGCGGTCGTGACCAGCGGCTCCAGCTCACCCGGATCCTGAGCACCCTGCGCGACGGGTACTGCCGCACGGTGGGTATCGAGTACGGCCACGTCCTCGACCCGGAACAGAAGCTGTGGATCCGTGAGCAGGTCGAGGGCGTGGAGGAGCGGTTCTCACGCGAGGATCAGCTGTGGGTGCTGTCGCGGCTGAACGCGGCGGAGTCCTTCGAGTCCTTCCTGCACACCAAGTACGTCGGCCAGAAGCGGTTCGGGCTCGAGGGCGGGGAGTCCCTCATCCCGCTGCTCGACGCGGTGTGCGAAGCGGCGGCCGACACCGACACGATCAGCGACATCGTGATGGGCATGGCGCACCGCGGGCGTCTCAACGTGCTGTCCAACATCGTGGGCAAGTCCCACCGGCAGATCTTCGGGGAGTTCGAGGGCCACATCGACCCCGACACCGTGCAGGGCTCCGGGGACGTGAAGTACCACCTCGGGACCCGCGGCTCCTACACCTCCCGGGCGGGCAACGAGGTGGAGCTGCACCTGCCGCCGAACCCCTCCCACCTCGAAGCGGTCAACCCCGTGGTGGAGGGCATCGCACGGGCGCTGCAGGACGTCGCCGACCGCGGTGGCGAGGGCGTACGTCCCGCCCTGCCGGTGTTGATGCACGGTGACTCCGCCTTCGCCGGCCAGGGGGTGGTGGTCGAGACCCTGCACCTCTCCCAGCTCCGCGGCTACCGCACCGGCGGCACCATCCACGTGGTGATCAACAACCAGGTGGGCTTCACGACCTCGCCCGAGGCGTCGCGGTCATCCTTCTACGCCACCGACGTCGCCAAGACCGTCCAGGCCCCGATCCTCCACGTCAACGGCGACGATCCCGAGGCCGTGGTCCGCGTGGCCCGCCTGGCCTTCCGCTACCGCGAGCGCTTCCACCGCGACATCGTGATCGACCTGATCTGCTACCGGCGCCACGGGCACAACGAGGCCGACGACCCCTCCTTCACCCAGCCCGGGATGTACGAGAAGATCGAGACCCACCGCTCCGTGCGCAAGCTCTACACCGAGGCGCTGGTCCGCCGCGGCGACATCTCGCTCGAGGAGGCGGAGGAGTCGCTGGAGGACTTCGAGGCCCGGCTGCAGCAGGCCTTCGACGAGACCAAGCAGGCGACCCAGCCCGAGGCCCCCCAACACCCCGAGCCCCCCGAGCGCGGTGTGCTGCCCCCCGTGGAGACCGGCGTGGCCAAGGGGCATCTCGACCGCATCGCCGCGGTGCAGTTCGAGGTCCCCGACGGCTTCCACCGTCACCCCAAGCTCGACCGCATCTTCACCAAGGCGCGGGAGCGCTACGAGGGCGGCACCATCGACTGGGCGCTCGGTGAGACCCTGGCCTTCGGTTCGCTGCTGCTCGAGGGCATCGACGTGCGCCTGGCCGGTCAGGACTCGCGACGCGGCACCTTCTCCCACCGCCACGCGGTCCAGATGGACTACGAGACCGGTGAGGAGCATCTGCCCCTGGCCAACCTCTCCGCTGACCAGGGGCGGTGGTTCGCCTACGACTCGCTGCTGAGCGAGTACGCGGCGGTCGGATTCGAGTACGGCTACTCCGTGACACGTCCCGAGGCCCTGACCTGCTGGGAGGCGCAGTTCGGCGACTTCGTCAACGGCGCCCAGATCGTGATCGACCAGTTCATCGTGGCTGCGGAGGACAAGTGGGGTGAGACCTCCGGTCTGGTCCTGCTCCTGCCCCACGGCTACGAGGGGCAGGGACCGGAGCACTCCTCGGCGCGGATCGAGCGCTTCCTGGTCCTGGCCGCCGACGACAACATCCAGGTGGTCAACGCCACGACCGCAGCGCAGTACTTCCACGTCCTACGTCGGCAGATGCACCGTGACGTGCGCAAGCCCCTGGTGATCTTCACCCCGAAGTCCCTGCTGCGCTCGCCGGCCGCCACCTCGCCGGTGGAGGAGCTGGTGGAGGGTCGCTTCCACGAGGTCCTCGACGACCCTGCGGTCGCTGCCGGCGCGCCGGCGCGTGCGGAGGTCTCGACGGTGCTGCTGGCCTCCGGCAAGGTCGCGCACGAGCTGGTGGAGGAGCGCGACCGTCGACAGGCGGCTGCGGCGGTGGTCCGGGTGGAGCAGCTCTACCCCTTCCCCGAGGAGCAGATCGGCCGGATCCTGTCGAGCTACCCCGACGCCACGGACGTGTGCTGGGTGCAGGAGGAGCCGGCCAACATGGGTGGGTGGGGCTTCGTCGGTGGGCGCCTGTGCTCGGTG
>JAWLFQ010000141.1:0-3651 GCA_041685505.1 Nitriliruptoraceae bacterium
GACGTAGGCCGCGGCGTGGGGCCCGGCCATGACCTCGGCGTCGCGGTGGTAGCGGTACCGGCCCCCCGGCTTGGTGTCGTAGGGGATGTAGCGCGTGGACTGCTCGAGGTAGGCGGCCAGCCGTCCCCACTCGATCCGCTTGGTCAGCAGGTTGGACACGTCCTCGAGCGCCACGTGCGCACCACCGAGCTGGGCGACGGAGTCGTCGCCGTACTCGCTGAACACCTTGTCGTAGAGGGTGGCTGCGCGGGCGACGGGGTCCTCGGTGTCGAGGTCCGCGGCGAACTCCTCGAGGAACAGCTGCTTGAGCGAGCCGCGGTAACGGGAGTAGCGGGCGAACAGGGCGCCCTTGACCACCTCGGGCAGCCCCGTGAGGGCGAACACGTCACCGTCGACGTCGGTGACGTAGCGGCCGAGCAGTTCGCGCTCCTCGGGTGTCAGCTGGCTCGCTGCGGGCTCTGGCACGGTCCGCCTCACGAAGGGTCGGGGATGGTGGTGGCAGCCGACGACGTCCACCGCCGGTGCCGCCGCACGGCAGGCTAGCTCCGCGCGAGGAGGTCACGACCGCAGCGACGCGCCCCGACCGCGCCTCAGGCGACGGGTTCGGCGTCCTCTGCCGGGCGCTGCGCCAGCAGGCCCACCACACGCGCAGCCAACCGGGCGTGTCCCTCGGCACCCGGGTGGAAGCCATCGGCGCCGAACACCTCCGGCGGGAGCTTGCCCCGCGGCATGTCCACCACCGGCACCCCGTGCACCGCGGCGATCGCCGCCTGGATCCGCGCGGTCCGTCGACAGCGCCATCCCACGATCCCACGGAGCACGGCGGGGAGCCCCGGCGCGGCGGAGAGATCCGGGCTGTTGTGCAGGATCACGCGGGCACCTGGCGCCGCGATCTGTTCCACCGCCCCGAGCAGACGGTGGGTGGTGTCGACGAACTCCGCGCGCCGACTGCGGGGGTCGAGGGCGTCGTTGGCGCCGACACCGATCAGCACCACCTCCGCACCGCGGGCCGCCTCGACCTGGGTGTGCAGCACGTCGGCGGTCGTGGCACCGTCGACCGCGACGCTGCGGACCGCCGTCGCACGGCCATCCAGGCGCACCAGCGCACGGCCCACCAGCCGGGGGACGGCGACGTCCGGACCACTGAGCCCATGGCCGGCCGCTGCCGAGTCACCGAGCATGACCAGCAGGCGGGGTGGGAAACGTCCCGGGAGGTCGATCGCGTGCTCCAGCGCCGGCACGTGTGCCGCACGCAACCGCATGCGGCGGACACCCCAGGCGGCGTGGAGCCCCACCAGCAGGGAAACTGCCATCATGCCACGACCGACCCTGGCCACCATCCCGGCCAGGGGGCCTACGGGGACCGAAGCCCCCCTGGACCCCGACCGGCGAGGTGCCGGCAGGCGGTCAGCGCCGCGCATCGACGGCTTCCGCCCCTGCGCGGCGGCAGGTGAGGTCCCGGCGGATGCGGCGATGGCAGGCATACCGTCACAGCCTAGGAGCGTTCGCGCCGCGCGTGGTCGTGACACGCCATGGCCGTCCAGCGGCCCGACCGACGAGGAGCACCGAGGTGCGAGGACACGGAGGGATGCCGCTGCGGCCGATGGGCGACGCAGCGGAGCTGAAGGCGCGCGGGCTCGACCGCACCGTGGCCCGCCGTGCCTGGGGGCTGGCCCGCCCCTACCGGCGTCGCCTGGCCGCCTTCCTGGCCCTGATCGTGTTCACGGCAGCGGTCACCGCACTCCCGCCGCTGCTGATCCGCGAGGTGATCGACGTCGCGATCCCCGAGGGTGACCGCGGCCTGCTGATCGGGCTGTTCGCCGGCCTGGTCACCGTCGGGCTGGTCGTGGCCGGGGCGTCGATGGTGGAACGCTGGCTGTCCGCCTCGATCGGCGAGGAGTTGATCCTCGACCTGCGCACGATGCTGTACCGCCACGTGCACACGATGCCGATCGCCTTCTTCACCCGCACCCAGACGGGTTCGCTGATCACCCGGCTGAACAACGACGTCATCGGCGCGCAACGGGCCCTGACCGGCACCCTCGGTGGCATCGTCGACAACCTGATCGGTGTCACCGTCACGCTCGTGGTGATGTTCAGCCTGGAGTGGCGCGTCACGCTGATCGCCGTGGCTCTGCTCCCGCTGTTCATCGTCCCGGCACGGATCGTGGGGCGACGTCTCCAGGCGCTGTCGCGCGAGAGCATGGGGCTCAACGCGGAGATGAACACCGTGATGACCGAGCGCTTCCACGTCGCCGGAGCGCTGCTGGTCAAACTCTTCGGTCGTATCGACCGGGAGGTGGACGTCTTCCACGACAAGGCCGACCGTGTCGCCGCCATCGGTGTGAAGCAGGCGATGACCGGGCGCGCGCTGTTCGCCGCGCTGGGGCTGGTCGGCTCGCTGGCGACCGCCCTGGTCTACCTGGTCGGCGGACTGCTGGTCATCGGTGAGACCTCGGCGATCCAGGTGGGCACCGTCGTCGCGCTCGGGCTGTACGTCAGCCAGCTCTACGGCCCCCTCGCCCAGCTGTCGAACGCACGCGTGGACCTGATGACCGCACTGGTCAGCTTCGAGCGCGTCTTCGAGGTGGTCGACCTGCCCCGGCCGATCGAGGACACCCCCGGCGCCGTCGAGCTCGATCAGCCCCAGGGCCGGGTCACCTTCGATCACGTCTGGTTCCGGTTCCCCGCCGCCGGTGGTTCCACGCTCGCCTCCCTGGAAGGTCCGAGCGCCGAGCACGGCGACGACGCCTCGGACTGGATCCTGCAGGACATCGACCTCGACATCGCCCCGGGTTCGATGGTCGCGCTGGTGGGCCGGTCCGGTGCCGGCAAGTCCACCCTGTCCTCGCTGGTACCCCGTCTGCACGACGTCACGCGGGGCGCCGTGCGGATCGACGGTCACGACGTGCGCGATCTGACCCTGACCTCCGTCGCCGCCGCTGTCGGCGTGGTCAGCCAGGATCCGCACCTCTTCCACGACTCGATCGCGGTCAACCTGCGCTACGCGCGACCAGACGCCAGCGACGCGGACCTGGTGCGGGTCACCCGCGCGGCCCGTATCCACGACATGATCACGTCCCTGCCCGACGGCTACGACACGATCGTCGGCGAACGCGGCTACCGCCTGTCAGGCGGGGAGAAGCAGCGCCTGTCGATCGCGCGTGTGCTGCTGAAGGACCCGGCGATCGTGGTGCTGGACGAAGCCACCGCCCACCTCGACACCGAGTCCGAACGGCTGGTCCAGGCCGCGCTGAAGGCGACGCTGCACGGGCGCACCAGCCTGGTGATCGCCCACCGCCTCTCCACGGTGGTCGACGCCGACGAGATCGTCGTGCTCGACGACGGTCGGATCATCGAGCGTGGTCGACACGACCAGTTGCTGGCACGCGGCGGGCAGTACGCCGAGCTCGCGCGCACCCAGCTCGTCGGTGCCGGCTGACACGCTGCAGCAGCGGGCCGCCCGGGCGCGTCAGCGTTCCTGCTCGCCATCCTCCTCGGCATCCTCCTGCGGCGCGTCCGAGGCCGGCTGCGGTTCGGGCTGCGGCTCCGGCCCGGGCGTCGGCGCAGGCGGCACCGGCTCCGGCTGCGGCTCCGGCCCGGGCGTCGGCGCAGGCGGCACCGGCTCCGGCTGCGGCTCCGGCCCGGGCG
>JAWLFQ010000001.1:0-51959 GCA_041685505.1 Nitriliruptoraceae bacterium
ATCGACGGGGTGGCCCTGATGGAGGACCGCGCCACCTGCCGCATCTCCTCGCAGCACATGGCCAACTGGCTGCGTCACGGGATCACGACCGAGACCGAGGTCCTGGACGTGCTGCGTCGCATGGCGGCGGTGGTGGACCGGCAGAACGCCGAGGTGGCGGGGTACCTGCCCATGGCACCCACCTTCGACGGTCCCGCCTTCCGAGCCGCGGTCGCGCTCGTGCTCGAGGGCACCGGGCAGCCGGCGGGCTACATCGAGCCCATCCTCTACGCCCACCGTGCGGAGCGCAAACGCGACGCCCGGCCGGACGGCCTCGTGTCCTGAACCCCGCGTGCGCGCCCCACACGCGCGGATCCGGCACCCGCCTCCGGCCACATCGGGTGCATACCTGGGTGTAGGGTCGAGCTGCTCGGCCACCGCGTGGGAGGCGCATCGTGATCGAGGCCCTGCCGCGTGCGTTGCGCACCTCGGATGATCCGGTCGAGGTCGTGCGGCATCTCCACGGCCGTCTCGCCGGACGGGGCATCGACCTGCCCGTCCGCCTGTGGGACGGCACGACGCTCGGACCGACGGACCGGTCCTACCGGCTGGAGCTGCGGACGCCGTCGGCCGTGCGTGAGCTGTTGCCCGTCTCGGACCTCTCGGCCGGTGAGGCCTACGTCGCCGGTGTGCTCGACGTCGATGGCTCGTTCATCGACGCGCTCCACGACATCGCAGCGTTGCGTGAGGAGGGGTCCTTCGGGTTGCGCACCATGCTCGGCCTCGCCCGTGACCTGTGGTCGTTGCCGGCTCCCCCGCAGCACGACGGCCAGGGCGGTCCCACCCTGCGGGGACGGGCACACCTACCGGAGCGGGACGCCGCCGCCGTGCGACACCACTACGACGTGGGCAACGACTTCTACGGGTTGATCCTCGACGACGAACTCGTGTACTCGTGTGCGTTGTTCGATGCGGTGGACGCCGCCGCGCCTGCGGGCGATCGGACGGCGCTGACGCGTGCGCAGGTGCGCAAGCTGGACACCGTCTGCAGCAAGCTCCATCTGCGTCCCGGCGAGCGGTTGTTGGACATCGGCTGCGGATGGGGTGCACTGGTGCAGCACGCGGCCCGTCACTACGACGTCGAGGCGGTCGGCATCACCCTGTCGCCGCCGCAGGCGGACCTGGCTCGCCAGCGGATCGCGGACGCGGGCCTCGACCGGCAGGTCGAGATCCGGGTCGCCGACTACCGCGAGCTGGACGAGGCCTTCGACGCCGTGGCGTCGGTGGGCATGGTCGAGCACGTCGGCCACGAGGCCCTGCACGACTACGTGCGTGTGCTCGACCGGGTGGTCGGTCCGGGTGGGCGGCTGCTCAACCACGGCATCACGACCGGCTGGCGGACCGAGGCCCGCGATTTCAGCGTGGAGCAGGACAGTTTCATCGGCACCTACGTCTTCCCCGATGGCGCGCTGATCCCGATCGGCGAGATGGTGGGCGCCGTGCACAGCGCGGGGTTCGAGATCCGGGACGTGGAGCAGCTCCGCCCGCACTACGCCCTGACGCTGCGCCACTGGGTCGCCAACCTCGAGTCGGTCTGGGACCAGGCGGTGGCCGAGGTCGGCGAGCGCAGCGCCAGGATCTGGCGCGCATACATGTCCGGCTCGGTCGTCGGCTTCGAGACCGGGGACCTCGGGGTGGTCCAGACGCTCGCCGTCCGGCACGACGCCGAGCTGCCGCTGGGGCGCGAGTGGATGCATCCGGACCACCCGTCGGCGCCCGGTATCCGGTGACACATCGCAGGAGGACGAAGCGGTTGTCTGAGACGGTCTCCCCTGGGACGGCCCCCGCCGACCCCCATGCGCTCGACGCCCATGACGTCGTGACCGCTCTGGGCAGTGACGTGGCCCATGGGCTCAGCGCCGCCGAGGTCGCCATCCGCCAGGAGCGCCACGGACCGAACGAGATCACCGGCGAGGCGCCGCCGTCGCTGTTGGCCGTCGCGCTTCTGCAGTTGCGCGACCCGATGAACCTCATGCTCGTGGTCGTCAGCATCGTGAGCCTGCTGATCGATCAGGTAGCGACCGGCGTCGTCGTGGCGGCGCTCGTGGTCCTGAACGTGGTCCTCGGTGCTCGCCAGGAACTGCGTGCGCGCGCGAGCGTGGACGCGCTCTCGCAACTCCAGGTGTCGCGGTGCCGGGTGCGGCGCGACGGCGAGCTGACGCTGCAGCCGGCGGCCGGGCTCGTGCCCGGCGACATCGTGTCCGTCGAGGCCGGCGACCTGGTTCCGGCCGACGGTCGCATCGTGCGCGCCGCGACCCTGGAGGTGCAGGAGGCTGCGCTGACCGGCGAGAGCGTCCCGGTGACCAAGGCTGCCGGGGCGCTCGAGGGCCGGGACGTACCGCTCGGCGACCGGACGAACCTGTTGTTCCAGAACACCTCCGTGACCCGGGGCACGGCGGTGATGGTGGTGACCGCCACGGGGATGCGGACCCAGATGGGCCAGATCGCGACGATGCTGACGGAGGTGACACGCACACGCTCACCGCTGCAGCAGGAGCTCGACTCGCTGACCCGGCTGCTCGGCATCATCGCCTGGACGGCGGTCGCGCTGATCGTGGCGGTCGGCCTCACGCGGGACCTCGACACGGGCGAGGTGCTGCTGCTCGGCATCGCCATGGCGATCTCGGCGATCCCGACGGGCCTGCCGACCTTCGTCGCCTCGATGCTCGCGCACGGTGCCCGGCAACTGGCCGACGCCCAGGCCGTGGTGAAGAACCTCAGTGACGTGGAGACACTCGGGGCGACCAGCGCCATCAACAGCGACAAGACCGGCACGCTGACGATGAACGAGATGATGGTGTCCGCGATGTACGTCGGCGGCCACTGGTTCACCGTCGAGGGGGAGGGCTACCGCAAGGCCGGGCACATCCGCGGCGCAGCGGGTGTGGCCGTACCCGACTTCACGCCGCTCGCCTACGGGCTCGTGTTGGCGAGCGATGCGACCGTCTCCGACGATGGCGAGGTGGTGGGGGACCCGACCGAGGCGGCGTTGGTGGTACTGGCTGCCAAGCTCGACGTCGATGCGGTCGAGTCGCGACGTGCCTACCCGCGGCTGGCCGAGGTGCCCTTCGACTCCGAGTACAAGTTCATGGCGACCTTCCACCGGGTGTTGGTCGACGACACCGAGCGTGTGGTCTGCCTCGTCAAGGGCGCACCCGACGTGGTCCGAGCCCGTTGCGCTGAGGAGGGCAGCTCCTACACGACCACCTCGCCCCTGGACACCGCGGGCCGGGCACGGCTCGAGGACGCGAACGCGCGGATGGGTGGCGACGGCCTGCGGGTACTGGCCTTCGCCACCCGGTTGCTGAGCGACGACGAGGTTCCCGCGGCTCTCGCCGACCCGATGTCCGCTGTGCGGGACCTGATCTTCGTCGGCATGGTCGGCATCGTCGATCCGCTGCGTGCGGAAGCCAAGCGGGCCGTGACGACCGCGCTCCAGGCGGGGATCGAAGTACGGATGATCACCGGCGACCATGCCGTCACGGCCGGCGCGATCGGTCGCGCGTTGGGGCTCGGGTCGGGTGCGATCAGCGGCACCGAGTTGCAGGCGATGTCCGATGAGCAGGTCGCGAGCCGGCTGGATGGGCTCCACGTCTTCGGCCGCGTCACCCCCGACGACAAGCTGCGCTTGACACGGGTGATGCAGGCCGAGGGTCGCGTCGTGGCCATGACCGGTGACGCCGTCAACGACGCCGCGGCCCTCAAGCAGGCCGACATCGGCGTGGCGATGGGCAGTGGCAGTGAGGTCACCAAACAGGCCGCGCGCATGATCCTGACCGACGACAACTTCGGCACCCTGGTCCACGCCGTGGAGCTCGGGCGGCGGATCTACGACAAGATCACCGGCTACGTGCGCTACCAGATGGCCCAGCTGCTCTCGCTCGTCCTGCTGTTCGTCACCGCCAGCGTGGTCAACCTCAACGACGGGGTCGCGATGACGCCGTTGATGGTCCTCTACCTGAACTTCTTCATCGCCGTGTTCCCGGTCATCGTGATCGCGACGGATCCCGGTGACCCCGACGTCATGCAGCGGCCCCCGCGCGACCCGAACGTCCCGATCAGCAACCCCCGTGCGGTCGGGCAGTGGCTGCTCTACGGCGCGGTGATGTTCGTCGCCGCGCTGGTGCCGCTGCTCTTCGGACCCGACGCGCTACGCCCTGACGCGCCGAGTGCGTCGATGACGATGGCGTTCGTGGTCGTCGGGCTCGCCACCGTCGGCAGTGGTCTCGTGATGCGCCGTGATCCGGGCAGCGGCCTGACCCCGCCGGTGTTGCCGACACTCAAGGTCCTGGCGATCCCGGTCGCGCTGCTCGTGCTCGCCACGGAGCTCGGCTTCCTCCAGCGGGGGCTGGCGACCCAGCCGCTGACCGGAACGCAGTGGCTCGCCTCGATCGCCCTGGCAGCCACCGTGCCACTCGTGGCCGAGTTGGACAAGTGGATGCGGCGGTCGTGGGACAGCGCCCGCGGGCGCGGCCCCGGCGACCCGGAACGGCTGGTCGCCCCGGCGCGTGCACTGGCGACCAGGCCCGCAGCAGCCGACGCCGTCGACGGCGCCGAGGCCGTCACGGCGACGAACTGGCACCAGTAGATGGCCGGCCGCCGAGCAGCGGCTGCGCAGGGGCGCACGCTGCTGGTGATGGCGTCCACGTCGGTGCTCGCGGAGGTCAGGCTGCCGGGCTCCCGGTCAGCCCCGAGAGCAGCCTGCCGACCACATAGGCGATGGCGGCGGCGCCAGCACCGACGCCCAGCATCTCGGCGCCGTTCACCCACCACGAGCGTGAGGTGACGGCAGCCCGGCTGGCACCGACGATGAACAGCGTCACCGCGGTCAGCACCGCAGCGACGGGGAACCGCCAGGCCTGCGGGAGCGGCAGCAGGTAGCTGATCAGGGGGACCGCGCCGGTGACGATGAAGGCCAGGAACGTCGCGGCAGCGGTCCGCAGTGGCGGTGGTTCCCCACCGGCGCCGTCCCGCGCTTCCCGCGAGCGGTGCGACAGGAAGTCGCTGGCGGCCATGCTCGCGCCGTCAGCGAAGAGGCTGGCGAAACCCAGGATCAGGATCACGCTGTTGTCGAGGGCTGCGCCGGTCACGCCGGCGACCACCGCGAAGGTGGTGACCAGACCGTCGTTGCTGCCGTAGACGATCTCCGAGACGTAGCGGTGGAGGAGCTTGCGCATCGCGTCCCTCTGCCCGGCCCTCGAGGCAGCGTCGGCAGCAGCCGTCAGCAGGGTCGTGGTCGGCGCCGTGTGGTGGCAGCGTACTGTCGCCTGCACGCCGGGCGAGCCGAGGGTTGGTGCCCGTGCAGACGGCACCTGCTGCATCATGCAGGATGGACACCGACGCGCAGGAACAGGGGTTTCGATGGTCGCCATAGGTGCGGTGCTGGTGGTGGTATCGCTCTCGGTGCTGGCCACCCGTGTCGGATCGCTCGCGCTGCAGGCCACCGGGCTGGCCACGGACGCCGCGAGGTTCCAGGCGCGCTCGCTGTTCAGCGGGGTCGGCTTCACCACCTCAGAGGCGGAGTCGATCACCGAGCACCCTGCCCGGCGTCGGGTGGCATCGTGGCTGATGCTCGTGGGCAACGCCGGCATCGTCTCGATCATCGCCTCGCTGGTGCTGGGGTTCAGCGAAGCCGGTCCCCGACAGGCTGCACAGCGCGTGGGTGTGCTGGTGGCCGGGCTGCTGGTACTGCTGGCCCTGGTCCGCTCGGAGCGCGTCGCAGCGTGGTTGGGACGCCGGTTGGAGCGGCTGCTGGCCCGCTGGACGGCGGTGGACATCCGCGACTACAGCCGTCTGCTCGGCATCACCGAGGAGTACGCCGTGCGCGAGTCGGTGGTGACCGAGGACGACTGGCTGGCGGGCCGCGAGCTCCGCGAACTGGACCTTCCCGGGGAGGGGATCCAGGTCCTGGGCGTGCGCCACGAGGACGGGAGCTACCTCGGCGCGCCCGCTGGCAGCACCAGACTCGAAGCGGGCGACGTCGTGGTGCTCTACGGCCATGAGGACCAGCTCACCGATGTCGGGAGCCGGCCGGCCGGTGACGAGGGTGAGCAACGTCACAGCCGCTCGGCGCAGGAACACGAGCTTCGGCAGGCGCGTGAACTCCGGGAGGAGCAGTGACAGGCAGGGTTCAGAGACGGTTCTTCAGCAGTTCCTTGGCCCGTGTGGCCCGGTCCGCGTTCTGGTCGGCGACCTCACGGAAGAACGCGGCGAGTTCCTCGTCGCCGGCCTGTTCCGCATCGGCGATGTACTGCGCGTAGTTCCAGGAACCGTGGACCGCGTGGTAGAGGATGCTGATCACGTCGTAGTGCTGGTCCGGCGTCCCGGTCGTGTGCTCGTTCGGCATGTGCGCTCCCTCTCGCTGGGTTCATCCCAGTATGGCGGCACCACCATCTGCCAGGTCGGTCGATCGCGACGAACGGCCACGACCGAGCTGCCCTCAGGGGTGCGCCGTGGCCGGCGTGGTCACGTCCCGAAGGGGTAGGTCTCGAGCTCGTCGGTCGATGTCGGCTCCTCGGGCAGCAGCGGTTGCAGCGCCTGCGTGCGGTCGAAGTACCAGAACGCGTCGTAGCGGCGACCGAGGACGGTGGGGACGTAGTTGCCGGCGCGCTCGAGCTCCGGCCGGTAGACCACCCCGATCGCACGGTGCCCGAGCCAGGCGTCGAGCCAGCCCGTGCGGCGCTCGGGGAACACGAACAGGTGCCGTTGCATCCCGGCCTCGTGGAGCAGATGCTCGTGGGTGCCGGCACGTGCCGGCGGCACCACCATCTGCTCGGGGGGTTCCCCCCACCGCGTCGCGGCGATGACACTGCCCTGGTAGCTGCCTGCGCCGATCAGCACGACACCCTCATCGTGGTGGCGCTCACGGGTGAGCTGGCCCACGTTGACCAGACCGCCGGCGGCCATGTCGGTCGCGCGAGCGTCCCCGACGTGGGTGTTGTGCTCCCAGACGATCGCCTTGCTGCCCGCGCCGTAGTGGTCGATGAGGCGGTCGAGCGTGTCGCTCATGTGCACGTCCCGTACGTTCCACGAGCTGCCACCACCGCGGACCATCGTGCGGTAGTAGTGCTCCGCACCGGCCGCGACGGCGGCGTTCTGCTCGACGTCGAGGCGTGCATCGGGTCCACCGTCGGTCGGTACGCCGTCGTCCAGCAGGCGCTGGAGCAGACCGACGACCTCGTCCTCACAGGAGGCGGGCACGACCTGGGTCGCGAGCGCGTACTGCTGTGGGTCCTCGTCGTAGGGCTCCAGGCAACTCCACGCCCGTCGGGCCGTGTCGGCTGCGACGCCGTCGTGGCGCTCGAGGTAGTCCATGATCGCCCGGAGCGACTGCCACAGCGAGTAGACATCGAGCCCGTGGAAGCCGACGTGCTCGTCCGGCCGACGGTCCGAGTTCCACTCCCGCAGCCAGGTCAGGAAGGCGGCGACCTCCTGGTTCGCCCACATCCATGTCGGCCAGCGCTCGAAGCGCCGCAGGACGTGTTCCACGCCCTGCGGATCGTTGCCGCGTACCCACCGATCGAGCTGGGCACAGTCGGGCCAGTCACCTTCGACGGCCACGAAGGAGAAGCCCCGCTCGGCGACCAGGCGCTGGGTGAGTTCGGCCCGCCAGGCGTAGTACTCGTGGGTGCCGTGGGAGGCCTCCCCGATCAGGACGAAGCGTGCGTCACCGATGCGTTCGATGAGTGGATCGAGGTGGTCGGGGTGTTCGAGGGGCAGCGCCAACTCCAACACGTCACCCGTCAGCTCCAACCGATCATCGATCCCGCCGGGCCGCCCGCTCATCGCAGGTGCCGATAGAAGTGGTCACTGGCCAGTTCCGCGACGCGCTCCAGCGCACCCGGCTCCTCGAACAGGTGGGTGGCACCGGGCACGGTCACCTGCTCGACGTCCGCGGTCATCGCCGCTGCGGCCTGTTGGTTGAGGTCGATGACGGTGTGGTCCTGCCCGCCGACGATCAGCAGCGTGGGTGCCCGGACCTCCGCCAGGGCATCACCGGCCAGGTCAGGGCGCCCGCCACGCGACACGATCGCTGCGACGGTCTCCGGGCGCTGTGCGGCCGCCACGAGCGCCGCCGCGGCACCGGTGCTCGCGCCGAACAGGCCCACAGGTAGCTGCGTGGTCCGTTCGTCCCCCCGCAGCCAGTCGACCGCCGCGGCGACCCGCCGAGCCAGCAGGTCGATGTCGAAGCGCAGTTCCCGCGTGCGCAGGTCGACCTGCTCCTCCTCGGGGGTGAGGAGGTCGATCAGCAGGGTGGCCAGGGCGTCGTCACGCAGCGTCGCGGCGACGCGCTGGTTGCGCGAGCTGTGCCGGCTCGATCCGCTGCCGTGCGCGAAGGCGACGACCCCCGTCGCGTCCTCCGGCACGGACAGGTCACCGACGATCGTGCCGCTGCCGACGTCGATCTCCACCTCGCCGACTGCTGTGGTGCCCTCGCTCATGATCTCGTCCTTCCCTCGGGCGGTGCCGCTTCCTCGAGCAGCCGGAGCACCTCGCTGTCGCTGACCTGGTCGAAGGCGTCGTACCAACCGCCCACCGAGACCAAGGATGCTGGGGCGTGCACGACCACGACGTCGTCGGCCTCCGAGCGCAGCGCCTCGACGGAGCGCGGCGGTGCGACGGGCACGGCCAGGATCAGCCGCGCCGGGTCCTGGGCCCGCACGGCCCGGCAGGCAGCACGCGCCGTGCCCCCGGTCGCCAGGCCATCGTCGACGACGATGACCGTCCTGCCGGTCAGCTCGGGCAGTCCACGGTCGCCGCGGTACTCGTGGACACGCCGCTGGAGCTCATCGCGTTCCCGCCGTTCGACCGCAGCGATCGCGTCCTCGTCGAGGCCGGCCGCCGCCGCGCTCCGCGCATCGACCACACGGACGCCACCTTCGGCGATGGCGCCGATGCCGAACTCCGGCTGTTGGGGGGCACCGATCTTGCGTACCCCGAGGACGTCGAGGGGCGCGTGCAGGGCGCGGGCGATCTCCCTCGCGACGGGAACCCCACCACGCGGCAGCGCCAGCACGACGACGTCGTCGTCGGCGTAGTCCTCCAGCAGGGCGGCGAGGCGCTCGCCGGCATCGACCCGATCACGGAACCGCATAGGACCCGACCTCCCGGTTCAGGGTCTGTGTCCACTCACCGTAGGGACGGCGACGTGGTGCGCCAGGGGTGATCCGGACGTCCGCCCACTGTCCTGGCGGCCGTGGTCACCCAGCCTGCGTCCTCAGTCCCTCGAGGCGGTCTGCGACCTCGGCCGCGTTGACCGGCGCAACAGCATCCGACCAGGGATCATCACGCTGGCCCAGGCGTCGGAACAGGTTGCGCACGTGGTAGCTGCGCGGTTCGACCGCGGCGAGCTCGTCCCACTCGATCGGCGTGGCGACCGGGGCCCCGGGTCGGGCACGGACGGAGTAGGCGGCGACGCTGGTCTGCCCGTAGCTGTTGCGCAGCCAGTCGATGAACACCCGCCCGGTCCGGGTCTGCTTGCGCTGGCTCGTGGTGAGGCGCTCGGGATGCCGCTCGCAGACCGTCTCGGCCAGTGCGCGGGCGAGCTGCGCGCTCACGTCCCAGCCCGCCGAGCCGTCGAGCCGGACGTGGACGTGGAAGCCGGCGGATCCGCTCGTCTTGATCCGGCTGGGGACCCCGAGCTCCTCCAGCAGTTCCCGGACGTCCCGGGCCGCCCCGCGGACGGCATCGACATCCTCCTCGTCGGGCGGATCGAGGTCGAGGATCAGCTCGATGGGGTGCTCGAGGTCGTCGGCCCGCGACAGCCACGGGTGGAACTCGATGGTGCCCTGATCGGCGAGGTAGACCAGCGTTGCCGGCTCGTCGACCACCACGTGATCGAGACTGCCCCCGTCCCGCTTGGGGATGTCCTGTCGTCGCAGCCACCCCGGGTAGTGGGCGCCGGCGTTCTTCTGGAAGAAGCCCTGGCCGTCCAGCCCGTCGGGGTAGCGCTTGACCGCGACCGGACGGTCACGCAGGTGCACGAGCATCAGCTCGGCGATGCGGGCGTGGTAGTCGAGCAGCTCGCCCTTGGTGAGCCCCTCGTGGGGGAAGAACACCTTGTCGACGTTGGAGATGTCGATGGTGCGGGAGAAGCAGCGCAGCTCGCCGGCGTCCATCCCGGTCTCCGATCAGTTGGGCGTCTCGCGCACGACCTCGTCCGCGGCCTTGTCCTCGCGCAGGCCCAGGTAACGGGGGTGGCGCAGCCGACCGTCGTCGGTCCACTCCGTGAAGCCGACCTCGGCGACCAGCTCCGGTGTCACGAAGTGCAGCCCCGCGCCCTGTGGCCCGTCCGCGAAGGGTGAGGTCCCCCGTTCGCGCCGCTCGAGCAGATCGCCGAGGCGGGCCAGCGTCGCCTGGTCGTAGCCGGTGCCGACCTTGCCCGCGTAGCGCAGTGCCCCACCCTCGTGGTACCCGATCAACAGGGCCCCGAAGCGTTCGCGCTGGCCTTCCGGTTCGGTGAAGCCACCGATGACGAACTCCTGCCGGTTGACGCACTTGAACTTCAGCCAGTCCCGCGAGCGGCCGTGGTGGTACGGGGCTGCGGCGCGCTTGGCGATCAGCCCCTCCCACCCCTTCGCGCACGCCTCCTCGAGCCGGGCCTCGCCCTCCTGGTTGCGGTGGCTGACCCACCGCAGGGGGTCATCGAAGGCCACCGCGGCATGCAACACCGACTTGCGCGCCCGCAGGGGCAGCTCGCGCGTGGAACGGCCGTCGAGGTGGAGCAGGTCGAACACGTAGTAGTAGACGGCAACGTCGCTGGCCCGCGCCTGTTGCGGATCGGTGATCTGCAGACGTGACTGCAGCCGTGAGAAGCTGGTGCGCGCGCCCTCGAAGGCGACGATCTCGCCGTCCAGCACGCAGTCGAAGAGGCTGGCGGGGCCGAGCGCGTCGTGCAGTTCCGGGTAGGTGTCCACCAGCGCGGTGCCGTTGCGCGACACCAGACGGACCTCGCTGTCCGACCGGTAGGCGATCGCCCGCTCGCCGTCCAGCTTGCGCTCGAAGAGCCAGTCCGGGTCGGAGAAGTGGTCGTGGGTCAACGTGGCCAACATCGGGTCGAGCCAACCGGGGAGCGACTCCTCGGGCAGCCCGTCGCGCTGGTCATCGTCCAGGCGATCGAGAGGGTGGCGCACGCTCACGCCTGTCCGGGGTCGTCGTCCGCCTCGGCCGCGACCTGATCGAGGGTGCGATCCGAGAGCACGGAGCGTGGCTCGGTCGATGTGGGGTTGCGGCGCGCGTCCGCTGCCTCGTCATCGACCTTGATGAGCAGCCAGTTGTCCTCGTCACCGCCGAGCTCGGCGTGGGTGAGGACGTAGCCGCCCTGGAGCTTCTCGCCTTCCAGCCACACCTTGATGTGCCCCTCGTCGGCAGCGCGGCGCAGCGGCACCTCCCCGTCATCCTCGTCGGTGGTGAGGTTGCGGTAGGGGCCGATGTCCCAGACGATCACCGTGCCACCGCCGTACTGGTCCTCGGGGATGCGGCCCTCGAAGTCGGCGTAGTCGAGCGGATGATCCTCGGTGCGGACCGCGAGCTGCTTGTCGCGCGGATCGGTCGAGGGCCCCTTCGGCACCGCCCACGACAGCAGGACCCCGTCGGCCTCCAGCCGCACGTCGTAGTGGAGGCTGGACGCGTCGTGCTGCTGGACCACGAAGATGGGTCGCTGCGAGGGCGAGCGAACCTCTCCCGGCGGTTCCGGCGAGGCATCCAGATCGCGCCGCGTGCGGTAGCGCGCCAGTGCGTCCGTCATCACCGTGGCCTGTCGTCGGGGGCGCGGGTGCACCGTCCTGATCCCGGTCCGTCACAGCGAAGTGGCTGCCACGCACGTGCACCACCGGCGAACGGGCGGATCCACGCCCCGGGACGCAGGGCTAGCGTGGCGGCGCGTACGGTGACGTCGAGGCAGGGGCGGCTGGTGACCGGGGCAGGGCCCACGATCGCGGTGATCGGCGGGCTGTTGCTGCTCGGGCTCCTCGCGGAGTGGAGCGCTGCCAAGCTGCCGATCCCACGGGTCTCGGTGCTGATCGTGTTGGGCGTCGCCGTCGGTCCGATCGGCTTCGACCTGCTGCCGCCGGCACGGGAGGAGTGGTTCCCGATCGTGTCGGCCGTTGCGCTGGTGATGGTCGGCTTCCTGATCGGCGGGGAGTTCACGACCGAGCGACTGCGGGAGCTCGGCGTGAGATCGGCACTGATCTCACTCATCGAGTCGGTGGGCACGGCGGTGGTCGTCGGGGCTGGGCTCCTGGTGGCGGGAGTGGAGGTCCAGCTCGCGTTGCCCCTGGCCGGGGTCGCGGCGGCGACCGCGCCGGCCGCGGTGGTCGGCGTCGTGCAGGAGTCGGATCAGCACGGCCCCTTCTCCCGGCTGCTGCTGGCGGTGGTGGCCTTCGACGATGCCGTCGGCCTGGTCGTGTTCAGCCTCGTCCTGGCGGTCGTCGGCCTGCTGTCCGGCGGCGACGGTGGTGGCAGTGCGGCGGTGTGGACCGCGCTCCGCGAACTCGGCGGCGGTGTCGCACTCGGGGTCGCGATCGGCCTGCCGGCCGCCTACCTCACCGGACGGCTCCGGCCGGGACGTCCGGTCCTCGAGGAGGCCTTCGGCCTCGTGCTGCTGTGCGCCGGGCTGGGTGTGTGGCTCGAGGTGTCCTATCTGCTGGCCGCCGTGGTCATGGGCGCGGTCGTGGCCAACCTCGCGTCGCACCACGAACGCCCCTTCCGCGAGATCGAGAGCATCGAGTGGCCCTTCCTGGTCGTCTTCTTCCTCCTCGCCGGTGCCAGCCTGGAGCTCTCGGCGGTGGGGGCGGTCGGTTGGATCGGGCTGGGCTACATCCTGCTGCGGACGTTGGGCAAGGTCGCCGGGGCATGGCTGGGCGTGACCGCGGTGGGCGGGGCGTCCGGACGGGCGCGCTGGCTCGGTGTCGCCCTGCTCCCGCAGGCCGGCGTGGCACTGGGCCTCGCGCTGCTCGCCGACCAGCAGCTGCCGCAGGCCGGTGGGGACGTGCTGGCGATCGTGGTCGGCGCGACGGTGGTGTTCGAGCTGGTCGGGCCCCTGGGGACCCGGCTGGCGCTGGAGCGCGCGGAGTGAGTGCTGCAGGGGCCCACGGCTAGGGCCGGGCCCGCGCCAACCAGCCGTCGACAGCATCCCGGTTGGCGTCGATCCACGCCTCTGCATCGGCGCGGAGGTCCTCCTCGGTGTACTCCGCGGCGGCCTCCATGCGGGCGTTCTGCTCGGCGATGTCCTGCAGCGGGATCGTGACCTCTTCGAGCAGGGTCCGCACGGGCGGGTTCGCCGCCAGGAAATCGGTGTTGGCCACGGCGCGGATGTCGTTGACGGCCCAACCGAGCTGGCAGGGATCCGCTCCCGCGCACCCCTGCAGGCCCGCCACGGACGTCTCGCGGTCCTGGTCGGGCAGCGCCGGGGACTCGAGCCAGAGGACGTCCTCACCCGGGACCAGCGCTGCGGTGGTCCAGTTCGGTGTCCAGGTGTAGAACAGGGTCGGCTCGCCCTCGTCGATGCGCTCCAGCACCTCGGCCATCAGCGCGTCGTAGTCACCGACGAGCTGTGTCGCGGCCTCGCCCCAGGTGAGCTCCTCGAGGTGGGAATCGATCACCAGGTTGCAGCCCCAGCCCTCCTCGCAGCCGTACAGCTCGGCACGACCGTCGCCATCCTGGTCGAAGGCGTCACGCACCTCGGGCCGGGTGAGATCCTCCATGGAGGTGATGTCGAGCGCCTCCGCGGTCGCACGGTCGATCAGGTAGCCCTGGACGGCGCCGTCGTCGACCTGGAGGCCGACGGGCTCGATGGGTTCCTCGTACCGCTGCCCGGTGAACCGCTCACCCTCGAGGAAGGGCTCGTGGAGGGGGAACCACCCGTTGGCCCAGAGGTCGAACTGGCCCTGCACCAGCGCCGGGTAGAAGGTCGCCGGGGAGCGGGTGGCCGTCGCCGGATCGCTGACCTCGTAGCCGAGCTCCTCGAGGAGCTGCTGGTAGATCGCGGCCTGGAAGTGCCCGGTGGCCCAGGTGGCCCGGGCCATACGGATCTCGCCACCCGTCTCGACGGCGTCGCCAGCGGGACCACCCCCAGCCGGTCCGCCGTCCTCGGTGGTGTCAGCACCGCAGGCGGTCACGAGCAGTGCGGCGACCGCGAGCGGGAGCACAGCGCGGCGCGCTCGGGCACCTCGGGACCTGGTGGTGCGCCCCGAGCCGGTGCGGTGGCGGGCGGTCATGGGATCCTTGCTGCTCAGGAGGGCGTCTCCGTGGACCCATCGTCGGCTGTGGGGGGTCCGTCGCCGGTCTCGTTCGCCTCACGGGCGACGTGGTCGAGCAGGTTGCCGTGCCGGCTACGGAACAGCTCCGCGTCGTAGTGGGCTTCGAGCAGGTCGAGTTCCTCGTGGAACGCCCGGTGGAGGCTCCAGACCATGAACAGCAGCACCAGCGCGAAGGGCAGGCCCGTGGCCACCGAGGCGGTCTGCAGCGCCGACAGCCCACCGCCGATCAGCAGGACCGCAGCCAGGAGCCCCTCCATGCTGGCCCAGAAGACCCGCTGGGTGCGGGGGGAGTCCAGCTTGCCGCCGGAGGTGAGGTGGTCCACGACCAGCGAGCCGGAGTCGGACGAGGTCACGAAGAAGGCGATCACCAGGATCACGCCCGCCAGCGAGGTGACCGTCGCGAAGGGGAAGGCCTGCAGCACGTCGAACAGCGCCGTGGCGACGTCCTCGTTGACCGCGGCAGCCACGTCACGGATCCCGTTGAGCTGCAGGTGCAGCGCCGTGCCACCGAAGACCGACATCCAGAGGAAGGACAGCAGCGAGGGGAACAGCACCACGCCCAGGATGATCTCGCGCACCGTGCGGCCCTTGGAGACCCGGGCGATGAACATGCCGACGAAGGGCGACCAGGAGATCCACCAGCCCCAGTAGAAGACCGTCCAGCTGCCCTGCCAGTCGGTGCCGGTGAAGGCTTCGTTCCAGAAGGCCAGTTCCGGCAGGGCGCTGAGGTAGAAGCCGGTGCTCTGCACGAAGACGGCAGCGATGAAGCCGGCCGGGCCCACGATCAGCATGAAGACCATGAACACCGCTGCGAGACCGATGTTGAACTGGCTCAGCCGCCGGACACCGCCGTCGAGACCCGCCATCACCGAGACGATCGCCATCGCGGTGATGGCGGCGATCAGGAAGACCTGGAAGCCGGTACCCATCGGCCAGTCGAACAGGAAGTTGAGCCCGGCTGCGGCCTGACCGACGCCGAAACCGAGTGAGGTGGCGAGACCGGAGAGGGTGGCCAGCACCGTCAGGACATCGATCGCATCACCCCAGCGACCGTAGATCCGTTCCCGCAGCAGCGGGTAGAAGACGGAGCGGAAGGTCAGCGGCAGACCGCGGTTGTAGGCGAAGAACGCCAGCGCGAGGGCGACCAGGCCGTAGATCGCCCAGGGGTGCAGGCCCCAGTGGTAGTAGGTCGTCGCCAGTGCCGCCGTACCGGCCTCGGCCGACCCGGGTTCCACGTCGAACAGCGGCGCCGGACCGTTGAGGTGGAAGACCGGTTCCGCGATCGACCAGAACATCAGCCCGATCCCCATGCCGGCGCTGATGAGCATGGCGTACCAGGCGATCCGGCTGAACTCCGGTTTCGCGCTGGGCCCACCGATCCGGATCTTGCCGTACCGGGTGAAGGCGAAGAAGGCGGCGGCCAGGACGAAGAGGTTGGCCGCCAGGATGTAGAACCACCCGAAGCCGTCGTTGATGAAGGCCAAGGTCGTGTTGAAGGCGGCTTCCGCCCGGCTGGAGAACAGCAGGGTGAAGGCGACGAAGGCGATCAGTATCGCGGCCGAGATGAAGGTGACCGTCGGGTGCAGATCGAATCCGAAGCGCACCACGTTGCGATCGCCCGGTTCGCGGTCGGCGACCTCCGGGTAGAAGTCCACCTCGGGGTCGATCTGCAGCCCCTCGAACTTGGCGCGGTTGTAGATGGCGTCCTGCTCGGCCTGTCGCTCCGCGTCCTCGAGCTCCTCGAGGGTCTGCTCCGCCTCGGTGAGATCGCGTTTGGGCGTGGCGGAGTCCGAGGTCTCCGGTGGGCGCTGATCGTCCATGCGGACTGCCTTCTTGGTCATCGGTCCGGCGGGTGGGGTCTCTGCCACCGATGGTGCGCGCGCATCGCACAGGCTGCCCGCTCGATCGAGGCCCGTCAACCTGGCCGGGGCCGCGGCGGTGCCGGATCGACGCCGTAGGCTCGTGCGACCCTCACCGACCCGGGGAAACGCGTGCTCGAGCCGCTCGACCCACACGTGCTCCTGCCCTTCATCCTGGAGCTGTTGCTGCTGCTGCTGGTGGCGCGGCTGCTCGGGGAGGGGGCGCGCCGCATCGGGTTGCCCTCGGTGGTGGGGGAGCTGGGTGCCGGCCTGCTGCTCGGACCCTCGGTCTTCGGTCGCGTGGCGCCGGCGTTGTCCGGCTTCGTCTTCCCCGACGGCGCCATCGAGGGATCGCTGGTGCTCGGGGTAGCGCAGCTCGGGGTCCTGTTCCTGTTGGTCACGACCGGTTTCGAGACCGATCTCCAGCTGCTGGGCAGGCTCGGCCGGCCGGCGGTGACGACCTCGGCAGCCAGCCTGGTGGTACCGCTGGCGGCCGGCTACGCCGTTGGTTACGTCCTGCCCGCCACCTTCGTCGGCGACAGCGGGGGCCGCGCCAACTTCGCGATGTTCATCGCGGTCGCGGTCAGCATCTCCGCGCTGGCGGTCGCGGGTCGGATCCTCACCGAGATGGGGCTCATGCGCCGGGACATCGGTCAGATCGTCGTCGGTGTGGCGATGGCCAACGAGCTCGTCGGTTGGATCCTTCTGGGGCTGTTGACCGGGATCGCGGTGAGCGGGTCGGTGGACATCGTCGATCTGGGGTGGACGGTCGGTTCCCTGGTGCTGTTCCTCGTGCTGGCCCTCACGCTCGGCCGCCGCGTGGTCGACCGGAGCCTGCGCAGGCTGCGTACGGCCGGGACGGGGAGCGCCGGAGCGCTGACAGCGACCGTGCTGTTCGCCCTGGCGGCCGCTGCCATCACCCAGGCGATCGGGGTCGAGGCGGCGCTGGGCGCCTTCGTCGCCGGGGTCGTGCTCGGTGGTTCGCGCTACCAGGACGCCGAGGCGGTGCAGACGCTGGAACGGATCACCCAGAACGTCTTCGCCCCCATCTTCTTCGCCACCGCGGGGATCTTCGTCGACGTCGGCGCGCTGATCACCAGGGAGGGGATGCTGTGGTTCGGCGTCCTGCTGGTCGTGGCGGTCGCGGCCAAGTTCGTGGGTGCCTACGCCGGGACTCGGTGGGGCGGCCGCGATCACGCCACGGCGGTCGCCCTGGGGGTGGGTCTGAACGCGCGGGGCACGCTCGAGATCGTGCTGGCCACCATCGCGTTGTCCATCGGGGTGTTCAACACGGTGTCGTACTCGGCGGTGGTGCTGGTTGCGATGCTGTCCGCGCTGGCCACGCCGCCGCTGCTGCGCGCTGCACTGCGCCGGGTCACCCCGCCGCCCGCCGAGGCCGAACGCCTCGAGCGGGAACGCCTGCTGTCGCAGAGCGTCATCGCCAGCGTCGACCGCGCCCTCGTTCCCACCCGTGGAGGCGCCAACTCCGAGCTCGCCGCCCAGACGCTCGATCTGGTGCTGCAGCCCGAGGCGAGCGTGACGGTGTTGACCGTGCACGGGCCGTCGCACGATCCGGATGCGTGCGGGTGCGAGGCGGCGCTGGACGGTGCAGCCGCCCACCTCGCCGGGCGGGACATCGAACGTCGGCGTGCGGTCGCGGACTCGCCGTCCGCCGCGGTCCTCAAGGAGGCCGGACTCGGCTACGGGTTGCTCACCCTCGGCATGACCGAGGGCTTCCGCGACAGCCACGAGCTGTCCCCGACGCTGCAGGAGCTGCTGGTGAGCAGCGCTGTCCCCGTCCTGCTCGTCCGGCACGGGGCTGCAGGGGCCCGTGGGCCGGCGGACTACCGACGGATGGTGGTGCCCACCACCGGCACCCGGGTCACCCGAGCGGCCGAGGAGATCGCTGCCACGCTCGCGTCCCGGACCGGCGGCACGATCGATCTGGTGCACGTCGTCCCACGGCCGGACCGGGACGCGGCCGATCCTTCGGCTGCGGGGGCGACGGCTGCCCACGCCACGGGAGCGGGCACGGCCCGGATGCCGGCAGAGGCCTCCGGCCCCCAGGCCCCACCGGCTGGTGAGCTGCCGACCGCCCAGGGGCTGCTGTCCCGGGCCATGGGCCGGGTGGATCGGTTCGGGGTCCTCGCGGAGGGCCACATCCGCCAGGGGGTACGACCCTACGAGGGGGTGCAGCACGTCGCCGACACCGTCGGCGCCGACGCGATCTTCCTGGGGACGCAGGTCAGATCGCTGGAAGGGCAACCCTTCCTGGGGCACGGCACGGAGTACCTGTTGGAGCACGCACGCCAGACGGTCCTGGTGCTCGCCTTCCCCGGGACCGACGAGCCGTCGTGACCCCTGGGGATCCGCGGCCCGCCGGTCGCGTCACCGCTACTCGACGATGAGTTCGCGGTACATCCCGTTGACGAAGTGCGGGGGGCCGCCCTCGACCTGTGGTGGGCCCTCCTCGGTCGCCGCGGCAGCCTCCAGGTAGACCTGGGGTTCGACCCCGGTCGGGATGAAGCACATGATCGCGTACCGACCTGGTGTCGTCAGCGTGCCGTCGCCGACGGCTGGGATCTGTGGCCCACCGGGTTCTGCGAGCAGGACGGTGACGGGCTCCCCGAGCGCGGCGACCAGCTCGCCGGGATCGAGCGTCGTCAACTCCTCGATGGATCGCTGCTCCTGATCGGGGAGTGCGAACGCGACGAGCTCGTGGAGCTCCTCTTCGGCGCTGTTGGTGACCGTCAGCTGCGTACCGGCAGGGACCGCCGAGGGCAGGCCGAGGTAGCCGAAGTCGACCATCTCGACCTCGACCACCGCAGGCGCCTCCTCGTCCTCCATGGTCTCGTCCTGCGCGGTCTCGTCCTGCGCGGTCTCGTCCTGGCCGGTGTCACGAGCAGCGACGGCGTCATCGCTGGTGCAGCCGGCGAGCAGGAACAGGCCGGAGAGCAGGCTCCCGGCGAGGATCGTGGTGGTCCGGTGGACGCGACGGTGGGTTGTCGTCATCGTGTGTTCCTCCTGGCGCGGTGGCGTCGTTCGGTCAGTCCAGGGGTGTGGGTGGAGGGCCGAGGATCTGGATCCCGTGCTCGAGGCAGACATCAGCCACGTGTGTCGGATCGATGGGGCCCGGCTCGGGCAGGACCGCCTGCTCCGTGCCAACGCCCAGGGCGCTGACCATCCGGTCGAACCGCGGTGCCGTCAGCCGGGAGCCGGTCACGCAGACGAACCGTGCCGTCGGGGAGTGGACCTGGAAGGTGTGTGGGATCCCGTGGGGCAGGAAGGCGATCCCCCCCTCGCTGGCCATGAGCGCGTCGTCACCGCAGTGGAAGGCGAGCTCGCCCTCGAGCACCACGAACAGCTCGTCCTCGTCCTGGTGCCGGTGCAGCGGCGGACCGAGCCCGCGGGGTGCCGCGAACTCGACGACGCTCAGGGCTCCTGTTGCACCGCCGCGGACCTTGATGGTCGCGAGGTGGTTGAGGAAGTGGAGGTGGTGGCCCGAGCCGGGTGCGATGACCTCTGGAGCGCGGGCGCCGATGGTGTCGGTGTCCATGGCGGCACCTTCGCGTGCACCCTTCCGACAACCTTCAGGCCTGCCGTGGCACGACGTCGCCCGGCTCATCGCCGTCCGTTCGGACGATGCCGATGCGCCGCGCACCGGGCAGGGTCGAGGCGTGCAACATCTGCCGCCGTCGAAGAGGACCCGATGCCCGCGACCACGGACCCGCAGGACGCGGATCTCCCGCAACGGGCGCTCCACCGGCTGCCGTCCGCGCTCCCGGTCCAGGACCGCTTCGGGCAGCGGGTGCGCGGCGAGCTGGCGGTGTTCCTCGACTACGACGGCACGCTGACGCCGATCGTGGACGACCCGGACGAGGCCCTGCTCAGCGACGAGATGCGCTCCGCCATCACCGAGCTCGCGTCGGTGACGCTGGTCGCCATCGTCAGTGGGCGCGACCTCGAGGATGTCCGTCACAAGGTCGGGATCGAGGGTCTGGCCTACGCCGGCTCCCACGGCTTCGACATCCGCCATCCTGACGGCTCGTCGGAGCAGCTGGCCGTCGAGGCGCTGGAGGCGCTCGACACCGCCCAGGCGACGCTCGAGGAGCGTGCCGGTGCGGTCCCGGGCGCACGGGTCGAGCGCAAACGCTTCGCGATCGCGGTCCACGACCGGGCGGTCGACGATCCGGCGCAGCGGGAACGGCTCGCACACATCGTCGAGCAGGTCGGCCACTCCCACCAGGAGCTGCGCAGCACCGGCGGGAAGCGCATCCACGAGCTGCGGCCCGACATCGACTGGGACAAGGGTCGGGCGATCGAGATGCTGCTGTCCGAGCTCGACGCCGAGGACCGCGTCCCGATCTACGTCGGCGACGACCTCACCGACGAGGACGGTTTCCGGGCGGTCGTGGCGCACGGCGGCATCGCGGTGGTGGTGCGCGGCGAGGACGACGAGCGCGACACCCTCGCCGACGCTGCGCTCGAGAGCACTGCCGACACCGGGCGGTTCCTCGCCGAGTTGGCCGAGCTGTCGCGGCAGGAGGAAGCCGGCCAGGATGAGGAGGATCGCCGATGAGCGTGTGGACGCTGGTCTACGAGGGCTTCGACCCCGCCCAGGAGGGGCTCCGCGAAGCGCTGTGCACCCTCGGCAACGGTGTGCTCGGTACCCGTGGTGCCGTACCGGAGGCACGCGCGGACGACGTGCACTACCCCGGTACCTACCGCGCCGGGGTCTTCAACCGGTTGACCGACCACATCGACGAGGTGGAGGTGACCAACGAGTCGATGGTCAACCTGCCCAACTGGCTCCTCCTCCAGTTCCGGGTCGAGGACGGGCCCTGGTTCGCCGCCTCGGAGGCGACCTTCGACGAGTACCGCGTCGAGCTGGACATGCGTCGGGGGGTGCTCACCCGGCACATGGGCATCGTCCTGGACGACGACCGCACCTTGCGCGTCACGCAGCGTCGCCTCGTGCACCTCGCCGATCCGCGTCTGGCGGCCATGGAGACCACCTTCCGTGCCGAGGGCTTCTCCGGCATGGTCACGGTGCGTTGTGCCATCGACACCGCCGTGCGCAATCAGGGCGTCGAGCGGTACCGCGATCTGTCCGACGAGCATCTGGAGATCCTGCTGCGCGAGGAGGTCGACGACGACACGGTGCTGGTCGTCGGCGAGACGAACCAGTCACACCTGCGTGTGGCCGAGGCGCAGCGCACGCGGGTGTTCGATGCCGCGAGACGGCAACCCGACGTGGCGCGGGGCTGGATCGACGAGGACGGCATGGTCGGTCACGAACTCGAGTTGCCGCTCGAGGCGGATCAGCCGATGTCGGTCGAGAAGGTGGTCGCCATCGTGGTGACCGGGGACCCGGCCGTCTCCGAGCCGGGCGAGACCGCGGTGCGTGCCACGGTCCAGGCGGGCGGCTTCGGGAGGCTGCGAGAGAGCCACCTCGCCAAATGGGACCAGCTGTGGGACCGCTTCGAACTGCACTTCGGCGAGGATGAGCACATCCAACGGATCGTGCACCTGCACACCTTCCACGCGCTGCAGACGACCTCGCACCAGACCATCGACCGCGACGTCGGGGCACCGGCGCGGGGCCTGCACGGGGAGGCCTATCGCGGGCACATCTTCTGGGACGAGGTCTTCATCCTGCCCTACCTGAACCTGCGGATGCCGGTGCTGACCAGATCCCTGCTGCTGTACCGCTACCGACGCCTCGCGGAGGCACGCGGCCGAGCGCAGCGCGCCGGGTACGAGGGTGCGACCTTCCCCTGGCAGAGCGGATCCGACGGTCGCGAGGAGTCGCAGGAGATGCACCTCAACCCGAACTCGGGTGAGTGGAAGCCGGACAACTCCCAGCTCCAGCACCACATCAACCTCGCGGTCGCCTACAACGTGTGGCAGTACGTGGAGACCACCGCCGACCGCGAGTTCCTGCGCTACTACGGCCTGGAGATGCTCGTCGAGATCAACCGGTTCTTCGCCAGCCTCGCCACCTACGACCGCATCGACGACCGCTACCACCTCAGGGGGGTCATGGGGCCGGACGAGTTCCACGACGGCTACCCCGACCGTGATGACCCGGGCCTCGATGACAACGCCTACACCAACCTGATGGTCGTGTGGACGATCCAGCGCACCTTCGAACTCCTCGAACTCCTCCCCGAGCAGATCGCCCACGATGCCCTCAGCGAGCTGGACGTGACGCGCTCGGAGCTGGAGCGGTGGGAGGATCTCACCCGCCGGATGTTCGTGCCCTTCCACGACGAGGGGATCATCAGCCAGTTCGCCGGCTACGAGCATCTCGAGGAGCTCGACTGGGAGGACTACCGGCAGCGCTACGGCGACATCCATCGACTCGACCGCATCCTGCACGCCGAGGACGACGATCCCAACCGCTACAAGATCGCGAAGCAGGCCGACACGCTGATGCTGTTCTACCTGCTGACCGCGGACGAGCTCGACCGCATGCTGCAGCAGTTGGGCTACGACTGGTCACCTGAGCTGATCCCGGACACGATCGAGTACTACCGCACGAGGACCTCCCACGGGTCCACGCTCAGTGCGGTGGTCCACAGTTGGCTGCTGGCCCGGTCGGATCGTCCGCGGTCGTGGGCGCTGTTCGAGCAGGCCCTGCGCAGCGACGTCGACGACGTCCAGGGAGGCACGACCCAGGAGGGCATCCACCTCGGCGCGATGACCGGGACCCTGGACCTCGTCCAGCGCGGCTACACCGGTCTGGCCATCGAGGAGGACGTGCTGCGCTTCGAGCCGATGTTGCCGGACGAGGTCGCCGAGCTCACCTTCCTCCTCCACTACCGCGGCCACCAGCTCGAGGTGCACGTCGAACACACCTGCCTGAAGGTGACCGCAGCGCCCTCGGAGCTCGAAGCGGTGCACATCGGTTTCGAGCAGCAGCGCGCGACGCTCAGTGCGGGCGAGACCCTGACCTTCGAGATGGCGGGACAGCCCGGGTGAGACGCACGCCGGATCACGGCTCCCGGGACGTGGCCGGTGCCGACCGCCACCGCTGCACGCGGCGGTAGGGTCGCACGCCGGCCGGTCCTGCCCGGCAGCGCCCGGGCCGCAGCCAGGAGGAGCGACGATGTCCGGATACCGGTACCCAGGTTCGACGGCGACCGGCCATCTCGGGCTGCACACCGACCTCTACGAGCTGCGGATGGTCGCCTCCTACCTGCGGCGCGGTATGACGGAGCCCGCCACCTTCAGCCTGTTCATCCGTCCCAACGCCGCGCGTCCGTGGTACGTCGCGCTGGGGATGGAGCGGGTCCTGGAGCTGTTGTCCAGCTTCACCTTCGGTCCTGAGGAGTTGGACGAGCTCGAGCGGCTCGGGATCGATGAGCAGGTGCGTGTGCAGCTCGCCGAGTGGCGCGTCGACACCGGTGAGCTGTGGGCGGTCCCCGAGGGCACGATCGTGCTCGCGCAGGAGCCGGTGTTGGAGATGACCGCGCCGCTGCCCGTGGCCCAGCTGCTGGAGACGGCGGTGATGAACCTGGTGCAGTACCCGACGCTGGTGGGCACCAAGGCCGCCCGCTGCGCGCTCGTGGCGCAGGGGCGGAAGCTGGCCGACTTCGGTTTCCGGCGTGCGCACGGGCTGGAGACGGGGGTCGAGGCGGCGTTGGCCGCCTACCTCGGTGGTGGGTTCGCCACCAGCAACGTCGAGGCCGGCCGACGCTTCGGCATCCCGACGACCGGGACGATGGCCCACTCCTACGTCCAGGCGTTCACCGACGAGCGCGCGGCATTCCGCGCCTTCGCGGAGGATCACCCGGAGCACACCGTCCTGCTGGTCGACACCTACGACACCCTCGAGGGCGTGCGCCGCGCGATCGAGGTCTCCCACCAGCTCGGGCGGGCGCCACGCGGTGTGCGACTGGACTCGGGCGACCTCGGCGAGCTGGCCGTGGAGACGCGGCGACTGCTCGATGACGCCGGCTTCGAGGACACGGAGGTGATCGCCTCCGGTGGGCTCGACGAGGGGGAGATCCACCGCCTGCTCCGCGACGGGGCGCCGATCGACGGCTTCGGCGTCGGTACCTCCCTGACGGTCTCACAGGACCACCCGGGGCTCGACATCGTGTACAAGCTGGTCGAGTACGACGGGCGTCCGGTCGCCAAGTTCAGCGGGGTCAAGAGCATCTTCCCCGGCCGCAAACAGGTCTTCCGCCGTGACGGTGACCCTCGACAGGACACCTTGTCGCCGCGTACGGCGGACGAGAGCGGCGACGGGTTGCTGCAGCCCGCCTGGCGCGACGGTGTACGGCTGCTGCCCGAGGAGGAGCTGGCGACCATCCGTGCGCGGGTGGACCAGGGCCTCGCGCAGCTGCCCGAGGACTGGCAGCGCCCGCCCTACGTCGAGACCGCTCCGTTGCCCACGGTCGGCCCGGCGCTCGAGGACCTGACCGAACAGGTCCGCCGGACGGCCTTCGAGGACGAGTGACCCACGGTCGGCGTGGGTGTCGTGCCGATCAGGTCCCGCGGTGCGACCACGCGACGTTGCGGTCGCGACACAGCTCGGTGCGGTGGCGCTCCCACGAGGGCTGCTAGTTCCGATCGCGGTGCTCGAAGTGGCGCGCGACGGGGCGCATGATGGCCACGACCACGAGACCGGCGATGGCGCCGCCCACCAGGGGCGCGTTGAAGGACGTGTCATCGAGGAGCAGGTTGTCCACGAGCGCGACCGCGACGCCGATCAGCACGGCGATCCCGACGAGCGCACCCAGGGTCTTCGCACGGACCACGAGCGACTCCCTCACGGCGATCATCCTGGTCTTCTGCCACTGGGCGAAGGTGACGATCCCTGCGCTCGCTCGCACGCCGCACTGCCCGTCCGAGTGGCCGAGGCCGTGCGCCCACGGACCACCGGTGGACGCCAGCCAGGTTGCGCGCCGGAACGGACTGCTGACGGCTGGGTCAACGGGCGCGCAGGATGCGGGTGGTCTGCACGACGAGCACCGGGACCACTCCGAGCAGCAACGCGGCGCCCCAGGCCTGTGCGGGGATCGTCGTCAGGCCGAGCAGGTCACGCAGCGGCGGCACGCCGAGCGCGATGGCCTCGAGGGTGAAGGTGATGGCGAGCGCGGCCCACAGCCAACGGTTCGTGCTCGCGCCCGCGAACCCGGAGCCGGTCTCGCGGCGGGCGTTGAAGACCGTCAGCACCTGTCCGAGCGACATGGCCACGAAGGTCATGGTCTGTGCGCCCTCGGTCCCGAGGTCCAGCCAGTACAGGGCGAGGCTGTAGGCGGCCAGACCCACCGCAGCGACGAGGAGCGCGGAGGAGACGATACGTCGCAGGACGGGACGGTTGAGGACCGGTTCCCGGGGGTCGCGTGGCGGCTCCTGCATGACGTCGTCGCGGCCCGGTTCGAGCGCGAGCGCGAAGGACGGCAGGACGTCGATGACGAGGTTGTTCCACAGGATCATCAGCCCGGCCAGCGGTGGGGGCACCCCTGCGAGCACACCGATGGTGATGACCAGCACCTCTGCGACGTGCCAGGAGAACAGGAACTGGCCGAACCGACGGATGTTGGCGAAGATCCGCCGGCCCTCCTGGACCGCGACCTGGAGGTTCTCGAACTGATCGTCGAGCAGCACGATGTCGGCGGCGTCCTTGGCGACGTCGGTTCCCGAGCCCATCGCCACGCCGACGTTGGCCTGGCTCAGCGCCGGTGCGTCGTTGACGCCGTCGCCGGTCACTGCGACCACCTCGCCGGTCGCCTGCAGTGCCTCGATGATGCGCAGCTTGTGCTCGGGGTCGACCCGTGCGAACACGTCGCTGTTCGCTGCGGCCTCGCGTAGTTCCTCCTCGTCGAACTGGTTGAGCCGGGATCCGGTGACGGGCCGTGGTGCGTCGATACCGAGCTGGCGGGCGATGGCCGCGGCGGTGTCGGGTCGATCGCCGGTGATCATCACGACCCGGATCCCCGCGGTGTGCAGCGTGGCGATCGCCGCCGCTGCGCTCTCACGCGGCGGATCCTGCATCCCCACCACACCCAGCGGCGCCAGCTCCGCGAAGAGCTCCTCGTCCTCCGACTCGCCGTCGGGGGCGGGGCCGCTCGCCATGGCGAGCGTGCGCAGGGCCCGCTCCGCCATCTCCTCCGCGGCCGCGACGAGGTCGGGGTGCGCATCGGTATCGAGCAGGACCTCGGGTGCGCCCTTGGCCAGGACGGTGGCGTCGATGACGACCGCCATGCGCTTGGTGTCGGAGTTGAAGGGGACCTCGCGTTCACGCACGGCGCTGTCACGCAGACCCCGCCAGTCGACCTCGTTGTCCCCGGCGCCGTGGAGCAGGGCGACCTCGGTGGGATCACCGACGGGATCGCCGTCGGGGTCGACGTCGGCATCGTTGCACAGCACCGCGACCCGCCACAGCTGCCCGGCGTCGGCATCGTCGGCGAGGACGGTCTCGACGACCTCCATCTCGTTGCGCGTCAGGGTGCCGGTCTTGTCGGAGCACACCACCGTGGTCGACCCGAGCGTCTCCACCGCCGGCAGCCGACGTACGAGCGCGTTGCCGGCCGCCATCCGACGCATACCGACCGCCAGGGTCAGCGTGGCGACCGCGGGGAGACCTTCTGGGACCACCGCGATCGCCAGCGCCACCGCCGTCTCGGCCATCTCGGTGACCTCGCGGCCACGCAGCAGCCCGAGGCCGAAGAGCGCGCCCGCACCGATCACGACCGCGACCGCCAGGCGGCGGCTGAGCTGGTCGAGACCCCGCTGCAGGGGCGCCTGGGTCTGCTCCGCCGCACCAGCCAGCTCGGCGATCCGGCCCATCTGGGTACCGCGGCCGGTCGCGACCACCACTCCCCGGCCGCGGCCGGCGACCACGGTCGTGCCGAGGAACACCATGTTGGTCCGGTCGCCGACACCTGCCTCCTCGGCGACCGGTTCGGTGGATTTGTCCACCGCGTCGCTCTCGCCGGTCAGCCCGGCCTCCTCGACCTGGAGTCCCTCGGCCTCGAGCAGCCGGAGGTCGGCTGGGACCTGCTCGCCTGCCTCGATGCCGACGATGTCGCCGGGCACCAACCCCGCTGCGTCGATCTCGTCACGGCGGTCGTCGCGTTCCACCTCGGCGACCGTGCCCATCAGCTCGCGCAGCGCCGCCATCGATCGTGCGGCCTGCAGCTCGGTTGCGAACCCGACGACCGCGTTGACGACCAGCACCACCAGGATCGCGATCGCCTCGACCGTCTCACCCACGACCAGCCCGACGACACCGGCGCCGAGCAGCAGCACCACGACGGCGCTGGCCAGCTGGTTCCACAGCAGCCGCGCCCAGCTCACGCCACTATCGTCACCGAGCTCGTTGCGTCCGTGGCGGTGGCGGCGACGTGCGACCTCATCGCGGGAGAGCCCCACGTCCGGATCGACCCGCAGTGCAGCCAGCACATCGTCGCTGGTGGCAGCATGGGGAGAACCGGGTGGTCGTGCGCTGTCGGGTCCGGGGGAGGAGCGTGTCATAGCCCTCAGGCTAGGTGAGGACGACCAGGACATCGCTCGGGGCATCCAGGTTGCCCTCGCGGCGGCCCGGCGTGCTTCGCCCGTGCTGGCGCACGCCAGCTCACCCGGAAGGGGTGACGCAGCGGTTGTGGGCGCCCTCGTACGGTCCGACGCGACGCCGCGTCGACAACACGGGCAACACCCCGGTCGCAGCGGCCGACCATGCGAACGCCGAGGGCCACGTCAGCCAGACACCCCACGGTCCCGGATCGTGGCGTCCACGACCAACGGACCCCGGAGAGGAAGACCATGAGTGCAGGACCCGTACAGCTGATCGTCGCTGCCTATCCCGACGCGGACGAGGCTGCGCGCCGACTCGCGGAGATCAAGGATGGTCGCCGAGCCGGGATGCTCGGCATCATCGATGCCGCAGCGATCGCCAAGACCCGCCGCGGGGAACTGAAGCTGACCAACGCACGGCACCGGGGGCGCCGTGGTCTGTTGGTGGGAGGGCTCCTCGGCGGAGTGCTCGGTGTGGTCGCCGGACCGGTCGCGCTCACCGCTGCCGGCGGCGGTGCGATCGGGGGGCTACGGGGACGCCTGCGTGGCGCGCCGCTGAAGTCGGAGATGCGGGCCATCGGCGAGGAGCTCCCGCCGGACTCTTCCGTGCTGGTCGCTGCCGTCGAACACCACTGGGTGGAACGGCTGCACAGCGAGCTGCAGGCGGCCGGGGCACGGCTGCTCCTCGACGAGATCCGCGCCGATGTGGTCGAGCAGCTGGAGTCCGGCGGCACGGTGGTGTTCAGTTTCACCGGTGACGCGCACACCACCGCGGGACAGCGACTGTCCGATGCGGGCGACGGTACGGGCCGTTTCGACGGATTCCTGGCCAGCGACGACGGTCTGGTGTTGGCTGGAGCGGAGCTCACCGACGAGCCGCTGCCGAGGGAGGGCGATACCCATGGGTGACCGCGACACAGCACGGTCCACCGATGGCCGAGGATCGGGTCCCACCGCACGGCAGGTGACGGCGCTGGTGCTCGCTGCCATCGCGCTGGTGTTCGTGCTCCAGAACCGCGGTGAGACCACCCTCGCGTTCTTCGGGGTGAGCTTCGCGGCGCCGCTGTGGCTCTACACCCTGATCGCGCTGGTGGTCGGTGCGCTCATCGGGGCGCTGCTGACACGACGGAAGCGATCAGGCTGACCGGTCGCCCGACGGGTCCGGTTCCTCGGGGGTCGCGCCTGCCTGGTGCCCCGCAGCGTCCGGGAGTCGGCGCACCAGGCCGAGCGCTGCCAGGGCCAGGCCCGCGACGGCCAGCAAGGCCGCACGCAAGCCGTAGAGCTGCGCCTGTGCGTAGTCGTCGAGCAGCGCGTCGACCTCCTGCGGGTCCAGCTCGCGTTGCTCGAGGAACCCACGCACCGTGTCGAGGTCGACGAAGGCGACCCCGACGCTGACCTCGGTGACCGTGTCCGCGCGGAGCGCCGGCTGCAACCGCTCGTCGTCGGCGACCAGCGTGGCGGTTGCGGAGGTCAGGACGCTGAGCAGGACCGCGCCGATGAGCGCTGTGCCCAGCGCCGAGCCGAGGTTCTGCGCGGTGAACTGCAGGCCGCCGGCTTCGCTGCGGGCGTGGTCCTCGACCGAGCCCTGGACGATGTTGCCGATCTGTGAGGCGGTCAGTCCCATCCCGGCACCGAGCACCGCCATCGCGACGGCGAACCGGGCACTGGCGAGCTGCGGTTGGATGACCGCCAGCACTCCCAGGCTGGCCAGCAGGATGGTGCCCAGCCCGGCACCGACGACCCGCCGGGGTCCCCAGCTGACGGCCAGCCGCGGTCCGAGCAGAGAGGCCACCAGCAGCGTCGCCGACACCGGCAACAGCCGCAGGCCGGTCTCGAAGGGGTCCATCCCGAGCACCAGTTGCAGGTAGAGCGGCAGGGTGAAGAAGAGCCCGAGCAGCAGCAGGTTCTGGGCCAAGGCGGTGGCGAGCCCGGCGCGCAGTGTCGGCTGCGACAGCAGCCGGAGCTGGACGAGTGGGTCACGGCCGGTCCGCTCGCGCCGCCGCTGCCAGGACACGAACGCCACCAGGAGCAGCGCACCGGCCACCGCGACGAAGGGTGTCGCGGCGAACCCGAGGGGTTCGACGGGCGAGGTCCTCGGTCGCAGCCACCCCCAGGTACTGCCCCGCAGCGCGGCGAGGACGACCAGCCCCAGACCGACGGCGGACAAGGCTGCCCCGATCAGGTCGATGGAGGTCCGCTCCTGCGGCTGCACCGATCCCGGCAGCCGGCGCAGGCCGGCCAGGATGGCGAGCACGAGGAGCACCTCGCCCGCGAACACCAGCCGCCACGTCAGCGTGGTGGTCACCCACCCACCGACGATCGGCCCCACGGCGACGCCGATCCCGGCCGCAGCACCCAGCACCCCGTAGGCCATCGCCCGGTCACGGTCGCGATAGGTGCCTGCGACCAGGGCCACCAGGGAGGGCAGGGCCAGCGCCGCCCCCGCGCCTTCGAGCACCGACCAGCCGACCAGCAGCACCCCCACGCCCGGCGCGACGGCGGTCACCGCGGACCCGACCCCGTAGACCGCCATGCCCACGGCGAAGGCGCGACGGCTCCCCCACCGCTCGCCGAGCCGTCCGCCGATGAGCATCAGGGCAGCCATCACCAGGGAGTAGGCGGTGATGACGGCCTGGATCGCGACGACGTCGGTGTCGAGGTCCTCGACCAGGGTCGAGATGGACACGTTCATCACCGCGGTGTCGAGCACCAACAACAGCTGCGCGAGCGCGAGCACCGACAGCGGGGCCCAGCGACCCATGCACGGACCTCCAGACAGCCGGTGGCTCTCGGCGTCGACCGTGGGCGACGGTAGCCGGAGCGAGCGATCAGCCCACCCCGGTCCGACCACCCGGAACGGGTGAGGTCGGTGCGGGGCCGGCTGCGTAGCGTCGGGACTCCCCGACGGGGCCCGTCGACCCTCGACCGCGCGGAGGAGCCAAGATCATGACCGTCGCACCGATCCCGCTGCTGCTCGCGGCCTTCCGGGACGAGGACCAGGCCGGACACTTCCTCACCGAGCTCGAGGATCGGCACGGCGATGGGCCGTCCGGCATCGTCGACGCGGCGACGTTGGCCAAGGACGACACGGGCCGGCTCACGATCACCAACGCGCACCACCGGGATGCGCGCGGGTTGTTCGTCGGCGGCATCGTCGGCACGTTCATCGGCGGGGTTGCAGGGCCTGCGGTGGCCACCGCGGTCGGCGGCAGCGTGCTCGGGGGGTTGCGTGGACGGCTCCAGAGTGCGCCGTTGAAGTTCGAGCTCCTCGCGGTCGGGGAGGAGCTGCCGCCGCGTTCGTCGTTGTTGATCGCCGTCGCGGAACGTGGGTGGGCCGATCGACTCAGCAGCGAGCTGCATGCGGCCGCAGGGCTCGTGCTCACCTACGAGCTCCGGCCCTCGGTCGTGGACCAGTTGAACGAGGGCGGCAACGTGGCCTTCCCCTTCGCCACCACGGGCGCACCGCCGGCGGGCCACCGACGCGTGCCGGCCAGCGATGTGGTGCAACGCGTGGGGCGCCCTCTGCACAACGGTGAGTCGATCGCCGTCAGTGCGGCGACCCTCACCGACGAGGTGCTGCTGTCGGTGGGTGGGCCCGGCCGGTGAGCACCGCCCGCTAACGTCGGGTTCGGCCCGGGACACGGGCTCGACCGATCTTCGCGCTGGAGGCCTCATGACCGCCCATGATCCCGCTGCCGCCGCCGGCACCCTCACCCTCGGCGGTGACCGCACCGTGCGACGGATGGGCTTCGGCGCGATGCGGATCACCGGTGAGGGGATCTGGGGCGAGCCGGGTGACCGGCCGGGTGCGATCGCGTTGCTGCGTCGAGCGGTCGATCTGGGCGTCGAACTGATCGACACCGCGGACAGCTACGGACCCTTCGTCTCGGAGGACCTGATCCGCGAGGCGTTGCACACCGGGGGCAGTGACCCCTACGACGGTGTGGTGATCGCCACCAAGGGTGGCCTGATACGGACCGGGCCCGGGCAGTGGCATGCGCTCGGACGCCCCGAGTACCTGCGCTCCGCCTGCGAGATGAGCCTGCGGCGTCTGGGGGTGGACACGATCGAGCTGTACCAGCTGCACCGCATCGACCCCCAGGTGCCTGCGGTGGAACAGTTCGGGGTACTGGCCGAGCTGCAGTCGGAGGGCAAGATCCGTCACGTGGGGCTGTCGGAGGTCTCTGTCGCCCAGCTCACGGCCGCCCAGGAGCACCTCGAGGTGGCCAGCGTCCAGAACCGCTACAACCTGCTCGATCGCGGTGCCGAGGACGTGCTCGAGGCGTGCACCGAGAAGGGCATCGCCTTCCTGCCCTGGTTCCCGGTCGCCGTCGGTGATCTCGCCCGTGCAGGTGGTCCGCTCGACGAACTCGCGCAGCGCTCGGGCGCAACGCCGGCGCAGCTCGCGTTGGCCTGGCTGCTCCATCGCTCGCCGGTCGTGGCCCCGATCCCGGGGACCTCCTCGGTGGCCCACCTCGAGGAGAACACGGCGGCTGCCGGGGTGGTGCTGGACGAGGACACCCGCACGGCTCTCGACGCCCTGGCACGCTGAAGCCCGACCGACGGTGCTGATCGAGGTGAGGGATCTCGGCGGGCGGCGATCCCCGTCCACGCGCCGTTGTCTGCCCGGGGACGGCCTCGATTACGGTGGCTCCCCCGGGGCCGCGCACTCCTCAGCCCTGTGCAGCCGGACTCGGAACCGTGACATCGACGGGAGGGGTGCGGTGGAAAGCGACCATCGCCGTCGGGCGCGCGCGGCCGCCGTCCTGCTCGCTGCGGCGCTGGTGCTCGGCACGCCACACCCCGGCGCAGCGCTCGCTCATCCCCTCCCTGCGGGCGCCCCCGCAGCGCCCGAACTGCAACCCGTGCAGTCCGAGGAGGAGGATCCCCCGGGTGACCAGGATCCCCTCGAGGCGCCGGCACCACGCAACGAGCCACAGGGCCCTGGCCCGCTCGGGCGATCCGATGACGACCAGCAGCCGGCGCCCGAGGGGGAGGTCGACCCCCAGCCGCCGGACGCGGGGGACGGCGAGGTCGAGCCGGATCCGGACCAGGTCGAACCCGACGGTGAGGAGGTGGTCCGCCCGGCGAGCCGACCAGCGGTCACGACCTCTTCGATCCCACTCGGCTCGATCCTGGTGGCCGTCGCCGTGCTGCTGGTCAGCCTGCTCGCGTTGCTGGCGCTGCTGCGGGCGTCGCGGGCAGCCCTGTCGCGCGCACCGGTGTCTGCCGCAGCCAGGGCCGGGCGGCGGGGCCCGGCTGGGGTTCGTGCACCGGTGCCCGCTGACGGGGCTCCCGCGGTGTCGGCCCGGCGCGGGGTCGAACCTGTGCCGGGCGATCTGGCAACCCTGGACCTGCTGGTCGCCCTGGGCGAGGCGCTGCTGGACGCGGGGGATGCGGTCAACCACGTCGAGGAAGCGCTGATCGAGGTGGCGAGGATCAACGGCGCGACGGATATCGGCGTCATCGTGCTCCCGACGGCGCTGATCGTGTCCCTGGCGGGTGACGGCGCCGTGCAGACCGAGGTGACCCGTGCCGGCGCAGCACGCCTGCGGTTCGACCAGGCGGACGCGGTCTTCCGGTTGGTCGACCGTGCCCGGCGCGGTGCTCTCACCCCCGCGCAGGGTCGCGAGGAGCTCGCCCGGATCCGCAGCGTGCCGCCGGTGTACAGCCAGCGTGTGCGGCTCCTCGGATACGTCGGCGTCACCATCGGGCTCGCGTTGCTCCTGCGCGGTGGCTGGCTCGATCTGCTGGTCGCAGGGTTGCTGGGGCTGGCGGTCGGCAACCTGCAGCTGTTCGGGCTGCGGCTCGATCGCGCGTACCACGCCTTCCTGCCGGTGGTCGGTGCGTTCGTCGCGGCGGTGGTGGTCTTCGGGCTGGGACGGGTGGTACCGGAGCTGTCGGTGTTCCCGCCGTTGGTCGCCCCGCTGGTGGTCTTCCTCCCGGGGGCGTTACTGACCATCGCGGTCTACGAGCTCGCCACGGGCCAGATCCTGTCCGGCGCCGGCCGGTTGGCTGCCGGAACGCTGCAGTTCGTGCTACTCGCTCTCGGGATCGTCGCGGGGGCACAGTTGCTGGGTGTGCCGGCTGCGGAGCTCACCGTGGCTGGCACCTCGGCGGTCAGCGTGGCGTTGCCCTGGCTCGGGGTGGCGGTGTTCGGCGTGGGTGTGGTGCTGTTCAACGGCGCGCGTTGGGAGACGTTGCCGTGGATCCTGGTCGTGCTCTACGTCGCGTACGCGGGCCAGGTGATCGGTGGGCTGTTCCTCGGCTCGGCGCTCTCGGCCTTCGTCGGTGCCATGGTCATGACCCCGGTGGCGATGCTGGCGGCGCGGCAACCGTCGGGTCCCGCCACGCTGGTCAGCTTCCTGCCCGGTTTCTGGCTGCTGGTGCCCGGGGCCATGGGGTTGGCGGGCGTGACGAACCTGCTGGACGAGGGTCGCGTTCAGGGCATCGGCTCCCTGGTGGACATGGGCACCTCCATGGTGGGTATCACCCTGGGGGTGCTGCTCGGCCTGGCGATCGGCACCCACATCACGGCCCTCGCGACACGGTGGACCGCACCGCAGGAAGCCGACGTGGTCGGCTGAGCTCGCCTCGATGGGCCACCGCGCAGGCCTGGGTCGGCACGTCTGCTCCGGGGCGGCGGTCCCTGGGGTCAGCTGTCCGAGCTGTCGGTCTGGGTGACCTTCGAGAGGCCACGAGGTGCGTCGGGGTCCAGCCCGCGTGCCCGTGCGAGTCCTTCGACCATCAGCTGCGCGGGCACGATCAGTGCGAGAGGGGCCAGCGCCTCGGGGAGGTCCGTCCCCGCCACCTCGACATCGCAGGCAGCGCCGAAACCGGCGTCACCGCCGATGCCGATCGTGCGGGCACCGAGCTCGCCGACCTCGCGGGCCAGCTCCGTCATCGCGCCCAGCAACGGTCCGTCACCGGCGGCGACGAGTACCGCTGCGGCCTCGTCATCGACGACGGCGATCGGCCCGTGCCGCAGGTCGGCGTAGGACAGCCCCCGTACCGGCTCCAGGCAGGTCTCCTCGAGCTTCAACGCGACCTCCAGCGCGGTGCCGTAGACCAGGCCGCGGCCGGTGACCAGGGTGTGGCGCGTGGTGCTCAGCAGGTCGATGGCCGCATCCACCCCCCGGGGGTCGGCGAGCAGCCGTGCCGCCTCCTCGGGGACACGGCGCAGTGCCGGCTCGAGGCTCGCGGACGTGGGGCCCAGCGCGTCGGCCAGGACGGCCATGGCGGTCAGCTGCGCGGTGTAGGACTTGGTCGCCGGCACGGCGAGTTCCTCCCCGGCCTGGAGCACCAGTGCCAGGTCGGCGTCGGCTGCCAGTGGGCTGTCGGCCACGTTGGTGATGGCCACCGTGCGCGCACCCTGCGCGGCGGCCCACGCCTGGGTCTCGACGATCTCCTCGGTGCGGCCCGACTGTGACAGCGATACCGCCACCGTGTCCGACAGGTCACGGTCGACGCGGTAGTGGGTGGCCAGGCTGGGTGCGGCCAGGCTGGCGCCGCGGCCGCTGTGGGTCTCGAGGAGGTAGCGGCCGTACACCCCGGCGTTGTCCGAGGTGCCCCGGGCGACCAGCAGCAGCTCGCGGCGATCGCCGGCCAGGCGGCGGAGCGCATCGCGCTGCGGCAGCAGCGCAGCGAGGGTGGCGGCCATCGTGGCGGGTTGCTCGGCGATCTCCATCGCCATACGCGTGGTCATCAGGGCTCCGTACTCCTCGGCGTGGGGGTGGCAGCGGTAGCGGTCTCAGGTACGCCGACCGGACGTCCGGCGATCCAGGTGGCGCGGGTCCGCCAGTCCTCACCGAGCCACACCAGGTCGGCCGGCAGCCCGGGGGCCAGCCGGCCGAGGTCGGTGCGACCGAGCGCATCCGCGGGCACGCGGGTCGCCGCCAGCAGGGCGGTGGCAGGGTCGATGCCGCAGGCGATCGCGTTGCCGACCGCCTCGTCGAGTCGCAGGGCGGAACCGGCGATCGTGCCGTCGGCGCGTAGCGGCGGTGCGCCCTCCCGGATCGTGGTCGGCGCACCACCGAGCTCGTAGCTCCCCGGTGGCATGCCGAGCGCGGCGACCGCGTCGGTCACCAGCATGATGCGACCTGGTGCGGCAGCGAAGGCGACCTGCACGGCGGTCGGCGCCACATGGTGCAGGTCGACGATCAACCCGGCGGTGAGGCGGGGATCGGCCAGGGCCGCACCGACCACGCCAGGGTCGCGGTGTGCGAGGCCGCGTTGTGCGTTGTAGAGGTGGGTCACCAGCGTCGCGCCCGCATCGGCCGCGGCGCGGACCTCGGTGTCCGTGGCATCGGAGTGGCCGATGGCGACCCGGACGTTGCGTGCGACCAGCTGCCTGATCGCGGCCATCGCACCGCGGCGCTCGGGGGCCAGGGTCAGGTAGCTGATCGTGTCGCCGCCTGCAGCCAGGAGCGCCTCGATCGCAGCGGCGTCGGGATCACGGAGCTGGTCAGCGTCGTGGGCACCCCGGCGGGAGGGTGACAGGAAGGGTCCCTCCAGATGGACACCGACGACCCGTGCGAGATCGTGGCGCGGCGATCGGCGGTGGGCTGCCACACGGGGACGGACGTCGGTCAGCGCGCGCACCAGCCGCTCGATGGGGGCGGTGATGAAGGTGGGGACCACGGCGGTCACACCGGTGGTGGGCAGACGGCGGAGCACCTGCTCCCACTCGGCGGCGTCGGCATCGACCAGGTCGGTACCGAAGGCACCGTTGAGCTGTGCGTCCACCAGTCCCGGTGCCAGCACACCCTGGGTGAGGGTCGTCACCCCCGTCGTCGCGCTGGGGTGGGCGCCGGTCCCCGTCGCGACCACGTGGCCGTCGTCGATCTGCACCCAGGCATCGTCGACGAGCGTGTCGTCGAGCAGCATGCGTGGGGCGCGGATGATGGCCACTGGTCGCCTCCACTTCGGGTGCGGTCCGCGTCGACTCCCAGGGTGGCGGGCGACTGGTACGGACCACTTGACTGGACCGTACCAGTTATCCTGCCGGGGAGCGATACCTCGGTGAGCTCATGGTCAGGCTCGCCGGCCACCTCGTGGCCGCCGAGGCCAGCCCGCGCCGTGGATGAGGTGGGTCGTGCAGGATCTCAGCGGCCAGGGGCCGAAGTACCAGCAGCTCCAGCAGCTGCTGTCGGAGTTGATCGCCGCGGAGCTGCGACCGGGGGATCGGCTGCCCTCCGAGCGCGTGTTGATGGCCCGCTTCGGGATGAGCCGAACCACGGTCCGCCACGCGATCGCCGAGCTCGAACGCGACGGCGCGCTCGAACGTCGCCACGGCAGTGGCACCTTCGTCGCGCAGCGCAGGGTGACCTCCCGTCTCCACCTGGCCTCCTTCTCCGAGGACATGGCACGTCGTGGTCTCATCCCGAGCACCGAGCTGCTGGCGGCGGTCGAGCTCGAGGCGGACCCGGATCTCGCCGAGGCGCTCCAGCTTCGACCGGGCGAGCCGGTGGCGCGTCTCGAGCGGCTGCGGTCCGCCGATGGTCATCCGATGGCCTACGAGGTGAGTTGCTACCCACTGGCGCGCCTGCCGGGTCTCCTCGAGCGCGATCTGAGCGGGTCGATGTACGAGCTGCTACGGACCCACTTCCGGCGGGCGCCCGATGCCGGGGAGCAGCTGCTGTGGGCGGAGGCGGCGAGCCATGGCCTGGCAGCCAGGCTGGAGGTCGCGGCGGGGGCGGCCGTGCTGGTGTTCCAGCGCACCGCGCTGTCCCGGGCCGAGCCGATCGAGCGCACCACCTCCTGGTACCGCGGTGACCGGTACCGCATCGGCATGGAGCTCAGCGGCTGAAGGCACGGACGGCCCCGCCCGACCAGCCACCCTCCTGCGATTGACGCCCGGGGTCGATCACCGATCCGCTGGTGTCAACGCCGATCACGTGGATCGGCTTCCAGACCGTGCCGAGGAGGCAGCATGTCGATGCACCCGTTCCGGATGCCACCCGTGCGGCGTCCGACCGTGGGCAGCGTCGCGATCGTCGCGGTACTGGTCGCGGCCTGCGGCGGAACGCCGGATGCGCCGACGACCGACCCCGCGACGCCGGATGAGGACACCACCGACGACCCTGCGACGCCGGATGAGGACACCACCGACGACCCTGCGACGCCGGATGAGGACACCACTGGCGAGACCGACGTCGAGGCCATGGCCTTCGCCGAGTGCGAGACGGACCGCTACACCGTCGGCTATCCCGAGGAGTGGCAGACCAGCGGTGAGGAGGGGTTGCTCGGGCCCTGCGAGGTCTTCCACCCGGGCGAGATCGACGAGCCGGACCAGCCACGCGACCGGGACCTCCACTACGCCGTGTCGATGTACATCGATGAGGTGGAGTTCGATGATCTGGAGAGCGGTGGCGAGCTGAACGAGGTCCTCGACGAAGGTGAGACGACCGTCGACGGCCGCGATGCGAGGGTCGTGGAGTACCGCTCCAGCGGATCGGGGCTGATCCCCGAGGGGGAGCGCAGCACCACCTGGACCGTGGACCTCGACGGCGAGATCCTCGTTGCCACGACCTCATCGGTGGGCGACACCGATTACGAGCGTGACCGCCGCATCCTGGAGCGCATGATCACCGAGGAGCTCACCGTCCACGACCGCCCGGCGGAGCAGGCAGCCCCCATCGAGGGTCCGGCGACCACAGCACGTGTGACCCAGGAGCCCGATGGCGGCCCGCTGACGGTGACCGACGTGCGGGTCGGCACCCACGGTTCCTTCGACCGCATCACCTTCGAGATCGCGGGAGAGGGCGAGGCCGGCTGGCTGATCGAGTACGACCCCGACCCCCGCTCGCAGGGCCGGGGGGACCCGGTCGAGGTCGGGGGGGATGCGGTGCTACGGGTGGCACTGCGCGGTATGGCCTACCCGACGGATGCACCGGCCGAACCCTACGATGGCCCCGAGCGCATCCAGCTGGAGCGCACCACCGCCATCGTCGAGGTCGTCGAGGACGTGCTCTACGAGGGGTACCACGACTTCTTCGTCGGCCTCGACGAGCAGAGGCCGTACCGGGTCGAACGCCTCACCGACCCGCAACGGGTGGTCATCGACATCGAGACACCGTGATCCGCCGCCGCCACGCACCGAGGTGACGGCGGCCTGGAGCGGACATGGACGCGACGATCCTGGTGGTCGAGGACGACGACTCGATCCGGGAGCTGACCGCACGCGGGCTGCAGCAGGCCGGCTTCGAGGTGCGCACGGCGGCGACGGGCGACGGTGGGCTCGAGCGGTTCCACGCCGACCGGCCCGACGCGGTGGTGCTGGACGTGATGCTGCCGGGGATCGACGGGCTGGAGGTGTGCAAGGCCATCCGTGCGGCCTCGGCCACCCCGGTGGTGATGCTCACCGCCCGCGCCGACACCCTGGACGTCGTCGTGGGTCTGGAGTCCGGCGCGGACGACTACATCACCAAGCCCTTCGAGATGGCCGAGCTGATCGCCCGTGTCCGTGCGTCGCTGCGGCGTGCCAGCCGCGGCGACCACGCCGAGGGTGACCTGCTGCGCGTGGGCTCGGTACGCCTCGACGTGGCTGCACACACCGTCGAGCGCGAGGGCCAGGCGATCGATCTGACACCCACCGAGTTCCGCCTGCTGACCGAGCTCGCCCGGCACCCTGGCCAGGTCCTCTCGCGCGAGCAACTCCTCGAGCGGGTGTGGGGCTACGACTACCTCGGGGACTCGCGGCTCGTCGACGCCACCATCCAGCGGCTGCGGGCCAAGATCGAGCCGGCGCCGGGGGACCCCCGGTTGGTCGAGACCGTGCGTGGTGTCGGCTACCGCGCCGTGCGCGCGTGACGGCGGTGGGTGCGGTCGAGGGCCGCGCGGGCCGCCGGGTCCGCTGGCGACTGCTGCTGACGGTGGTCGGCGTGGTGGCCCTGGCCTCGCTGGCGCTGTCCGTCCTCGCCTACATCCTGGTCGCGCGCTCCCTGCAGGCCGAGGTGCTCGACCGCGCCATCGAGGAGGCACGCTTCACCGTCGAGGTGCTGGCCGCCGGCCGTCTCGACGACGAGGTCCGGCCCGGCGACATCGAGGCATCCGGGCTCGCGGACGACCTGCGGCGGCGCGGCATCGACGTCTACGTCGACCTCGGTGGGGCGCCCGGGGACGACTACGTGTCGGGTCTCGACCTCGTCAACGTCCGCGAGGTGGTGTCCCCCGCGTTGCGCCGTCTCGTCGCTGCGGGGCGGGTGGGCGCCGAGTGGGTCGACCTGGACGGCGTCCCCCACCTCGTCGTCGGCGCGCGCAAGCCGCCTGCCGGACCCGACTTCTACCTCGTGACCGACGTCAGCGACACCCGTGACGTCCTCGTCCAGCTCCGCTACGTGCTGCTGGGTGCGTCCCTGGTCCTGGTGCTGCTGGGGGCCGTGGCCGGCTGGCGCGGAGCACGTCTGGCCGGTTCGCTGGCCGATACCGTCGCCGAGCTGACCGCGGCGCGCCACCGGGAGCGCCGCTTCGTGGCTGACGTCTCCCACGAGCTGCGCACCCCGGTCACCGCTCTGGTGCAGGAGGCGGACGAGCTGGCCGCACGGATCGAGGAGTTCCCGACAGCGACCCGCCGGGTGGTGGAACTGCTCGACAGCGATGTACGGCGCCTGCGTGTACTGGTCGAGGAGCTCCTGGAGCTGTCGCGTCTCGACCGCACCGACGCCGCCGCCGACATCGAGGTGTCGGATGTCGCGGTCGACCGGCTGCTCACCGCGATCACCGCACGGCGGTTGCCCGCGGCCGAGGTCGAGGCACCGCCGACACTGCGGGTACGCACCGATCGGCGCCGCCTGGAGCGGATCGTCGCCAACCTGGTCGACAACGCCCGCGTCCACGGCGGCGGCGCCGACGGTGGCCCGGTGATGGTGGCTGCGCGGATGGAGGCGGCCACGCTGGTGGTCGAGGTTGCCGATCGTGGCCCAGGGGTGCCCGCCGACCAGCTCGAGCGGATCTTCGACCGCTTCGCGATGGCGGACACCTCCCGGGGTGGTGGCAGCGGACTGGGGCTCGCGATCGTCCGCGAGCAGGCGCGGGTGCTGGGTGCGCAGGTCGCGGCACGCAACCGTGACGGTGGTGGGCTCGCCATCGAGGTGCGGGTGCCCGTCGAGCCTGTTACCGAGCTGTGACGCGGCGCGGACACTGCGATGACCGGCGTGAGCGATGGTGTCACTGGGCGCGCACACCGCGCCGGACCGCGGAGCGAGCGGTCCCCGCCCGACCCGCTGGAGGCCCATCATGCGGCGCTGGTTCCTCTTCCCACTCGTCGGTGTCCTGTCGCTCCTGCTGGTGGGGTGCGGCGGGGAGGTCGTGGACGACGGCCCCGTCGGCTCCGACGACACGAACACCCCCACGGATGCCGATGGTCCCCCGCCGGAGGAGGGGGACGCCGGCGCCGATGCACCGCCTACGGCCGATCCCGATGACGGCGCGGAGGGCGACACCGACGCCGGCGCCGACGGATCCGACCCCGACCCCGGGGCCGGAGATGGCTCGGATGTCGCCGAGGTCCGGCTGTACTTCATCGCACCCGGCGGCGGCAACGAGGCCCGTGCGGAGCCGTTCCTGGTCGCCGTGGAGCGCGAGCTCCCCTCGACACCGCAGATCGCCCACGCTGCGCTCCGTGCGCTGATCGAGGGGCCCACGGACGCGGACGAGGCGCTGATCGACGACGTCTCGAACGCTGTGCCCGGCGAGACCCTGCTGCTCGGTGTCACGATCGACGACCGTGTCGCCACCGTGGATCTCTCGCGCGAGTTCGAGTCCGGCGGCGGCTCGTTCTCGATGTTCTCGCGTCTGGCGCAGGTCGTCTACACCGCGACCCAGTTCCCGACCGTGGATGCGGTGCGCTTCGCCCTCGACGGGGAGCCGGTCACGGTGTTCTCCGGCGAGGGCATCGTGCTGGACGCGCCGGTGTCCCGGGACGACTACCTCGACCTGCTGCCCGGTGTCTTCATCGACACCCCGCCGGCTGGTGCCGAGGTCAGCTCCCCGCTGCGGATCACGGGCACGGCGGCCGTGTTCGAGGGCACCTTCCAGTACCGCCTCGAGGCCGCGGACGGCACCGTGCTGGCCGAGGGCTTCTCGACCAGCGAAAACGGTGTCGGGTGGGGTGACATCGACAGCACCATCCGCTTCGATATCGGGACCCGCCAGGAGGGTGCGCTCACCGTCTGGGAGCGGTCCGCACGCGACGGATCGGTCCAGTCGGAGCGCACCACCCCGCTGACGTTGCTGCCATGATCGGCCTGAGGGCGCGGAGAAGGAGTTGCGGTGGGTCTGCTCGACGGGATCCGCGTGCTCGACCTCTCCCGCGTCCTCGCGGGTCCCTATGCCGGACAGCTGCTCGCCGACATGGGCGCGGACGTGATCAAGATCGAGCCGCCGGGGGGCGATCCGGCTCGGGGGATCGGCCCCCATCTCGGCGGCCGCTCGCTCTACTTCAGCGCGCTCAACAACAACAAGCGTGGCATCGTGCTCGACCTCACCACACCTGCTGGTCGCCGGGCGTTCGATGCACTGCTCGACGAGGCCGACGTGCTGCTCGAGAACCTCCGGCCGGCTGCAGCCCGCCGGCTCGGCCTGGAGCCGGCGGCCCTGCTGGCACGCCGCCCCGAACTGGTGATGGTGTCGATCAGCGGCTACGCCCGCGACAGCGACCACGCGCAGCTGCCGGCCCTCGATCTCACCGCCCAGGCGGAGACCGGCATCATGTCGGTGACCGGTGCACCGGGCGGAGCCCCTGTCCGCGCGGGCGTGCCGGTCGGGGACCTCGCAGCGGGGATGTGGGCGGCCATGGCTGCGCTGGCCGGCACGGTGGAACGGCTGCGGACCGGTCACGGCCGCGCCATCGAGGTCCCGTTGCTGGATGCGACCTTGACGCTGACCTCCTACCTCGCGACGGCAGCCGCGCACACGGGGGTCGATCCCGCGCCGGTCGGTTCCGGCCACCACGCGATCGCGCCCTACCGCGCCTACCCCACGGCGGACGGTTGGGTCGCGATCGCGGTCATCGGTGACCGGTTCTGGCCGGCACTGGTGTCGGCACTCGACATCGATCTCGACGGCCTCGAGCACCTCGATCTCGCCCGCAACGTCGGCCGCCACGCGCATCGCAGCGAGGTCGACGAGGCGGTGGTGACGGCGTTGTCGCGCTCCACGGTCGCCGAGGCCTGTGTCCGTCTGGCGCAGGGGGGTGTGCCCCACGCCCCGGTCAACGGCATGGTCGAGGCGTTGGCGAGCCCCTACGTCACCGCGCGCGGCCTGGTGACCGAGGTTGCCTCCACCGAGGGGCAGTACCGCACCGTCCGGGGTCCGCTCAACGACGGACGTGCGCTGCGCCCGGCTCCTGCCTTGGGTGAGCACACCGCGGAGGTGCTCGGCGCGGTCCTTCCACCGCAGGAGGTTGCACGGCTCGTCCGTTCGTCCCCTTGAGCTCCCCTGGTGGTCACTACCGTGGGTCGAACACGGCCTCCACCGACCAGGAGTGAGGACGAGATGGCAGAGCAGGCACAGGAGCAGGTCGACGTGATCGCGTTGGCGCGCGAGAGCGATGACTTCCGTCGCGTCGTGATCACCGGCGAGAAGATCCAGGTCGTCGTGATGACGATCCAGCCGGGTGAGGACATCGGCGCCGAGACCCACGAAGGACACGACCAGGTGCTGTTCTTCGTCGACGGTGAGGGCGAGTCGGTCCTCGATGGCGCGCGGTCCGCTGTGGGCGCCGGGGATCTCTCCTTCGTTCACGCCGGGGTGCATCACAACTTCATCAACACCGGGTCGCAGCCCCTGCGTATCGTCACGGCCTACGCACCGCCGGAGCACCCCAGCGGCACGGTCCACGCGGACAAGGCGGAGGCCGACGCCGACGAAGAGGACGACTGACGCACGCGGCGTGCGGATGACAGGAGGCGCTGATGGTCGACGTCGTCTACCGGTTCGGGGATCAGCGCGCCGAACAGCCGCCGCGCCCCTCGACCTCCACAGCTGCACGTGAGCTGCTCGAGCGAGGGAACGACCGTTTCTCGGCGTTGTTCGACCCCCGGAGCGCCGCCCAGGAGCCCCAGGTCGTGTCCGTGCCGGCAGGCAGCATGAGTGCGGCAACGGGCCCGGATGCCGTCCAGCGGCACGAGCCCTTCGCCGCGGTGGTCGGGTGTGCGGATGCACGTGTCCCGATCGAGCTGCTGTTCGGCTGCACCATCAACGATCTGTTCGTCCTGCGGGTCGCGGGCAACGCGCTCGGCACAGCGGTCATCGGCAGTCTCGACTACGCCATCCAGAACCTGCCGACGCTCCGCTCGATCGTCGTGCTCGGGCACACGAGTTGCGGAGCGGTGACCGCTGCCGTCGATGCCTACATGGACCCGGCGAGCTACCTGAGCCTGTCGGCCGAGCACCAGCTCCGGGCGATCGTCGATCAGCTCTTCCCGGCGGTCCGACTCAGCCATGCCGCCATGCTGCAGGCATGGGGCGAGGACGCCGCCGAACTCGACGCCTTCCGTGCGGCGCTGGTCGAGACCACGGTCACGATGAACGCGGCGATCATGGCATCGTCGCTCGGCAGCGAGCTGGCCAGCTACGGCTCGCAGGCGATCGAGCCGACCTTCGGTGTCTACGACCTGCAGAGCCACCGTGTCGGGGTCCCGGCTGTCGATGGCGCCTCCGACCACCGCACGGGGTTGTTCGCGCCGCCCAGGGATGCCCAGGGCTTCCGTGACCTCGCAGCGGACGTTGCCGGTGGCCCCGCCGTCGGCGCGCTGCTGCACGCCGCCGTGGGCTGATCGGGGACACGGGTTTACATCGGTAGCGCGATACCGGTAGCGTGCTTCCTATGACTACCGAGCTGATCGCCTCCATCGCCCCTGGCGCGCCACTGCTGGCCGCGATGGCCACCACCGTCCCAGGTTCGTCGTCCGCGACGTCCACCCGCCTCGCATCGGCTGGCGCGGCGCTCGCCGCCGGCGCATCGCTGCTGCTCCTGCTGACCGCTCCCGCGGCACCCGCAGCGGTGCTCGGCGGCATGCTGACCCACGACCGGGTGGGCGCCATGATCGCGTTGCTGGCGGCCACCATCGCCCTCCTGGTCCTCCTCTTCGCCGGGCGGGCCTTCGCCGGTGAGGCCGCAGGTGTCCGCTTCGCCCGCCTCGCGGCGGCGTTGACCGGGGCGACCATCACCCTCGCACTCGCCGGCAACATCGTCGTGCTGGCCCTGGCGTGGGTCGGCGTCGGGCTGTTGCTGACCATGCTGCTGGGCCAGCGTCGTGATCCTTCCGCCCGGGCTGCGGTCCGCACCACCCGCCGGGCGCTGTGGGTGGGCGATGGGGCGCTACTCATCGCGCTGGGGCTGGTGCTGGTGACCGCTGGACCCATCACGCTGAAGGGCGCGACCGCCGCCGCGCCCGCCGAACTGTCGGCCATCGGTCTGCCCGGTCTCGGTGGGAGCACCCTGCTCGATCTCGTGGCTGTGCTGCTCGTGGTCGCAGCCATGTCGCGGTCGGCCCTGGTGCCCCTGCACCGCTGGCTGCCCAGCACGCTCGCAGCGCCAACACCCGTGTCCGCGCTGCTCCACGCGGGGGTCGTCAACGGGGCCGGGGTGTTGCTGCTGGCGACCGCACCGATCCTCGGCGCGGCTCCCCTGGCGACGGGGCTCGCCTTCGCCTCGGGCGCGGCCACCGCCCTGCTCGCCACCGCGGTGATGCTGGTCCGCGTCGACGTCAAGGGCGGGCTCGCCTGGTCGACCGCAGGGCAGATGGGTTTCATGGTCGTGCAGATCGCCATCGGTGCCTTCGGTGCGGCCCTGTTCCACCTCATCGGGCATGGGCTGTACAAAGCCGCGGCGTTCCTGGGCGCCGGTGACGCGATCACCGCCCACGCGCGGGCTCGGCACCGTCCGAGCCCCTCGGCGGTGCCCTCGCGGACGGCACGCGCCGTCGCGGTGGTGGTGCTCCCGACCGCCGCGCTCGCGGTCGCCTGGCAGGCGCTCGCCCCCGGGTTCCCACCGGCCAAGGCGCTGTTGTTCCTGACCGTCGCCTGGTTGATGACGGCCTCCATCGTGGCGGGTTGGCTGCGGGTCGCACCGCTCGGCGTCGCGCGCAGCATGGCCGCCGCCGCGGTGATCGCGCCGGGGCTGACCGTCGGTTACCTCGGCGCGATCGTGGGCTTCGAGCGGGTGGTGGCCGCGGCGCTCCCCGCGGCGGGGACCGCCGCGATCGGGGTCTGGCCCGTGGCGCTGGTCATCGGCAGCACCGCTGTGCTGTCGCTGGCCGTGGCTGTCTCGCCGGATGGTTCGCTGCTGCGGGTCCGCCTCCACGCGTGGCTGACGGGCCGCAGTATCCGACCCCTCCCGCAGCCCGTCCACGAGGACGGTGTCGAGCCGGTCGGCGCCGTACCCCCCGCGGTGGCCGTGCCCGCGCACACGCCGGCGCCCCACGCCTGCAGCGTCGAGATGGTGCGATGACCGGCGCCGCCGTGCCCTCCACACCTGCGTCGGAGAGTGGGGTCTCGTCCCGCGTGCTGCGCCTGCACGCCGACGTCCGGCAGGCCGCGGAGATCGTGGCACCCCTGTGGCCGCTGGACCGCTTCGTGGCGGTCAACCCGCTGGGCGGGCTCACGCACCTGCCCTTCGAGGACGCCTGCGCGGAAGCGCGGCGGATCCGGGGAGCGCGGACCCATCTGGACCTGCCCACCGCGCGCTCCCTGGCGGCCGCGGCGGGGGTGGGCCGTGCCGAACTGCGGGCGGCCCTGCGCAGCCTCACCCCCGAGCTGTCCGCCCACCGCGAGCTGACGCTCGGCACACGCAGTGTCACGCCCACCGAGCTCGCCCTGATCGATCTGGAGCACGGACCCGCGACAGCCCCCACGGTCCCGGCCCGCTCCCTCGGCGCGAGGGCGAGTGCCCCCGTGCCGGCCACCACCGTCGCCGCGCTGAACGAGCTGGTGGCGGCATGGTGCGCGACCTTCGTGGACGATGGCACCGCGCGGTGGGCGATGTCCGGTCGTCAGGACGGCTTCCACCGGGCATGGCGACGCGCACTGCCGCACGATCCTCGTGCACGTCGCATCCTGGGACGGCAAGCCATCCACTGGCTCGAGGCCCGGCCGCTCGACCCCGCTGCGGCGCTCGACAACGCCCTGACGACCGCGGGTGTCGCGGACGAGGACCGCGTGGACGAGCTCCGGCTGCAGTTCGCGCAGCTGCCCGGCTGGGCCGGCCACGCGCGCTGGCACGACGAGTGGGCGCCGGCGGAGCGCACGGCGCCGCGCCTGCGGCTCCTCGATCTGGCAGCGGTGCGGACCAGCCTGGAGGTCGCGGCGCTGCTGCACCCGGATCGTGGACCGACCCGCCGGCCGTTGGAGATCGTCGTTCCCCCCGTGCGGGACGATGCCACGCGAGAGGCGGAGCACGATGCGCTGCAGGCCGGACTGCTCCAGCGTGCGGTAGCGGTGTGCGAACACCTCGAGCTCCCGGACGATCCGGAACTGCACGCCACCGTGCGTGACGCTCTCCTACCGCTGCAGGGTGCACGACGCGAGGCCGTCTGGCTCGAGGCCCATGAACGCCGTCGGCGTGACCACCTCCTCCAGCGGCTGTCGGGGGCGACGCAGCCGGCAGCCTCAGCCCCGCGTGCGCAGCTGTTGTGCTGCATCGACGTCCGCAGCGAGGGACTGCGCCGCCACCTCGAGGCGGTCGGCGACTACGAGACCTTCGGGGTGGCGGGGTTCTTCGGCATCCCGGTCGAGTGGCAACCACTCGGCTCGCGCTTCGCAGAAGCGCGCAACCCCGTCCTGCTCACCCCCAGCAACCGGGTCACCGAGACCCCGGTCGCCGGCGCACAGGACGACGCCGCTCGGGAGCTCGATGCGCGACGAAGGCGCGCAGCCGCCGACGACGCCCGGCACGAGGCCAGCCACAGTCTGGGTGCGCCTTTCGCCTACGCGGAACTGGCCGGTTGGTTCACCGGCGCTGCAGCCCTGGGGCGCACCCTCGCGTGGCCCCGGTCGCAGCCCGGCGAGCGCGGCCAGGCGCCGAGCGCGCGCCGCCCGGGGCTGCGCACCCAGCCGGTCCTGGATGGCGAGCACGGCTTCGACCTCGAGCAGCGCACGCTGCTCGCGGAGTCGCTGTTGGCGGTGATCGGGCTGACGGAGGACTTCGCCCCTGTGGTGGTCCTGTGCGGTCACGGCGCCGAGACCCGCAACAACCCCCACGCGGCGTCGCTGGACTGTGGCGCGTGCGGCGGTGCGCCCGGCGGCGACAGCGCCCGGCTGGCCGCTGCGATCTGCAACGATCCCGAGGTGCGGTCCGCGCTGCAGGACCGTGGGATCGCGATCCCCGACGGCACACGCTTCGTGGCCGCGCAGCACGACACCGTGTCCGACGTGGTCACCGTCCTGGACCGGGACCAGATCCCGCGTGCGTGGGCCGAACAGGTCGACGCGCTGGAGGCCGATCTGGCGACGGCGGGTACCGCCCTCGCCGCGGAGCGTGCTGCCAGCCAGGCCGGCATGGATCCGGCGCTGCGGGCCCGTGGCAGGGACTGGGCCCAGGTCCGCCCCGAGTGGGGTCTGGCGGGCAACGCCGCCTTCATCGTGGCGCCACGATCATCGACGCTCGGCATCGATCTCGAGCGTCGCAGCTTCCTCCACTCCTACCGCGCGGATCGCGACGAGGAGGGTCGTGCCCTCGAGGCGATCCTGACCGCGCCGCTCGTCGTGGCGCAGTGGATCAACGCGCAGTACCTGTTCTCCACGGTCGATCAGGACGTGTTCGGTGCGGGGGACAAGCTCCTCCACAACCCCGTTGCGGGCGTCGGCGTCACCAGCGGTGACGGTGGGGACCTGCGCGCAGGACTGCCCCTGCAGTCGGTGTCCTTCGCGGGCGAACCGGTGCACGAACCGCTCCGGCTGCTGGCCGTGGTGGAGGCGCCGCTGCACCGCACCGCGGATATCGTCGCACGCAACCGTGTGCTGCGGGAACTGGTCGAACACGGCTGGATCTCGCTGGTCGGACGCGAGCAGCCGGGCGAACCCTGGTGGCAGCTGCAGGCCGACAGCCGCTGGCAGCCCTGGCAGGGTGCATCCGCGCCCGTCGACGACGGGACGAAGGGAGCGGTCGCGTGACCCTGGAGGGCCTGACCCGGATGATCCGCGTCGAGGTGATCGTCGCGGGTGATCAGGCGGCGACCGTGCGTGATCTGTTCCGGGAGGCAGGCGCCACGGGGTGGACCACCGTCGCCGGCGTCTCCGGGTTCGGCCACCACGGCGAGCGCCGCGGCGGGCTGCTGTTCAACGACCGTTCGAGCCCCACGTGGTTGCTGACCGTGCTGCCCGAGGATCGAGCGGAACCACTGGTCACCGGGATACGGCGTGTCCTGGATGAACACTCCGGGGTGGTGTTCGTGACCGAGACGTGGGTGAGCCGCCCCAGCTACTTCCGATGAACGGCCCGTGACGCTCCCGGCGGCGCAACGGTGCCGCCTCACCCCTCCTGGGCCACGTCCGGGTCGTCGATCAACACCTCCAGCATCTCCGCGACCGTGTGTCCAGCCTCCACGGGATGGCGCATGGGGTGCTCGGCGTGGACGTCGTAGCGGTTGCGGCGTCCGATCCGGCGGCGCGTGAGGTAGCCCTCGGTCTCCAGGTCGCGCAGGATCGACTGCACCGCGCGTTCGGTGATGCCGACCCGGTCGGCGAGATCGCGCAGCCGCAGATCGGGGTCCCTGGCCAGACAGATCAGCACGTGGCTGTGGTTGGTGAGGAAGGTCCACCGGGCTGCGACCTCGTCACCCTCGTTCATGTCGTGCTCCAGTGCACTCCGGGTGGGTGGTGTCGCGCGGCCGCACGCGGGGCAGCGCACCGTGGTCGCAGGTCCCTACCGTACTCGGTCGGCGTCGGGCAGCCTACGGTGGGATCCCGGTCGACACCGGGTCCCGGTAGCCGGCCAGCGACGAGGCGATCGGAGGTGCAACCATGTCCGTGCGTACCGCGTCCACCGCACCCCGGGTGCCCACCGCCGCGGAACTCGCGGCGCTCTACACCCACGCCGCACACAACTACGCGCCACTGCCCGTCCTGCTCGCCGAGGGCGAGGGTGTCTGGGTCACCGACGTGGCCGGCCGCCGCTACCTCGACGCCCTCGCCGGGTACTCGGCGCTCAACTTCGGGCACCGCCATCCCCGCGTGACGGCAGCAGCCCACCAGCAGTTGGACCGACTCACCCTGGTCAGCCGGGCCTTCGACCACGACCGGTTCGCCGCCTTCACTGGCGAGCTCGCGGCGCTGTGTGGCAAGGACGCGGTCCTGCCGATGAACACCGGCGCGGAAGCGGTGGAGACCGCGATCAAGGCCGCGCGTCGGTGGGGACACGAGCGCCGCGGCATCCCCGACGGCAGCGCACGGATCGTGGTCGCGGCCGGCAACTTCCACGGACGCACGACCACCATCGTGTCCTTCTCCACCGACCCGGACGCCCGCGACGGCTACGGGCCCTACACCCCGGGGTTCGACGTCGTGCCCTACGGCGACCTCGCCGCGCTGCAGGCTGCCATCGCCGACGACACCTGTGCGGTGCTGCTGGAGCCGATCCAGGGCGAGGGTGGGGTGATCATCCCGCCCGAGGGCTACCTGCGCGGGGTGCGTGAGTCCTGCGACCGGCACGGGGTCCTGTTGCTCGCCGACGAGATCCAGTCCGGGCTCGGGCGTACCGGTCGCACCTTCGCCTGCGACTTCGACGGCGTGGTGCCCGATGTCTACATCCTGGGCAAGGCGCTGGGCGGTGGCATCCTCCCGCTGTCGGCGATCGTGGCCGACCGCGATGTCATGGACGTCTTCACGCCCGGTTCCCACGGCTCCACCTTCGGGGGGAACCCGCTGGCGTGCGCGGTCGGCGTCGAGGTGGTGCGGATGCTGGCCACGGGTGAGTGGCAGGCGCGGGCCGCCGCGCTCGGTGACCGGTTGGCGGCCGGGCTGGCGACCGTGCCCGAGCTTGCCGGTGTGCGGGCCCGCGGCCTGTGGGCCGGCCTGGACGTCGCCGGTGAGCGCACAGGTCGACAGGTCTGCGAGGCCCTCCTGGAGCGCGGGGTGCTGGCCAAGGACACCCACGGGTCGACCATCCGGCTCGCACCCCCACTGGTGATCACCGAGGAGGAGATCGACCTGCTGGTCGCCACGCTCGCCGAGGTGCTGGGTGCCGGCACGCGGGTCGCCTGAACGGACCGGACCACCGTCCCTGCGGTGCTGCCCACCGCCGTACCCTGCACCTCGCTGCCCTGCTGCCCTGCTTCCCTGGCTCCCGAACCTTCGAGGTCGTGATGAACGACATGGTCCTCGTGACCCGTGTGACCGGTGCTGTGCTCGTGCTGATCGGCGTCGTCGGCTACGCCGTGACCGCCGGCGCCAGCCTGACCGCCCTGCTGCCCACCGTCCTCGGCCTTCCCGTGCTGGGTCTGGGGCTGTGGGCCGGGAACCAGGACCGCCGCCGCACCGCGATCCACGCTGCGCTGGTGCTCGCGCTGCTCGGCTTCCTCGGCACGCTGATGAACGTGATCCAGCTGCCGGCGCTGCTCACCGGCGGCGAGGTCGCGCGACCCACCGCCGTGGTCGTCTCGAGCATCACCTCGCTGGTGTGCCTGATCTACGTGGTGCTCGGGGTGCGGTCCTTCGCGGCTGCTCGTCGGTCCGGCGGCTGATCCGCGGCCGCGATGCAACGGTGCGGCCGGCGATGCCCGCGGCGTGCCTGCGGCGCCCGCCACCTCAGTAGGGTGGTGGCCGGGCGGTCGCCGACGCAGGTGCCTGCCGCCTCGAGGTGACAGGAGCCACCGTGGAACGCCAGCAGCTCGCACCGCTCATCGACCACACCCTGCTGACACCCGAGGCGACGGTGACGCAGGTCGAGCAGCGGTGCGCAGAAGCGGTGTCGCACGGCTTCGCGTCGGTGTGCGTCAGCCCGAACCGGGTGGGCGTGGTGGCCGCCTCCCTCGCCGACCATCCGGTCCTGGCCTGTTGTGTGATCGGTTTCCCCTCCGGCGCCCACCGCTTCGAGGTCAAGGCCGCCGAGGCCTCCCACGCCGTCGCGGATGGCGCCCGGGAACTCGACATGGTCATCGACATCGGTGGCCTGCTCGACCGTGGCGGTGCGTCGGTCGAACAGGAGGTCGCGGCCGTGCGCGCCGCCGCTGGTGACGGCGTCGGGTTGAAGGTCATCATCGAGAGCGCGGCCCTGGACGACGACCGGATCGTGGCGGCCTGCGAGGCGGCGGTGGCCGGTGGCGCCGACATGGTC
>JAWLFQ010000001.1:52059-55944 GCA_041685505.1 Nitriliruptoraceae bacterium
GGCGTCGGGTTGAAGGTCATCATCGAGAGCGCGGCCCTGGACGACGACCGGATCGTGGCGGCCTGCGAGGCGGCGGTGGCCGGTGGCGCCGACATGGTCAAGACCAGCACCGGCTTCCACCCCGCCGGTGGCGCGTCCACCCACGCCGTCGCGCTGATGCGCGCCACCGTCGGCCCGGATCTCGGGGTGAAGGCCTCCGGTGGCATCCGCAGCTACGACGACGCGGTCGCGATGGTGGAGGCCGGTGCCTCCCGGCTGGGCATGAGCGCCGGGGTGGCCGTGGTGACCGGCGGCTGACCTCAGTCCGCCGGGGTCACCTCGCAGACCAGGTCGCCGGGCTCGACCTTGATGCCCGCACCGGCCGCCACCCGCGCGACGCGGCCGGCGTGTGGAGCGGAGATCGAGGACTCCATCTTCATCGCCTCGATCATGGCCACCGGGTCTCCGGCTGCCACCTCGGCGCCGGCTTCGACGGTCCAGGTCAGCACCCCCGTCAGCGGCGCGGCGACGTGGGCGGGGTTGCCCCTGTCGGCCTTCTCCACCGACACGACCTCGCTGGCCACCGAGCGGTCACGCACCTCGATCGGGCGGGCCTGGCCGTTGACCTCGAGCAGCACCGTGCGGAACCCGCCGTCGTCCGGTTCGCTGATCGCCTGGAGGCCGAAGTACACCCGCGTCCCCCGTCGCAGATCGACGGCGATCTCCCGGCCGCGCTCCAGCCCGTGCCAGAAGGCTTCGGTGGGCAGGCGCGAGACGTCCCACCACAGGTCGGCGGCCTTCTCGTAGTCGTCGGTGGGACCCGGGAACTGCAGCCGGTCCAGCGCCCGACGGCGTTCGGGGCCGGGCTCCTCGGGGAGGTCCTCGACGGCTGCGGCCGAGACCGGCGTGGAACCGCTCTTGGCCTCCAGTACCTTGCTGCGGAAGGGCTCCGGCCAGCCACCGTGGGGCGTGCCGAGCTCGCCGCGCAGGAACCCGATGACCGAGTCGGGGAGGTCGAAGCGCTCGGGGTGCTCCTCGAGCTCGTCGACGTCCACACCGGCGGAGACGACGTACAGGGCGAGGTCGCCGACCACCTTGGAGGTCGGTGTCACCTTGATGATGCGTCCGAGCAGCGCATCGCAGCGGGCGTAGGCCTCCTCGACCTGTTCGACACGGTCCGCCAGACCGAGCGCGCTCGCCTGCTGGCGCAGGTTGGACAGCTGCCCACCGGGGATGCCGTGCCGGTACACCGTTCCCGTGGGGCTCTTGAGGCCGGACTCGAAGGGTGCGTAGAGCTTGCGGACGGACTCCCAGTAGGGCTCCATGGCCCACAGGGCCTCGAGCTCCAGGCCCGTCGCGCGCGGTCCGTGGTCGGTGGCGGCCACGATCGCTGCCAGGCTCGGCTGGCTGGTCATGCCCGACATCGGCGCAGCGGCACCGTCGATGGCGTCCACCCCGGCCTCGATGGCGGCGAGGTAGGTGGCCAGCTGGCCGCCGGCGGTGTCGTGGGTGTGCAGGTGGACCGGTGCGTCGAAGCGTTCACGCAGGGCGGTGACCAGCGCGTGGGCGGCAGGGGCCCGCAGCAGCCCGGCCATGTCCTTGATGCACAGCACGTGGGCACCGGCGCCCAGCACCCCCTCGGCGACACCGAGGTAGTGGTCGAGGGTGAACATGTCCTCGCCGGGATCGGTGAGGTCACCCGAGTAGCACAGTGTCCCCTCCGCCACCGCCCCGGCGTCGCGGGCGGCGACGATGGCGGTGCGCATCTGCTCGACGTCGTTGAGGGCGTCGAAGATGCGGAAGATGTCCATGCCTGCGGCCGCTGCCTCCTCGACGAAGGCCCGCACGGCCTTCTCCGAGTACGCGGTGTAGCCGAGCAGGTTCCGGCCCCGCAGCAGCATCTGCAGGTTGATGTTCGGTACGGCCTCGCGGAGTTGCTCCAGCCGTTTCCAGGGGTCCTCGTGGAGGAAACGCAGGGCCACGTCGTAGGTGGCACCGCCCCAGCACTCCAGGGACAACAGCTGCGGCAGTCCGCGGGCCAGGTGCGGCGCGGCCTGCAGCATGTCGTAGGTACGCATGCGGGTCGCGAACAGCGACTGGTGCGCGTCGCGCAGGGTGGTGTCGGTGACGTGCACCTGCTCGGTGTCGCGCAGCCACCGGGCGAAGCCCTCGGGGCCGAGCTCCCGCAGTCGGTCCCGGCTCCCCGCCGGCGGCTGATCGGTGTCCACCGCGGGCAGCTTGGACGCAGGTGCCGCCAGCTGTGGCGGTGGTCCGTACTCCCTGTTGACCGTGCGGTCGGCGAGGAAGGTCGCCAGCCGCTGGGCCCGGTTCGCGCCGGTGGACGCGCGCAGCAGCTGCGGGCGTTCGTCGATGAAGGCGGTGGAGACCTCACCGGCCAGCAGCGCCGGCTCGGCCAGCAGGCCACGGAGGAAGCGGATGTTGGTGCGGACGCCGCGGATGCGGAACTCGGCCAGGGAGCGCTGCGCCCGGCGGATCGCGGTGTCGAAGTCCTGGCCGCGCGTGGTCAGCTTGACCAGCATCGAGTCGAAGAAGGGGCTGATCTCCCCGCCCACGTAGGCGCTGCCGGCATCCAGCCGGACACCCGCACCCCCCGGCGAGCGGTAGGCCGAGATACGGCCGGTGTCCGGGCGGAAGCCGTGCTCGGGATCCTCGGTGGTGATACGCGCCTGCAGAGCGAAGCCGCGGGTGGCGATCGTCTCCTGGGACAGGCCGAGGTCGGCCAGCCTCGCGCCGCCGGCGATCCGCAGCTGCGATGCCACCAGGTCGATCGAGGTCACCTCCTCGGTCACGGTGTGCTCGACCTGGATGCGCGGGTTCATCTCGATGAAGACCGCACGCGGATCGGGGCCGGTGGCGTTCTCCACCAGGAACTCGACCGTGCCGACGTTGCGGTACCCGACCGCCCGCGCGAACTCCACGGCGTAGCCGCACAGCTGGTCCCGCAACTGCGCGGGGAGGTTCGGTGCGGGGGCGAGCTCCAGCACCTTCTGGTGCCGGCGTTGCAGGGAGCAGTCGCGTTCGAAGAGGTGGACGACCTCGCCCTGTGCGTCGGCGAGGACCTGGACCTCGATGTGGCGGGGGCGGGTCATGGCCTGTTCGAGGAACACGCGCGGGTCGCCGAAGGCGCCCTCCGCCTCACGCATCGCGGTCTCGACGGCGGACAGGAGATCAGCGGGGGACTCGACCCGCCGCATGCCACGACCACCACCACCGGCCGCGGCCTTGACGAAGACGGGGAAACCGATGCGTTCCGCGTGGGCCGTGGCCTCGGACGGGTCGGTCAGCAGCGGTGAGGCAGCCAGCACCGGGATGCCGGCCGACGCTGCCACGTCGCGCGCGCGGACCTTCGAGCCCGTCAGCTCGAGTACCTCGGAGGGCGGTCCGACGAAGATCACCCCGGCCTCGCTGGTGGCCTTGGCCAGTGCCGGTGACTCGGACAGGAAGCCGTAGCCCGGGTAGACGGCGTCCGCACCGACCCGCACCGCGGTGTCGACCAGCCCCTCGACGTCGAGGTAGGCCCGTACGGGGTGGCCGGGCGCACCGATCTCGTAGGCCTCGTCGGCCTTGATGCGGTGGAGGGAGTCACGGTCCTCACGCGCGTACACCGCGATCGTCTTCAGGCCGAGCTCCGTCGCGGCCCGGAACGCCCGGATGGCGATCTCTCCACGGTTGGCGACCAGTACCGACTGCACGGCGTGTCCTTCCGATGGGAGCGGGCGCCGCGGGGAGGGGCGGCCGCGGGGCCGGGATCGCTGCGTATGCTACGCACGGTGGGGCCGGTCGGGGAGGGGAAGCGTCGCGCTCGCCAGCCGCGGCGCCGGTGAGCCGGTGCGGGGCCGGTGTCGGGATCGGCGGTGATGGGGCCTTTCGGCCCGGGACCGCAGC
>JAWLFQ010000001.1:56044-109300 GCA_041685505.1 Nitriliruptoraceae bacterium
AGGGGAAGCGTCGCGCTCGCCAGCCGCGGCGCCGGTGAGCCGGTGCGGGGCCGGTGTCGGGATCGGCGGTGATGGGGCCTTTCGGCCCGGGACCGCAGCGCGGGGGCTGTCTACCCTTCCAGCGCATCAGTGGTCGCGGAGCGCAGCCGTCGGGGGAGTGACGCCATGCGTCAGGTTCTGGACGTCCTGCACGTCGATGATGATCCCGAGACGCTGCTGTTGGTCCGGATGATCCTCGAGGGCGAGCCCGACATGGTGGTGCGCTCCTGCGTGAGCGCCGAGGACGCACGTCGGGCGGTGACCGTCGAGGTCCCCGATGTCCTGCTGCTCGATGTGATGATGCCCGGGACCGACGGGCCGACCCTGCTGGAGGAACTGCGGCTGCAGTTCGGCTGCAGCGCGGTGCCCGCACTGTTCGTCACTGCCAGGACCCACCCGGACGATCTCGAGTCCCTGGTGGCGACGAGCGCGGTCGGGGTGATCCGCAAGCCCTTCGAGCCCGGCACGCTGGTGACGCAGGTGCGACGGTCCGCCACGATCCACCCACTGTGACATCCGGCACCCCTGGGCGCTGCGGTCGCTGCTGCGTGGTCGGCCCGCCGCCGCGGGGCGCGCACCACGGTGCCGTCGGGCACTGAGCCGCCGCTACCCTCCGGCACCGCTCACCTCGCCCCACCGTCGCACCGTCGATCGACCCGCGAGCGTCCGGGAGCCGGTCGGTCAGGAGCCCGAGATGCCGCGCATCGCCGTCGACGTCCTGCTCAAGCGTGAGATCCTCGACCCACAGGGCCGTGCGGTCGCAGAGGCCCTCCCCGGCCTCGGCTACGAGGGTGTCGCCGAGGTCCGTGTGGGCAAGCACCTCGAGTTGGTCGTGGACGCCACGGAGGACGAACTCGCCGCGCGCGTGGATGCGATGTGCCAGGGCTTCCTCACCAACCCCGTGATCGAGTCCTACCGGTGGCGGGTGATCGACGAGTCCGAGCGTGCCGACGCCTGAGACGCCGGTGAACAACGCTGAGGGAGGTCCCGACGGGCAGGGCCGCAGTGCCGCCGACGGCGCTGAGGCCGGCGGTGGCGCGCCCCCACCGCTGAAGGATGACGGGTTGCCCACCCTTCCCACCGGGGAGCCCGTCCTGCAGCGATGGTTCGTCGTCACCATGTTGGTCATGGTGCCCGTGGCGGTCGCTGTGACCGTGTGGGCGTTGTTGTCCATCGACCGCGATCCCCTCTCCGCCGCGGAGCGCCGTCCTGCGGGGGGAGCGGAGGTCACCATCGCGCGGGGCGACGCGATGCTGTCGGAGACCAGGGACGCGGTGCCGGGTCCCGGCTGTGCCCAGGCCATCCGCATCGTCGGGGACACGGGTTCCCAGGCCGCTGCCGCCGGTGCGCTGGCGGCAGCCTGCGAGGTCGTGGACGAGGACCGCCACCCCGAGCTGCGTGAGGGGCTCGTGGCATGGATCGCCGGGGGAGGCCAGCTGCGCGTGGCGACCTTCGAGCTGTCGGGTGTCGAGTCCTCGACGCGGCTCGAGGACGGCCGTCTGGTGATGGAGTTGAACGCCAAGTTCCAGTTCGAGGCCGCCGTGCGGGCGGCTCCGGCCGTGCTCCACCAGCTGGTGCTGCTCAGCGATCCCGCCTGGCCCGGTGCGCCGGTCGGGGTCACCACGGAGTTGGCGGCGGCCCGGATCCAGCAGGAGGCCTGCCGCACCCTCGACCTCGGCGAGGACCTTCCCCGGGGCTGCCGGGACGTGGACGAGCTGCTCGCCGCCGATGACCCCGTCGCCGAGTTGCTCGAGGTGGGGTTCCGCGATGACCGCTGAGCAGCCCGGAGCCGACGCCGCCACGCGGGAGCGACTGCAGGCACGCACCGTCCGCGTGCTGGTCGCGAGCCAGATCCTGGGAGGGGTCGGCGTCGGCTCGGGGGTCGCCGTGGTGGGCCTGCTGGCCTACGAGTTGAGCGGCACGGCATCGCTGTCCGGGGTGTCCGCCACGGCGTCGACCCTGGGCGCCGCAGCCGCCGCCCTGGTGATCGCCCGGATCGCGGTGGAGCGTGGACGCCGACCGAGCTTGGTCACGGGTTACCTCGTGGGCGCCGTCGGTGCGGGGCTGGCGGTGGTGGCCGCCGTCCTCGGGACCTTCGCGTTGCACGTGATCGCCTCCGCCGCCTTCGGCTGGGCGAACGCGTCGAACCTGCAGGCACGCTACGCCGCGACCGATCTCGCGCGTCCCGAGCGGCGCGCGCGGTCCCTGTCCTCCATCGTGTGGGCGACGACCATCGGTGCGGTCGCCGGCCCGAACCTCACCGGCCCCGGCGAAGCGGTCGCCGCCATGGTGGCTCTGCCACCGCTGGCCGGCGCCTACCTGTTCTCCCTGGTGTCCTTCGGCGGGGCAGCACTGCTGCAGGCACTGCTGCTGCGGCCGGACCCCTTGCAGGTGGCCGCGGCCGACACCGACCCGGCGGTGCCCGCGGTGGCGACCACCGGGTGGGCATCGCTGCGGGCGGCGGCGCGCACCATCCGCGCCGTCCCCGAGACCCTGGTCGCGGTCCTGGCCATCACCGCCGCCCACGCCGTCATGGTGGGGATCATGGTGATGACGCCGGTCCACATGGAGGACAACGGTGCCGCCCTGCAGTTGGTCGGCATCACGATCAGCCTGCACATCGCCGGGATGTACGCCCTCAGCCCGGTGATGGGTGCGCTCGCGGACCGCGTCGGCCGTCGTCGGGTCGTGCTCTTCGGCCTGGCACAGTTGGCGGTCGCGGCATCGCTGGCTGCGACCGGCGACCCGACGGGCTCGGTGTGGTTCCAGGGCGGCCTCGTGCTGTTGGGTACGGGATGGTCGGCCTGCCTGATCGCGGGTTCGGCGTGGTTGACCGACGCGGTCGCGGCTGCGGATCGCCCCGCGGTGCAGGGTGCGAGCGACCTGGCGATGAACCTTGCCGGCGGGGTCGGGGGCACGCTCGCCGGGGTGGTGCTCGCGGTGGCCGGCTACCCGGCCCTGTCCTTCGGGGCGTTGCTGCTCCTGGTCCCGGCCACGATCGGGGCGCTGCGGCTCGGCGGGGACGGTCGACGTCCGCCGGTAGGCTCCGATCGAGCGGCCACGGCCCGGTGAGGTCGTCCGCACCCCGGGGATCGGGCCGGGGGTCGTAGCCCAGGACGAGATGGTGGGAGGCACGGATGGTGATCGGCGTGGTGACCTTCCCCGGTTCGCTGGACGATCACGACGCGCGCCGCGCGGTGGAACTGTGCGGGGGCGAGACCGTGGCGCTGTGGCACGGCGATGCCACGGTCGGCGCGGTGGATGCGGTGATCCTGCCCGGTGGGTTCTCCCACGGTGACTACCTGCGGTGCGGGGCGATCGCGCACCGTGCGCCGGTGATGGAGGCCGTCGCTCGGTTCGCGGACGCGGGCGGCGCCGTGCTCGGGATCTGCAACGGCTTCCAGGTGCTCTGCGAGGCCGGCCTGCTGCCCGGCGCGCTGACCCGGAACGCCCATCTGCGGTTCGTCTGCCGCGACGTGCCACTGACCATCGAGGCGTCCGACACCGCGTGGACCCGCGCGTACACCACGGGGCAGACCGTGGTGATCCCCGCCAAGCACGGTGAGGGTCGCTACGTCGCCGACGACGCCACCCTCGACGCGCTCGAGGCCGAGGGCCGTGTCGTCGCGCGCTACGCCGCGGGGAGCAACCCCAACGGCTCCCTGCGCGACATCGCGGGCGTGACCAACCCGGGGCGCAACGTCGTCGGGCTCATGCCGCACCCCGAACATGCCGTCGACCCTGCGCTGATCGGCGGGGTGGACGGCAGGGGCGTCTTCGAGAGCGTGCTGCGAGCGGTGTCGACGACGGCCTGAGCGGGCGCGCCGAGGGTCAGCTGCCCTGGAGCAGGCGCTCGAAGGGGTCGTCCTGCGCCATCTTCCGGCGGTCCGCGCGGAGCCAGGCGAACAGCGCGAGGTGCGCGAGGATGCCCGCGCCGAGGATGCCCGCCGGGAACCACTGCCCCTGGAAGGTGAGCAGGATCGCCGCGACGGCGGCGAAGGCGACGAGCACGGCACGCAGGGTGTTGAGGGCGTCCACGGTTGACCTCGGGGGTCGGGGGCCTGACGTGACGACAGGGTACCGCCTCGCTCGTCTGATGGGACCTTCGCCCCTGGCATGGCCAGGCGAAGCCCTCCTCGGGGTCGGGGGTCCCGGCGGGGCCCCGTCCTCTACCAGCCCCGCGCCCGGGAGGCATCGACGGTCACGTAGGCTTGCCGCGGCCGGACCCCGGCTCCGCGATCCGTCGCCCACGACCAGGCCACCGCCGTGTCCGACACCTCCGACACCACCACCGCTTCCCCCTCCCCGCCTGCCGGGCAGGTCGCCTCGGCGTTCCAGGGCGCGCCGGCCTTCCCCGCCGAGGAGATCCTCACCCCCGAGCGGGCCCGCGAGCTCGGTTACGAGCTCGGGCTGCGGGGTGACGAGTACGACCGCATCGTGGCGACGCTGGGTCGTGTGCCCACCGTGGCCGAGCTCGGGATGTACTCGGTGATGTGGTCGGAGCACTGCTCCTACAAGTCCTCCAAGATCCATCTCCGGGGTCTCGCCCACGACGAACCCTGGGTGATCGCCGGCCCCGGTGAGAACGCCGGCGTGGTCGACGTCGGTGATGGCCTCGCGGTGGCCTTCAAGATCGAGTCCCACAACCACCCGAGCTACGTCGAGCCCTTCCAGGGCGCCGCGACCGGGGTCGGGGGGATCCTGCGTGACATCTTCACCATGGGCGCCCGTCCCATCGCGGTGATGGACCCGCTGCGCTTCGGCGACCCGGGTGGCTGGACCGACGGCGGCGGGGTCACACACCCACCCGACGCCCTGCAACGCCACCTCGTCGACGGGGTCGTGCGCGGCGTCGGCCACTACGGCAACTGCGTCGGTGTGCCCAACATCGGCGGCGAGGTGGTCTTCGACCCCACCTACGCCGGCAACCCCCTGACCAACGTGCTGGCGATCGGGGTGATGGACCGCGACCGGCTCCAGCTCGCCAAGGCCGAGGCGGTCGGTCATCTCGCCGTCCTGCTCGGCTCGGCCACCGGCCGTGACGGCATCGGTGGGGCCTCGGTGCTCGCGAGCCAGGAGTTCGATGCCGGGCTCGACGCCAAGCGTCCGAACGTGCAGGTCGGCGACCCCTTCGCGGAGAAGCTGCTCATCGAGTGCTGCCTGGAGCTCTACGCGCGTGACCTGATCTCCGGCATCCAGGACATGGGTGCGGCGGGGATCGCGTGTTCCACCTCGGAGCTGGCATCGGCGGCGTCGCTGGGCATGGATGTCGACCTCGACCGGGTGCAGCTGCGCGAGCCGTCCATGGAGTCGTGGGAGATCCTGTGCTCGGAGTCCCAGGAGCGCATGCTCGCCCTGGTCGCTCCCGAACGGCTCGTCGAGGTGGAGCAGGTCGCAGCCCGCTGGGGGGTCCCCACGGCGGTGGTCGGTGAGGTGGTCGCCGGCGACGCCCTGCGACTGACCCGCGGTGGTGCCCCGATCGCGGACCTGCCCGCACGCTCCCTGGCCGACGAGGGCCCCACCTACGACCGGCCCCGGGTACGGCCCGACTGGTTGGATGCCTACGCCGAGGTGGCCGCGGAGGAGCTCGACGCGACGTGGCCGGGTGGCACGTCAGAGGCGGCAACCGGTCGGGCCCGGCGGTCGATGGAGGACACGGCGCTGGCCTTCCTCTCGAGCCCGAACGTCGCGTCGAAGCGGTGGGTGTTCGAGCAGTACGACCAGCACGTGCTGGCGGGCACCGTGCTCGGGCCCGGCATGGCGGATGCGGGCGTCGTGCGCCTGCCCGACAGCCACCGTGCGGTCGCCTGCTCCACCGACGGCAACGGCCTCCTGTGCGAGCTCGACCCCATCGAGGGCACCCGGCGGGTGGTCGCCGAGGCCTTCCGCAACGTCGCCGCCACGGGTGCCCGACCCCTGGCGACCACCAACTGCCTGAACTTCGGCAACCCCGAGCGCCCGGAGATCATGTGGCAGCTCGCTGCCTCGATCGAGGCGATGGGCGCAGCCTGTCGCACCCTCGGTGTACCCGTCACCGGCGGCAACGTGTCGCTGTACAACGAGACCCGGGGTCGGGCGATCCACCCCACGCCGGTGGTCGGGGTCCTGGGGGTGCTGGCCGACGCCGAGGACGCGCTCGGGCTGGCCTTCGAGGACGTGGGCGACCTGGTGTTCCTGCTCGGGGCGCCGACGGCACCGGGGCTGGCGGGCTCGGAGCTCCAGCGTTGGCTCGGTGCACCGCTGGGAGGCGTGCTCGCCCCCGTCGACCTGGATCTCGAGGGCGCGATCGCCGAGGTGCTGCACGAGGCTGCGCGCGAGCGGCTGCTGTCCAGCGCCCACGATGTCGGCAACGGTGGGCTGCTGGTGGCGCTCGCCGAGTCCTGCGTGGCCGGTGACGTCGGCGTCGAGGTGGACCTCTCGGCGGTCGGGGCGGCGGACACCGACGAGGCGGGCGCGGAGCTGTCCGCGACCCAGCAGCTGTTCAGCGAGTCCCCGGGCCGGGTGCTCATCACGGTGCCCTCCACCCACGTCCGTGCCGTCGCGCAGCTGTGCGCCGACACCGAGGTGCCGCTGACCGACGTCGGCACCGTGGGTGGGGACCGCGTCCGTGTCCGTGGGCTCGTCGACCTCGACCTCGAGGACGTCCGCCTGGCCTCCGGCAGCGGTCTGACCGACCTGCTCGGGTCGTGAGGAGCCACCATGGTCGAGCGTGACGCCCATCGCGATGCCCCCAGCCGGGGCGCCACGGCACGGGTCGGGATGGTGGGTGCCGGCCAACTCGCCCGCATGACCCAGTCGGCGGCGATCGACCTCGGCGTGGAGCTCCACGTGCTGGCCACCCGCACCGACGAGCCGGCGGTGCTGGCAGGTGCCCGCTGCCACCTCGGTGCCCCCGACGACGAGACGGCGTTGCTGGCCTTCGCCGATGCCGTGGACGTGGTCACCCTCGACCACGAGCTGGTCGCCGACGCCGGCCTCGCGCAGATGGCCGACCGTGGCCACGCGGTGCATCCGAGCGCTGCCGCCCTTCTGCATGCCAAGGACAAGCTCCATGCCCGCGAGCAGCTGGCGGGCCTCGGGCTGCCGGTACCGGCCTACACCGCCGTGTCATCGGTCGAGGAGGTGGCAGCCTTCGCCGAGGACCACGGGTGGCCCGTGGTGTGCAAGGCGCGCCGCGGCGGCTACGACGGCCGGGGTGTCGAGGTGGTCGCTGACCGCGCCGGCGCCGCCGAGGTGCTCTCCCGCGGTGGGGACTGGCTCGCCGAGGAACTGGTCGACATCGAGGTCGAGCTCGCGGTGGTCACCGCCCGGCGCCCCGGCGGTGCGCGCGTCACCTACCCCGTGGTGGAGACGGTGCAGGCGGGCGGCATCTGCGTGGAGCTGCTCCAACCCGCGCGGGTGTCGGACGAGGTCGCCGCCGCCGCTACGGCGCTCGGCCAGCAGGTCGCCGATGCCGTGGACGGGGTCGGCATCGTGGCGGTGGAGTTGTTCGTCGACCGCGCCGGAGCGCTGACGATCAACGAACTGGCGCTGCGACCCCACAACTCGGGGCACGCCACGATCGAGGCGGCGGTCACCTCGCAGTTCCACAACCACCTGCGCGCCGTGCTGGACTGGCCCTTGGGCGACCCCTCGCTGCGCGTCCCGGCCGTTGCGATGGTCAACCTGCTGGGCCCCGCGGGTGCGGCGGGTGAGGACCGGGTCGCCGCGGCGTTGCCCGACGCCCTGGAGGTGTCCGGCGCAGCGGTGCACCTGTACGGCAAGGCCTCGCGCCCGGGCCGCAAGATCGGCCACGTCACCGTGACCGGCGACGACATCGAGGTGGCCCTCGCCGCGGCACGTGACGCCGCCGACCGACTGGTCGGTCGGTGACGACGGGCGTGATGCCACCGGCCGTGAGCGGCGCGGCCCACCACCTCTGGAGGCAGGCAGCATGGAGCACCCCCAACCCGACGACATCGAGACGGTTGCGGTGACCGACGAGGCGGTGGTGACCGAGGCCGCCGTCGCGCCGGTGCCCGGTGCGGCCAGGGTCGGCATCGTGATGGGTTCCGACTCCGATCTGCCCACCATGGAGGGCGCGGTCGAGGCGCTGGAGCGGTTCGGGATCGCGCACGAGGTCCACGTGGTCTCGGCCCACCGCGATGCGGAGCGGATGCTGGCCTACGGTCGTGAGGCTGCCGGCAGGGGGTTGGAGGTCCTGATCGCCGGCGCCGGTGGTGCAGCCCACCTGCCGGGGATGCTGGCGTCGGTCACCTCGCTGCCGGTGATCGGCGTACCCGTGCCCCTGCGTCACCTCGACGGACTGGACTCGCTGCTGTCGATCGTGCAGATGCCGTCGGGCATCCCGGTGGCGACCGTGGCCGTGGGGGGCGCGCACAACGCCGGTCTGCTGGCGGTACGGATCCTGGCCGCCGGCGACCGTGAACTGACGACCGCCTTGGACGCCCACCGCGAGGAACTCCGGGAGTCCTCGCGGGAGAAGGACCAGCGGGTGCAGCAGCAGGCGGCCGGACGCAACCGGGGCTTCGGGTTCTCGGCCTGAACGTGGCCGACAGCCGGCGTGCTGGCCACGCCGGGCCGTGCCGCGCGCTGGCCCCGCTGCGGTGCGCACCGTGCGCCGGGCGGGCTCCGGGTCGGATCGTCGCGCGAGGGGCTACGCTCGCACCGCCGCCGCTTCCCCCAGGTGCCCGGCGGGCCCCCTGTGAGGTTCCCCGTGACGCTCCAGCAGCCCGCACCCACGTCCGCAGCAGGCCATGAGCCACCCCGCTTCTCCGAGCTCGGGGACGACGACCTCGACGGCCCCCACGAGGAGTGCGGCGTCATCGGGGTCTACGCCCCCGGTGAGGAGGTCGCGCGCCTGGCCTACTTCGGCCTCTACGCGCTGCAGCACCGAGGCCAGGAGTCGGCCGGGATCGCTGCGTCCAGCGGTCGACGTATCGTGGTCCACAAGGACATGGGCCTGGTCAACCAGGTCTTCACCGATACGGGGCTGGCGGCCCTGGAGGGCCATCTCGCCCTCGGGCACTGCCGCTACTCCACCACGGGTGCGTCCTCCTGGGTCAACGCCCAGCCGCAGTACCGCGAGACACCGACGGGAGGTGGGCTGGCGCTCGGACACAACGGCAACCTCGTCAACACCGCCGAGCTGGCTCGCGAGCTCGATGAGGAACCGGCCAACGACTCGGAACTGATGGCGTCGCTGCTGGCACGCGAGGTGGACGTCAGCCTCGAGGAGGCGATCGTGCGGACCGCGCCCCGCTTCACGGGCGCCTACTCCGTGATCGTGATGGACGAGGAGCGCCTCCACGCCTTCCGCGACCCCAACGGGGTGCGTCCACTGCAGATCGGCCGGCTGCCCGCAGGGGGCTGGGTGGTCGCCTCGGAGACCGCGGCCCTGGACATCGTCGGCGCGGTGTTCTTCCGCGATGTGTCGCCCGGTGAGGTCGTGACCATCGACGGCAACGGGCTGCGCAGCCGCCGATTCGCCCCACCGAACCCGACCTTCTGCCTGTTCGAGTGGGTCTACCTCGCGCGGCCCGACCACCGCCAGGACGGCGGCAGCGTGCTGTACGCGCGACGCTCGATGGGACGGCAGCTCGCTCGTGAGGCACCCGTCGAGGCGGACATCGTGATACCGGTGCCAGAGGCCGGCCGGGATGCGGCGGCCGGGTACGCGGCGGAGACCGGGTTGCCCTTCGCTGACGGTCTGGTCAAGAACCGCTACGTCGGCCGTACCTTCATCCAGCCGACCCAGTCGCTGCGCCAGCTCGGCATCAGGCTCAAGCTCTCGCCCGTGCGCGAGGTCGTCGAGGGCCGCCGCTTGGTCGTGGTCGACGACTCGATCGTGCGGGGCAACACCGCCCGTCAGCTGGTGGCGATGCTGCGCGAGGCCGGTGCCGCCGAGGTGCACCTGCGCATCACCTCCCCGCCGGTGGCGCATCCGTGCTACTACGGCATCGACATGGCGAGCCGGGCGGAACTGATCGGCGCCGACCTCGATGTCGGAGCGATCCGGGAGTTCATCGGTTGCGACTCCCTGCACTACATCTCGCTCGGTGGCCTGATCGCCTCCACACCGCACCAGCGGGAGAAGCTGTGCACGGCGTGCTTCAGCGGCGAGTACCCGATCCCGGTGCCCGGTGAGCACGAGCAGCTGGCCCAGATCCGGTTCGACTTCTCCGGATCGGTCTGAGCCGGCCGGGCGTGGGGCCCCGAGCCGGTCGTGGCGGCTGGCGCAAGCGTCCCTGTGCCCTTGCCATGCGGACCGCGTACGGGCAGTCTCGGGTGACCCGACCGTGAGGGAGTGCCATGCCTGCAAGGGGTGAGGACGCCATCGACGCCGGCATCGCGGCTGCCGAGGCACGGCTCGACCGCGTCGACGAGGAGGTCGCCCGCCGCGAGCGTGACGAGGTGGAGGAGCCCTCCAACGACGGCGTCGCAGCGGATGGCTACGGCTTCCACGTCGACGATCCCGAGCTGGATCTGTTGGCTGACGACATGGATGCCGGGCTGCGCGACGACCGGGAGGCCGACGCGATCGATGCGCTGGCCGAACCCTTCAACGCCCGCGACGTGGACGGGCTGCTCGCGGTCATCGCCCCCGACGCCGAGGTACCGGGCTTCGCCGGCCCCGAGCGACAGGACCTTCCCGAGGCGGTACAGCACCTGTGGCGGCGGCGCCCCACCTGCCGTCTGACCCGCGGCTACGTCGAGCAGGAACACGTGGGCGTGTTGTGGGAGCATGACGGCGAGGACTGGTGGCGCACGGCGATCGTCCATGTCGACGACGTCGAGGACGGCCTGGTGGGCGTGTTCGAGTTCAGTGAGGACACCGCCCTGCTCGAGCGGGTCCAGGGCGAGGCCCCGGGGCCCGACGAGCTCGACGAGGTCTCCCGCTGGTCGGTGTGGGACGAGGGCTCGGACTGACGGCGCCCGACTCCCAACAACCGGTGGGCGCGCACCGGTCGCGTATCGTTGCGGCCGTCAGCTCAGGTCGGAGGCCCTCGTGCAGGATGTCCTGGAGGTGGTCGCATCGTGGCGCGCGCAGGGTCGCCGCTGCGCTCTCGCCACCGTGGTGACGACCAGCAGCAGCGCTCCGCTGCCCGTCGGTTCCCTGATGGCGATCTCGGAGTCCGGCAGCGTGCACGGCAGCGTGTCCGGAGGATGCGTCGAGGGTGCCGTCATCGAGGAGGCGCAGGCCGTGCTGGCTGATGGGCGTCCCCGACTCCGCAGGTACGGCGTCAGCGATGCGGAGGCCCTGGCGGTCGGACTGACCTGTGGTGGGACGATCGAGGTGCTCGTCACCCCCCTGGAGGATGGTGCCCTCGATCTGGAGCGCGTGCGCGCAGCGGTGGCGTCCCGCCGCCCGGTGGCCGTCGCCTTCCCCTTGCCCGGGCACGACGGCGAGCAGTCGGCCTTGGCTGCACCGGTCGAACTGGGTCTCGCGGGCGACGGGGGTTCGGCGGGCGCTCCGGGTCTCGCGGCTGGGTTGCAGGACCTTGCGCGCGAGCTTCTGCGGCAGGGCCGCTCCGGGATCGTGGAGCGGCCCGCGGCGGCCTCCGAGGAGCCAGCGCAGGTCTTCCTGCAGGTGTTCGCCCCGGCCCCGCGGCTCGTGGTGTTCGGGGTGAGCAGCTTCGCCGTGGCCACGGCACGGTTCGGCCGGCTGTTGGGGTTCCACGTCACTGCCTGCGATCCACGGTCTGCGCTGCTGACACGCGAGCGCTTCCCCGACCCCGATGAACTGATCCTCGAGTGGCCGCATCGCTACCTCGACCGGGCCACGATCGACCGTGACTGCGTCCTGTGCGTGCTCACCCACGATGCGAAGTACGACCTGCCCCTGCTCGAGCGCGCGCTGGCTTCCGATGCGGGGTACGTCGGCGCCATCGGCAGCCGGCGCACCGACGAGCAACGGCGACGACGCCTCGCGGAACGGGGCGTGCCCCAGGCGCATCTCGCCCGGCTGCGCTCCCCGATCGGGCTGGATCTCGGCGGCCGGAGCGCCGAGGAGGTGGCGCTGTCGATCCTCGCAGAGGTCGTGATGTTGCGTGAGGGCCGCGGTGGGCACCCGCTGGTGGACACCGCCGGTGCCCTTCACGGTCTCGCCACGCAGGAGGGAGTGCACCGCGGTGGCCAGCAGGTCGTGTGAGGCAGGAGGTGGCGTGGCGGCCGTCGTACTGGCGGCGGGACGCGCTCGTCGTTTCGGGAGTCCCAAGCAGCTCGCCCTGCTGGGCGGGATGCCGCTGATCGGGCATGTCGTCCGGCGCACGCTGGCCAGTTGCGTCGCCGAGGTGGTCGTCGTGCTGGGTCACGAGGCTGCGGCGATCCAGGCCGCGCTGCCCGACGACGAGCGTGTCCGGGTGGTCGACAACCCGCACCACGGCGAGGGGCTGTCGACCTCGTTGATCGCCGGTCTCGATGCCGTGGACGCTCGGGTCGAAGGCGTGGTCGTGGTCCTCGGAGACGTCCCGGGTATCGAGACTCGCGATATCGACGCGGTCGCCGATGCGCTCACGGATGGACGGCAGGTGGTGCGTCTCCGTTACCGCGACGGCCCGGGACATCCTGTCGGCTTCGGACGCTCGTACTGGCCGGCACTGCGCGCTCTCTCCGGAGACGCGGGAGCGCGCTCGGTGCTAGCCCGTGTGCCCGTGCACGAGATCGTCGTGCCACGCCCGCAGCCACGCGATGTGGATGTGCCCGAGGACCTGGCCGCGGCGCATGGCTCGTCGAACGTCGGCGAGGTCAGCGGCGGCTGACCCACCACGCGAGCCCGAGTACGGCCAGGACCGCGGCGACGACCGGCGCGACCCGCTTGATCGCGGTGGCACCGCCCGCCATCTCGAACAGGTCCAGCGCATCATCCTGCGTCGTCGCAGGGGAGCCGGTCAGGGCTGCATCGGTACCGGCACCCTCGTCCAGCAGCTCGGCCAGCCGCTCCGCGAAGGTGTCGATGATGCGGGTGCCCACGTCGTCCATCACACCACGCCCGAACTGGGCGGGCTTGCCCGTGATGTCCAGATCGGTCAGCACGGTCACGGTGGTCGCACCCGGCCCGGACGGCCGCAAGCTCGCGGTGACCTTGGCGCTGGCCGTCCCCGCTCCCCGCGTCTCGCTGCCGGAGGCCAGGATGCGTGCGCGTTTCGCGACCTCGTCGATCTCGACGAGCTCCGCGGTGCCGCGATAGAGCACCTGGATCGGACCGACCTTGACCTTCACCCGGCCGGTGTAGATGGCACCATCGACCTCTTCGAGGACCGCTCCGGGCAGGCAGGGCGCGACCCGCTCCAGATCGGAGAGGACCGCGAAGGCGGTGTCGATCCCGGCTGGGACGGTGAACTCGTTGGTGAACTCCACGGTGTGGCCTCCTGCTGTGGACCCGCTGCCGGGGCCCGATCGCCGCTGTCGCGGTCACGCGCACGGTAGGGAGAGGTCGGGGTGTGTGCGCGTCACCCCGGGTAGGTGTAGAAGCCACGCTGGGTCTTGCGACCGAGCAAGCCGGCGTCGACCATGCGTGACAGCAGAGGTGGGGGCGCGAAGAGCGGTTCCTTGAACTCCTCGTACAGTGATGTGGCCACGGCCATCGTCGTGTCGAGCCCGATGAGGTCGGTGAGCGCGAGCGGCCCCATGGGGTGTGCTGCTCCGCGCTCCATCCCCTGGTCGATGTCCTCCGCCGTGGCGAAGCCCGACTCGAGCATCCTGATGGCGGACAGCAGGTAGGGGATCAGCAGCGCGTTGACCACGAAGCCCGCCCGGTCGTCGGAGGCGATCACGTGCTTGCCGAGCTGCTCAGCGGCGAAAGCGCGCACCTGCTCCGTGGTCGCCTCACTGGTCAGCAGGGAGGGGATCAGCTCGACCAGTTCGAGGACCGGAACAGGGTTGAAGAAGTGCAACCCGACCACCCGGTCACGACGCTGGGTCGCCATCGCCAACTTCATGATGGGGATCGACGAGGTGTTCGAGGCGATGACGGCTGCCGGGTCCGTGAGCACCTGATCGAGCCGTGTGAAGACCTCCAACTTGGTGGCCTCCTCCTCGATCACCGCCTCCATCACGAGATCACGGTCGTGCAGGTCCTCCAGATCGGTCGTCGTCCTGAGGCGCGCTCTTGCACGGGACGCCTGTTCCTCGCTGAGCTTGTCCCGCCGCACGGCACGCAGGAGCGAGGAGTCGATGGCCTCCCGGGCCGCGTCGACCCGCGCCGCCGACACGTCGTGCACCACGACGTCGAGGTCCGCTCGCGCACAGACCTCAGCGATCCCGCGGCCCATGATGCCGCTGCCGACGACGCCGACACGTGTGAAGGTCATCCGGGGCCCCTCTCCGTGAGGTGATCCAGGACGAGACCGGACCACACGGGATACCATATACGTTACCGCGGTCGAGGGCGGCATCGCCGCCGTTGGAGAGGGGTGCGGCGCGTGGACCCGGCACGACGCTATCGACAGGCTCTGGAGGAGTTGGGGCTGGAGCTCGGCCCGGTGCCCGAGCCCCGCGGTCGTTACCTGCCCGCGCTCGCGCACGGGGACCAGTTGTGGCTGTCGGGCGTGACGGGTCGCCGTGCGGCGCAGCCGGCGTTGCGCGGCGTGGTCGGCGAAGAGGTCACCCTGGAGCAGGCGCGTGCCTCCTCCCGTCAGGCCGCCGCGAACCTGGTCGCGGCCGTCCTCTCGGTCCCGCTCGAGGGGCGTGTCGTGGGCCTCCAGTTCCTACGTGGATACGTCCGAGCCAGCGATGGGTTCGAGGATCACCCCGTCGTCATCGACGCTGCGAGCGAGGTGCTCGAACACGTGCTGGGTGGTCGTGGTCATGCCCGGGCCGCGATCGGCGTGGCCAGCCTGCCCGGCGGGGCCTGTGTCGAGTTGGAGGCGGTCGTGCAGCTCGGCGAGGGTGCCGCAGACGCACCTGCGGATGGCTTGCGGCAAAGTCGTATATCGGATTAAGTTTGAAGCGCGGAGACAGTCGGAGGACAACAGTGGTGCAGCAGCACCCGTGCGGGTCGAGACCACGCGCGCGACGGCAACGGGACGGTGGGTGCAGTGGGGGCGGACCGTGATGGCCGACCGCGTGGTGGCTGCCGAGGAGGCCCTGGACCAGGTGCTGGTGACGGCACCCCGGGCGGAGACACTGCTGGCTGCCGACGAGCCCATCGTGCCCGGCAGCACGCTCACCGCCGGGACGGCCCTGCGGATCTTCGAGGACCAGGTCAGGTCCCGTGTGCTGGATGTGGTGGCTCGCGAGCTCAAGGCGCGCAACGAGGGCTACTACACCATCTCCTCAGCGGGCCATGAGAACACGAGCATCGTCGGTGCCCTGCTGCGCTCGACGGATCCCTGTTTCCTGCACTACCGGTCAGGTGGCGTGGTCATGGCGCGTAGCCGCCAGCTCGACGTGGATCCTCTCCGGGACACGCTCCTGAGCGTGTGTGCCGCCGCCGACGATCCCGCATCGGGGGGGCGTCACAAGGTGTGGGGCTCGGCGCAGGGCTGGATCCCACCGCAGACCTCCACGATCGCGTCGCACCTGCCGAAGGCGGTCGGCACGGCCTTCGGTATCGGGCGGGCCGACCGGTTGGGTCACCAACTCCCGGTACCTGCCGACAGCGTGGTGCTGTGCTCCTTCGGTGATGCATCAGCCAACCACGCGACCGCGCTGTCCGCGGTCAACAGTGCCCGCTGGGCACGCCGGCGCGGGAGCGCGGTGCCCCTCGTGCTGCTGTGCGAGGACAACGGGATCGGCATCTCCGTGGAGACGCCGTCGCGCTGGGTAGAGGAGACGTTCGGTGACCTGCCCGGCCTGCGGTACCTGCGGGCGGAGGGCGAGCTGGACGAGATCTGGTCGGTGGCCGCCACAGCCGTGGAAACGGCCCGCGGACTGGGTGCACCGGTGTTCCTCCACCTCCCGACCGTTCGCTTGTGGGGGCACGCGGGAACCGATGTCGAGCAGACCTACCGCACACCGGAGGAGATCCGCCGGACGGAGTCCGCGGACCCGCTCCCGCGCAACGCGCGACGCCTCCTGGCTCGGGGGGTGGCATCGCGCGATCAACTCATCGACCTCGTCGCCCGCACCCGTGACCGTGCCCGCAGCCTGGCGCCGGTGGCTGCTCGGGCACCGAAGCTCACGACCCGGGAGCAGGTCGTCGAGCCGCTGGCGCCCTACGACGAGCCGACGGTACGTCGCGAAGCCAGCCGCGCGGTCCCACGCGACGCACGCGGGGAGCTGTTCGGCCGCACCCTGCCCGAGCACGCCCGGACGGCGACGCGGCGCACCATGGGGGCGCACCTCAACGCGGCTCTGAAGGACGAGATGCTGCGTCGCAGCGGGACGGTGGTCTTCGGCGAGGACGTCGGCCGGAAGGGTGGGGTCTACAACGTGACGGCGGGGCTGCAGGAGGCCTTCGGTGTCGGCCGGGTCTTCGACACCCTGCTCGATGAGACCGCCATCCTCGGTGTCGCGCAGGGGCTGGGATTGCTGGGCTACCTGCCGGTGCCGGAGATCCAGTACCTCGCCTACATCCACAACGCCCTCGACCAACTCCGTGGTGAGGCCTGCTCGACCTCCTTCTTCTCCGACGGGCGCTACCGCACCCCCATGGTCGTCAGGGTCGCCGGACTGGCGTACCAGAAGGGCTTCGGCGGTCACTTCCACAACGACAACTCGCTCGGCGCGTTGCGCGACATACCCGGCCTACTGCTCGCGGTGCCGTCACGGGGCGACGACGCGGCCAGGATGCTGCGGGGGTGCCTCGCCATCGCTGCCGCCCACGGCCGCGTGGTCGCTTTCCTCGAGCCGATCGCCCTCTACCACGAGCGGGATCTCTACGCGCCCGGCGACGAGGGGTGGCTCAGTGCGTATCCGGATCCGAGCGAGTACCTGTTGCCGGGCGAGGTCGGGGTGCACCACCCGGAGGCCGACGACGTGCTGCTCGTGACCTACGGCAACGGTGTGCGCATGTCACTGCGGGCCGCGCGGAGGCTGGAGGAGGAGGGGGTCGCTGCACGTGTGCTGGATGTGAGGTGGCTCAACCCACTTCCCATGGCAGCGATCGTCGAGCATGCGACGGCGTGTCGGTCCGTCATCGTCGTGGATGAGGGCCGCGCCACCGGTGGCGGGATCGCGGATGCCGTCCTCGCACAGCTCGCCCGGGCGGGCTTCCGCGGCCACCTCGAGGCGGTCGTCGCCGCGGACAGCTACGTGCCCCTCGGGCCCGCCGCCGATCTGGTGTTGATCGGCGAGGACGACATCGTCGAGGCCGCCCTCGAGGTCGACTCGCGGTCGGCGGTGTCGCTGTCCGGTGGTCCAGCGTGACGGGGACCGTCGCCCTGACCGTGCCCGGCGCTGATGCTGATGGTCCGCCAGCGGTGCTGCTCGAGGTCGCGGTCGAGCAGGGGCAGGAGGTGCTGAGTGGGACCACCGTTGCGCGGCTGGTGGTCGACAAGGCCGATGTGGAGTTGACGGCACCCATGACGGCGCGTGTCGAGCAGACAGCGAGGGTTGGGGCTGTGCTGGCGGCCGGTGCCACGGTGGCCGTCCTGCGGCCCATCGAGCAGGGAGCGCCGCGGGGACCTCTCGGCCGCAGCGATGCGGGTCCGGCGATGGGCGCCGATGGGGTCCCCCAACAGCGGCCCACCGATGGGCAGGACGATCGGGTCGAACCGCTGAGCCGCCTGCGACGGACGATCGCTCGGACCATGATGGCGTCGCTGTCCACCACGGCCCAGCTGACCAGCGTCGTCAGTCTCGACGTCACGCACCTGATGCAGTTGCGGGCACGGTGGAACCCGAGGCTGCTGGCGCAACTCGGGGTGAAGGTGTCGCCCTTCCATCTGCTGGCCCGTGCCGTCTGTCTGAGCCTGCCCCGACATCCCGTGATGAACAGTTGGGTGGACGAGGCAACGGAGCAGGTGACCTTCCACGACTACGTCGACCTGGGCGTGGCGGTCGACACCCCCAGAGGTCTCGTCGTCGTCACGGTCCCGCGTGCGGAGCAACAGCACGTCAGCCGGCTGGCGTCGAGCGTGCAGGACCTCGCTTCGCGGGCACGTGCCGGCGACCTGCGGCCGACCGATGTGCGGCGTGGCACCTTCACCCTGTCGAACACCGGTAGCAACGGGACGAGCTTCGGCACCCCGATCCTGCACCCGCCGCAGGTCGGGCTGCTGGCGACCTACGCCATCGAGCGTCGCGCGGTGGTCCGAACCGACCCGGATGGCACGGAAGCGATCGCGGTGCGGTCGATGTTGAACCTCGCACTCACCTACGACCACCGGGTGGCCGACGGCGCAGACGCGGGCAGGTTCCTCACGGACCTGCGGTGGGTCGTCGCCGAACACGACTTCGAGGCGGAACTGTCCGCCGCCTGTACGTGACGTTGCGGCGGGTCAGGCGGTGGCCACGGTCCCACGGAGCCGGGGCAGGAGGAGCTCGACGGTGCGGGAGCGGTGCTGGTCGTGGAGCTCGATCACCTTCTCGGTGTCACGGTCCGAGCAGGCCGCGAAGATCGCCCGATGCTCGGCGGCGGTCTGTGCCAGGGTCCCGGTGTCGGAGTAGAGCAGGACCCGGTAGACGTCTGCCGCATCCCGCAGCAGACGCAGGAAGTGGCGCAGGCGTGGCATCTCTGCCGCGTCGAGCAGCACACTGTGGAACTCGCGGTTGCAGTCCGCCAGTGCGGGCAGGTCGGAGGCGTCGAGGCTCTCCATCCGCTCCATCGCGTCTTTCATCTCGGCGAGGTGCCGGTCCGTCAGCTTCGGTACGGCGTGACGGATCGCCTCCGCCTCGAGCAGCTCACGCAGGCGGTAGAGCTCGACCAGTTCGTCGGCGTCGAGCTCTCGGACGACGTAGCCCTTGTGTGGCGCGTAGGTCACCTGCCCCTCGCCCTCGAGGATCTTCAGCGCTTCGCGGACAGGGACCCGGCTCACGCCCAGTGCCGACGCGACCGCGTCCTGACGGATCGGCGTGCCAGGTGCCCACGCCCCGCTCAGGATCTCCCGGCGGATCTCCGCCAGGACGGCTTCCTGTGCGGTGAGCGGACGCTCGAAACCCTGCTGGCTCATGGCCCTCTCCTGACCCCGTCGCCATGGTCACCGAGTCTTCGACACCTCTCGCGCCGTTGACTGGCCGAAGATTGTATACTTTACTCCGCGCTCCGTGGAGTTCCGGGAGCGTGAGGGAGCGTAGACGTGGCCAAGGTCCTGGTTGAGAACATCGGGGCTGTCGTGACGGGCAACGTCGGGGCAACCCCGCGACGCGACACGAGTCTGGTCCTCGAGGACGGCATCGTCGCATCGGTCGGCGGTGACGTGCGCGCCCCGGATGTGGTCATCGATGCGCACGGGTTGGACGCCATCCCCGGTCTGGTCGACGGCCACGTCCACCCCACCTTCGGTGAGTACACCCCCGCACAGGACGCCATCGGCTGGCTGCGCAACTACCTGCACGGCGGCACGACCACGATGGTGTCCGCTGGCGAGCTCCACGTGCCGGGGCTCGCCTTCGACGACCTCGATCCCCGCCTGGTCATGAGTCTGGCCTTCACCTCGAAGGCGACCACGGGCCGGTACCGGCCCTCCGGTGTCAAGCTCCACGCGGGCACCGTCCTGCTGGTCACCGGCATGACCGAACAACACTTCGACGAGATGGCCGATGCGGGCATCACGCACCTGAAGTACATCTTCTACGACTGGGACCGGGCCGAGGAGGGGGAGCCGGAGCGCTATCGCACCTGGGCGCACGAGCGCGGCATGGTGATCAAGATCCACTCCGGTGGTGTCTCGCGTTCCGGTTCCAGCCGCGTCGCGGGCTACGACATCGTGACCGCCGTGCGTCCTGACGTTGTCGCGCACATCTCGGGTGGTCCCATCCCGATGCCTGATGACGAACTCATCGGTGTCATCGATGATCTCCCCGAGGCGGCCATCGAGATCTGCAGTTCGATGAACTACCGCGCGACCAAGGTCGCTGCTGAGCACATGACCGAGGTCGACGCGCTCGAGCGCCTGGTGCTCGGCACCGACACACCCGGGGGCACAGGGGTGATCCCGCGAGGGATGCTGCGCAACATCTGCTTCCTCGCCTCGATCTGCGACGTCGATCCCGTCGCTGCGATCGCCGCGGCCACCGGCAACGTGGCCCGTGCACATCGGGTGCCAGGTGGGGTGATCGAGGTCGGTGAACCGGCGGACCTCCTCCTGCTCGGCCCGATCCGTGGCTCTCGGGCGACGGACAGCCTGGAAGCCTTCGCGCTCGGTGACGTCCCGGGCCTCAGCACGGTGGTGGTCGACGGCCAACCGGTGATCTCGCCCCGCACCGAGCAGCTCCCGCCCCCACGGACACCGGCGGAGGTGCGCGTCCTATGAGCTACGTGGGCCAGTCCGTACCGCGGCGGGAGGACCATCGCTTCCTGACGGGCAGCGGTGCCTATGTGGGTGATCTTCGCCGTCCGGGGATGGCCCATGCGGCCTTCGTGCGCAGCACCGCCCCCGCTGCACGCATCCTGGGTATCGATACCGCAGCGGCCGAGCAGGCGCCCGGGGTGGTGGCGGTCTTCACGGCCGCGGACCTCGAAGAGGTCGGGCCGCTGCCCGTGCTGACGACACCTGACGAGCGGTTCGCCCGGGCGTTCTCCCTGTTCTTCGAACCCCCGGACGCACCCTGTATGGCCAGAGACGAGGTGCACTATGTCGGGGAGCCGCTGGCGGTGGTCGTCGCCGAGGACCGCTACCGCGCAGAGGACGCCGCCGAGCTCGTCCAGGTGCGCTACGAGCCCCTGGACCCCGTCCTCGACGTCGGCACCGCGACCAGCGGTCAGGGTCGGGCGGTGCACCCTTCCACACCCGACAACGTGCCGTTGCGCCTGGAGATCGCAGGCGGTGAGATCGCGGCACCCGATGAGGGCCAGCTGGTCATCGAACGACGCTGGACGATCGGGCGACACTCGGGTGTGCCGCTGGAGGGCCGTGGGGTGCTCGCCGAGCCGATCGACGGCAGCATCGAGGTCTGGACCTCCACGCAGATCCCCTACCTCGTGCGCCGGGCGATCTGCCGAGCGACGGGCTGGCAGCCGGAGGAGGTCCGGGTGCGTACGCCCGATGTGGGGGGCGGCTTCGGACCGAAGGCGAACGTCTACGGCGAGGAGATCGTGCTCCCGGTGATCGCCCGTCGCCTCGGGCGGCCCGTCGCCTGGATCGAGGATCGTTACGAGCACCTGATCAGCGCCGCCCAGGCCCGTGACCAGCAGCACCAGACGCGACTGATCGTTGACCGCGACGGCGGCATCGTCAGCTGGGAGGACGACTTCACCGTCGACATCGGGTCGCACAACCTGTGGATGGCAGGCACGGTCGCCAACACGGCGATCCACCTCATGGGTGCCTACCGGATCCCGAACTTCAGGATCGCCGGCAAGGCCGTGCTGACCAACAAGACGCCCACGTCGCAGTACCGCGGCGCTGGTCGCCCCGAGGCGACCTTCGCGCTGGAGCGCAGCCTCGATGCCGCAGCCAGGGTGCTGGGCATCAGCCGCCTCAAGATGCGTGAGCGCAACATCCTGACCGCCGAGGACCTGCCCTACCCCCAGCGCTTCCCCTACCGGGACGGTGTGGACATCGTCTACGACGGCCGTGATTACGGCGCCGTGCTGCAACGGTGTCAGGAACTGGTCCCGGAGCAGGAGTTGCGTGCGCTGCGCGAGGACGCGGCGTCCGAGGGGGAGCTGCTCGGCGTCGGTGTCGCGACCTTCGTCGAGGCCACCGGCCGCGGCCCCTTCGAGATGGCCAGGCTCGGCCTGTTGGCTGACGGCGATTTCGAGGTGCACGTGGGGACCGCCTCGGCAGGCATGAGTCATGAGACCACGCTCGCGCAGATCGCGGCCAGCGAGCTGGGAGTGGCACCAGAGCGCGTCACCGTACGATCCGGCGACACCGACGGGGTCGCAGATGCGTTGGGCAGCTTCGCGAGCCGGACCGCGGTCGTCGCCGGCTCGGCGGTGCGGCAGGCTGCGCAGACGCTGCTGCAGGCCGCTGCCACCCGGCTCCCGGACGCTGCGCAGGACCCGGACTCCGCGGTCGAGGTGACCACGGGGGGCCTGCGATCCTCTTCTGGTGTCGAGTCGTCCTGGACGCAGCTCGCAGCTCAGCTGAGCGCGGAGGGTTCCCCGGGGCCCGTCGTGCTCGAGGCCACCGGGCGGTTCCAGCCGGAGACCGTGACCTGGACGATGGGCGCCCACCTGGCGGTGGTCCGCATCGATCCCGGCACGGGGCTGATCACCGTGGTGCGCTACGCCGCAGCCGACGAGGTCGGTGTCGCCATCAACCCCGTCGTGGTCGAGGGGCAGGTCAAGGGCGGGATCGCCCAGGGCATCGGCGGGGCCCTACTCGAGGAGTTCCGCTACGACCCCGGTGGGCAGCCCACCTCGACGACCTTGGCGGAGTACCTGCTCCCGGGGACCGGCGAGGTTCCACGGCTCGACGTCGCGCACATCGAGGTGCCGAGCGAACGCAACGAGCTCGGTCTCAAGGGCGTGGGTGAGAGCGGGACCATCCCCGGCTGCGCGGCCATCGCCTCGGCTGTGGAGGACGCCTTGGGCGAGCACGGTGTCGAGGTGACCGGGACACCGATCCGGCCGTCGGACGTACGGGCCTGGCTGCGTGAGGGAGACGGATGAAACCTGTCGACGTCAGCTACGTGCGAGCACGGTCCGTGGAGCACGCACTCGAAGCCCTGCTGGATGGCGATGCCAAGCTCCTCGCCGGCGGACACAGCCTGCTGCCGATGATGAACTTCCGGTTGGCGGCCCCGGAGATCCTCGTGGACATCGACGGGCTCGTATCCCTGGACCGCGTGGTGGCCAGCGACGACGAGGTCCTACTCGGTGCCCTCATCCGTCACGAGCGGCTGGTGCAGGACCCCGCGGTCAGCAGCCGGTTGCCCCTGCTGTCCGCGGCCGCGCAGCACATCGGCCACCTCGCCATCCGCAATCGGGGGACCCTGGGCGGCAGCCTGGCCCACGCCGATGCCACCGCGGAGCTGTCAGCGGCCTGCCTCGCCCTGGGAGCCAGCGTGGTGTGCGACCGCGCCGGTGGACGCCGCCGGGAGATCGCGATCGATGACTTCCTTCAGGGCATGTACACCACGGTCCTCGAACCCGACGAGATGATCACCTGGGTCCGGATACCCGTGCCCACGCCGGGTGCCGGCTGGGGTTTCCGCGAGTTCGCTCCGCGTGAGGGGGACTTCGCCATCGCCGGTGCCTGCGCGCTGGTCGACGCTGACCGCGTCCGCGTGGTCGTGTTCGGCGTCGAGCAGCGTCCCCGCGCCTTCGAGCTCGAGCGCTCCGTGTGGGAGGACGACCCCGTGTCGGGCTGGATCGGCGGTCTGGAGCCCTTCGACGAGCCGGATTTCCGACGCGATGTCGCCGAGACGATGGTCCGTCGCGCCGTCGCGGACGCGACCGAGAGGACGGCGCACCGTGCCTGACAACGAGGCGATCACGATCAACGTCGAGGTGAACGGTCAGGACCGCACCCTTGAGGTGCCGGCCCGGACCACCCTCGCCGATGCCCTGCGCGACCAGCTCGGTCTGACGGGAACGCACCTGGGGTGCGAACACGGGGTGTGCGGCTCCTGCACCGTGCTGCTCGACGAGCGGTCCGCGCGCTCCTGCATCACGCTCGCGGTGCAGGTCGATGGCCGGCGGGTCACGACCATCGAGGGCCTGTCCACCGGAGGGGAGCTGAGTCCCCTCCAGCAGGCCTTCGCCGCACGGGGAGGGTTGCAGTGTGGCTTCTGCACGCCCGGGTTCGTGGTGGCTGCGACCGAACTCCTGCGCGACACCCCTGCGCCGACCGAGGCCGACGTGCGCAGCGCGTTGTCCGGTAACACCTGCCGGTGCACGGGCTACGAGGCGATCATCGACGCCGTGTTGGATCGAGCCGATACGAGCCGGGAGCAGGCCAGGCCGGTGTGGCCTGATCATGGTCCCACGGCCGGCGAGGACGTGCCGGATGCGCCACCGGCTGCAAGAGCCCCGGAGGCCGGCGCCGGAGCCGAGATGGCGCCCGTGGGTGCCGCTGAGGCGGCATCATCGGACGCGAGCTCAGGCCGTGTGCGCGACGAACGCACGACCTGGGCCGTGGCTGCGGGGGTCCTGATCGCCGGGTTCATCGGGGTCCTGCTGTGGGATCGGTTGCGGAGGGGGGACACGTGAGCATCGCGCGGCGCGTGGAGCTGCCGGCCAACACCGGTGCGTCGGTGGAGCTGGAGGCGGGTCAGGTGCTCCACGTGCGTGCGCGAACGATCGTGGACCTGGTGGCCTTCGACCGGCACGACCTCACCCACCGTTTCGATCAGGCCCGGACCAAGGCCAATCAGAACAAGATCTTCGTCTCCGTCGGCGATGTGCTCGTCAGCAAGAACAACGTCGACATGCTGCGGATCGAGGTCGACAACTTCGCCGGTCACCATGACCTGCAGTACGGCACCTGTAGCCGGTCACGCTGGGAGTGGGCACTGCGTGAAGGCATCGCGTCGCAGACCTACCTGCGCGACGGTGGGGAGATGACCGCCGAGGACTTCCCCGATCACGGTTGCCTGGAGAACATCCTGGCCGGACTCGCGGGCTACGACATCGCCGCCGTCGACGTTCCCAGCCCACTGAACCTGTTCCAGCACATGGAGATCGACGGTCGGACCGGGGCGATGCACCATACGCGGGTACGGCCGTCCGCACCTGGGCATGTGGCCTTGCGCGCGTTGATGGATCTGGTGGTCGCGGTGAGCGCCTGCCCCGACCTCCTGGTCGGTGGTGAGGAGGTGGTGTTGGAGGTCGAGGACCGTTGACGTCAGACCTCCAGCCTACTACCGTCATCATCGGATACTGTATCTGACATGCGGCCAACGGCCGACACGAGATGGGAGTTCGGGAGATGCGATCAACCATGAGGCGTGGCCGCGGGCTACGCGCGGCAGCGGTAGCTGTCACCGCTGCGTTCCTGCTCGCGGCGTGCGGTGGTGATGAGGCGGCAGATGAGCCTGCTGACGACGCCGCCGACGAGGAGACCGAGGACGAGGAGCCCGAGGAGGAGGATGCGGCGGAAGAGGACGATGGCGACGCGGACGGCGACGCGGACGGCGACGCGGATGAGGGAGACGCGGCCGCTGACGACGAGCTGGCCGGGTTCTATGGTGACGAGACCTTCACCATCGTGGTCGGCTTCTCCGCTGGAGGCGGCTACGACACCTACGCCCGGACGATCTCTCCGCACCTCGGCGACCACATCCCGGGCAACCCCAACGTCATCGTGGAGAACCTGACGGGCGCCGCCAGCCTCGTGTCGGCGAACCAGTTGTTCACCACACTGCCCAGCGACGGGACGGTCATGGGCCACTTCATCGGCCCCTTGCTGCTCGGTCAGGTCCTCGGGAACCCGGCAGCACAGTTCGAGGCGCGGGAGTTCAACTTCGTCGGTGCTGCGGTGTCGGACACCACCACCTGCGTGGTGCGTGAAGATGCCGGTGTCGACAACCTCGAACAGCTCCGTGACCGGGATGAGCCCCTGGTGTTCGGCGGCGTGGGAACCGGCTCGAACACCGACGACGTCCCCAACACCCTGCGGGAGTTCTTCGACCTCAACATCGAGCTCGTCACCGGTTACGCCGGCACCGCCGACATCCGTGTGGCGATGGAGCAGGGCGAGGTCGACGCCGGGTGCTGGGCGTGGGAGTCGCAGCGCGTGATCCTCGCCGAGGAGCTCTCGTCCGGCTTCCTGATCCCCCTGGCCCAGGCGGGTACGGAGCCGCACCCGGACAACCCCGACGTGCCGCTGTTCCGTGACCTCGCCCAGGACGAGCGTGACGAGCAGATCATCGCCGCGGCGATCGACGCGCCGGCGAAGTTCGCCCGACCCTTCGCGATGCACCCCGACGTTCCCGAGGATCGGGTCGCCGCCGTCCAGCAGGCGTTCGCCGACACGATGGAGGACCCGGACTTCCTCGCGCGGGCGGAGGAGAGCAACATCGCGATCGACCCGGTCTCGGCTGACGAGCTGAGGGAGTTGGTCGAGGCGCTCTACGAGCTGCCGGACGACCTGCGGGAGGACCTCGCGCAGGTGTTCGTACCCGAGCAGTGATCGACCCGCTGGTCCGGGTCCTGGGCGAACGTCCCCCCGTCGTCCGGGGCCCGGGCCAGCGTTTCCACCGCAGTACCAGGGCCTGCGCCTGACGCGGGACCCTAGTCTCTTCCCTGCGTGAGGTCGGTCGATTGGTCGGCCGATCCTTCCCCCGCCACCCGATCCAGCGAGGGTGCGATGCTGGAAGCTCTGCTCACCTCGCTCGACATGGTCTCGACGCCGAGCGCGCTCGGCTACATGATGATCGGCGTCCTCCTCGGACTGGTCGTCGGTCTGCTCCCGGGGTTGGGTGGGCCGGTGGGCCTCGCGGTGCTTCTGCCCTTCACCTTCGAGATGGAGGCGATCGACGCGTTCGCCTTCCTGCTGGGCATGCTCTCGGTGACATCGACGGCCAGCGACATCACGGCGATCCTCTTCGGCGTCCCGGGTGACTCGGTGTCGGCGGCGCTGGTCATGGATGGCCATCCCATGGCCAAGAAGGGCAGGGTCGGGCTGGCGCTCGGCGCGTCGCTGTCGAGCTCCCTTCTCGGCGCGCTGATCGGCGCCGTCGCGCTCGCGGTCGCCCTCCCCTTCCTGCGACCTCTGGTGCTCAGCTTCGGGTCGCCGGAGTTGTTCATGCTGACGATCCTCGGTGTCACCTTCGTGGCCGCGCTGAGCGAGGGCGCCCTCCTCAAGGGGCTGATCGCCGGTGGCGTCGGGCTGATCGTCTCGTTCGTCGGGATGGACGCGCAGTCGGGCGTCGTGCGCTACGCCTTCGGCCAGCTCTCGTTGTGGGACGGTGTCGGCCTCGTCGCGGTCGCCGTGGGGTTGTTCGCCATCCCGGAACTGGTGGATCTCGCGGTTTCTGGTCGCAGCATCGGTGAGAGCGGGCAACGTGCTGAGGACGAGGTGGTCGGCGACGAGGGCCCTGCGGCATCAGGTCAACCGCAGAGCACGGAGGTGGCAGCCGCCGCGGTCGGCGAAGCCGGCGGGTCGGCAGACAGCACCACACCAGGTGGTGGTGCGGCTGCTGACACCCTGACCGATCACGGTGACATCAGGGGTGTGGTGCGCGGGATGAAGGCCACCTTGGAGCACTGGGCCCTGATGGTCCGGTGCAGCTTGATCGGCGTGTTCGTCGGCATCATGCCCGGGCTCGGTGGGTCGGTCGCGCAGTGGGTCTCCTACGCACACGCCGTGCAGAGTTCCCAGCGGCCGGAGGAGTTCGGTACCGGCCGTATCGAGGGCGTCATCGGTCCGGGTGCGGCCAACAACTCCAAGGAGGGCGGGAGCCTGATCCCGACCATCGCCTTCGGTGTGCCTGGCAGCGTCACGATGGCGATCCTGCTCGGCGCGTTCCTCATCCAGGGGCTGACGCCGGGGCCCTCCATGGTCGGCGCCAACCTGGATCTGACGATGTCGTTCATCTGGTTCATCGCCCTGGCCAACGTGGTGGCGGTGGGGCTGATCCTGATCGCGATCAAGCCCATCGCCATGACCACCAGGATCCGGGGCTCCCTGTTGATCGCACCGATCGGCTTGCTGGTACTGGTGGGTGCCTTCGCCGAGAAGAACGCCATGATCGACGTCTGGATCGTCCTCGTCTTCGGGCTGCTCGGCCTGGTGATGCACATCCTCGACTGGCCCCGGCCGCCACTGCTGCTCGGCCTTGTGCTCGGTGGTCTCGCGGAGAACTACCTCTTCATCTCGGTCAATCGCTACGGGGCGGAGTGGTTGGGACGACCGATCGTCATCGGCATCGGGATCCTCGCCGTGGCGGCCATCGCCTACCCGCTGCTGCGCGGACGCGCGCGTCGCCGCGGCCTGGAGGGTGCATCATGACCAAGCGGAGGATCGCCGATCTGGCCTTCGTCGCCTTCCTCGGCATCGTGGTGCTCTACGTCTACTGGGAAGCCCAGGAGTGGCCGCGTGGCACCGCGCTGTTCCCCGTGGGCGTCGCCATCGGCATGGGCGCTCTGCTGCTCGCCCAGGCTCTGCTGACCGTGGTGCAAGCGCGGCGGGAAGGCCCGCAGGCGCGGGACGAGCCCATCTGGCCGGACATCGATCCGTCGCTGGCGCGTCGCAGGGCCGTGACCACCTCCGCCACCTTCGTGGTGATGGCACTGGGAGTCTGGTTGCTCGGTTTCCCCATCGGTGGGCCGCTGGTGCTCGCGGCCCACCTGCTGCTGGTGATGCGCGAGCGTCTCGTGGTGAGCGCCCTGCTGATCGTGGGATCCGTCGCCGCGATGTGGGCGTTGTCGGAGCTGCTGAACATCCCCTTCCCGGATCCGGCGCTGCCCTTCGTCAGCAACCCCTTCTAGCCACGGCTCCTCGACCCATCCTCAAGGGGCGTGGACGGGCCAGGCTGGCCGCAAGCGGTAGGGCAGGCGCGCGAGCAGGCGCTCGGCGCGTCCCTGGGCTTCCGCGAGCACGGCATCGACGTCGATGGTCGTGATGCGCCGGTCCTCCATCAGCACCTGACCGTCGACGATGGTGGTGCGAACGTCGGTGCCCTGACCGGAGTAGGCCAGTGTGGGGACCAGCGAGAAGTCGTGGAGAGGCACCCAGTTCGGACCGGTGGTGTCCACGACCACGATGTCCGCGGCCTTTCCCACCTCGAGCGAGCCGATGGTGTCCTCCCAGTGGATCGCACGCGCGGCATCGACCGTCGCCATCTCGAGGGCCCGCTCGGGTGGTACGAGACCCGGGTCCAGCCGTACCTCCTTGTGCAGGGTCGCCGCGAGGTTGATGGCACGGAACATGTCGAGGGAGTTGTTCGCGCTGTTCGCATCGCACCCGAGCCCCACCGTCACCCCGGATGCCATGAGCTCGGGTATGTGCCCGTGGCTGATCGCGCCATAGCACCCGTGGGTGCTGGCACCGGGCTGGTGCGCGATCCGCGCGTCGGCGCGTGCTATGAGCTCCACGTCCCGGGCGTCGATCGCAGCGACGTGCGCCAGCAGCCAGTTGCTGTCCAGCACCTCCAGGGCGTCGAGGTGCCCGATGCTGCTGTGCCCGGTTCGCTCGCGCATCCAGCGCACCTGTCGGTCGGTGACCGCGATGTGGATGTGGATGAAGGTGCGGTCACGGTCCGCGAGCTCCTTGGTCGCTCGGAACAGGTCGTCGCTCACGTTGGGCTCAGTGCGCAGTCCGTAGGCCACACGGATCCGGTCGTCCGCGGCGTGGTGCCAGGTGGCGGCCGTCCGCGTCAGGGCGTCGAGGGTCTGCTGGGTGGAGAGCTTGCCGGGCAGCGCTGCTGGGACCGGACGATCGCTCGGCCAGCGGTCCATCCCCGCCCAGGCGAGCACAGCCCGCATCCCACTGGCCTCCACGGCACGACCGACGGCGTCCACGTGATACCCGCCGGGATCGCTGGCACAGGTCGTACCGGTGCGGATCATCTCGATGCACGACAGCAACGCGCTGATCTCGGTGTCAGCCTCGTCCATCGCAGCCTCGTAGGGAAGGATGCGGTCGTAGACCCACGACACGAGGTCGACGTCGTCGCCCAGTCCCCGCGAGAGCTGCTGGCTGTGGTGGAGGTGGACGTCGATCAGGCCGGGGATGATCAGCCCACCAGCGGCGTCGATCGAGCGTTGCGCGTCGAACCCGGCCGCGGCGTCGGGCCCGGAGGTGACCGCCACGATCCGGCGGTCACGGACCGCGACCGCTCCGTCGTGCAGGATGCGGCGGTGTCGATCCAAGGTGAGCACGGTCCCGTTGTGGATGAGGAGGTCGACCTGCTCCATCGCGCTGCCCCTTCGGCTTCGACGGCCGTGGTGAGCTTAATCGGCTAAAGTATCCACATGTACGGATGGCGGGCGCGACTGGGGTTCCTCCTCCCGGTGGACAATGCGGTCCTCGAACCCGAAGCAGGGCTCGTGGGCCTGGCCGGTGTGAGCAGTCACGTGGTCCGCCTGACGACCACACAGCGGACCGAGATGCCGGCGAACGGTGTCGAGCTGGCGCCGTTGTTCCGCGAGTTGGGCGTCGATGTCGTCGGCTACGCCTGTGCCGAGACCAGCTTCCTCGGCAACGCCGATGTCAACCAGTGGATCGAGGAGCGGGCGGCTGTGGCCTGCGGGGTACCCGTGATCACCGCCACCTCCGCGATGCTCGCGGCGCTGCATGCGCTGGAGATAGGCCGGATAGCGGTGGCGACCCCCTACCCGGAGACCTCCACGCATGCCCTGGTGGGGTTGCTCGGGCGTGCAGGCGTCGAGGTCGTCAACGTGGCAACCCGGGATCTCGTCTCCGCAGCTGACGGGCGACGTGAGTGGGCGGTGACCAACGAGCAGCCGCCGGCGACGGCACATGCGTTGGTGCGCGCCGCAGCCGTGCCGGATGCGGAGGCGGTCCTGGTCTCCGCCACCAACCTGCGCACGGCCGAGATCATCAGCGTTGCGGAACGCGACGTGGGACGGCCGGTGATCAGCTCCAACACGGCCCTGCTGTGGGCCATGCTCGACGCCGCCGGTGTACGGGCGACACCGCCGTGGTTCGGTGCGCTCGGGCGGATCCGCACATGACGACACCACAGCCCTTCCGCCGCATCCTGGTCGTCGGTGGCGCCAACGGCATCGGGGGCGCCATCGTCGACCGGCTGGTGGATGAGGGCGATCGGGTCGCATGTGCGGATGTGGATCTCGAAGCCGCCCGAGCGCGCTCGCAGCGCCGCTCGTCCGGCGCAGGGACCGCAGTGCCCGTGCCCATGGACGTGACCGATCCACGGTCGGTCCAGACGGCCGTCGCAACGGCCGTGGAGGCGCTCGATGGCTTGGACGGTGTGGTGTACGCCGCAGGGGTGACGACGACCGCACCGGCCTGCGAGTTGACCGTCGAGCAGTGGCGCAGGGTCCTCGCTGTGAACCTCGACGGTGCCTTCCTGGTCGCATGCGAGGCCGTCTCACAGCTCACAGCCGGTGCTGCCGTGGTGTTCGTCGGGTCCCAGCTCGCGACGGCGGCCGTCCCCGACAAGGCGGCGTACATCGCCTCGAAAGGGGGGCTGGAGGCACTCACCCGTGCCCTGGCGGTCGAGTGGGCGCCCCGGGGCGTGCGCGTGGTCTGTCTCGCGCCGGGTCCCGTGCGGGCTGGGATGCTGCTGGAGCGGCTCGGCGGCGATCCGTCGGCGCTGCGGCAGGTCGAGGCTCAGGTGCCGCTCGGGCGGCTCGGGGAGCCAGAGGAGATCGCGGGAGCGGTGCGCTTCCTGTTGGGCCCCGATGCAGGCTTCATCACGGGCGTGACCGTGGTCGCCGACGGTGGCTACCTCGCGCGGTGACCGTGGGCGACGATCGATGACCAAGGAGCACACATGTACGGCTGGCGGGGACGACTCGGGCTGATCCTGCCCTCTGACAACGCGGTGGTCGAGGTGGACGTGGCCCGGCGTCTGCCTGACGGGGTCTCCAGCCACGTGGTCCGGCTGAGCTCAGGCGACCAGCGTGACCGGATGGTCACGGAGGCGGTCGAGGTCGCGCCCTACCTGGTGGACGCTGATGTCGATGTGATCGGCTACATGTGTGCCGCGAGCAGCTTCCTGCTCGGTCCAGAGGGCAACGAGGGCCTTCGAGGCCGGATCTCCGCGGCCTGTGGTGGCCGCCCGACGTTCACGGCGTCCACCGCCATGGGCGATGCCTTCCGCGCCCTGGATGCGCAGCGGATCCAGGTCCTGTCGCCGCACCCACCCGGTATCGCTGCGTACCTCCGCACCTACCTGGAGGAGGCTGGCTTCGCGGTCGCGCAGCTCACGGCGCTGGACATGGGCCTCCGTGCGATCAACAGCCAGTACCCCGGTGACGTCTACCGCTTCGTCCGTGACCTTCAGCCGGTCGAGGCCGATGCGCTCTTCATCGCGGCCACCAACTTCCGTGCGATGGATGTGATCGCGCCCCTGGAGGCGGACCTGGGTGTCCCGGTGATCACCTCGAACCAGGTCTGCCTGTGGGCCGGCCTGCGGGCGCTCGGGGTCCAGGAGCGGCTCACGGGGCTCGGCACACTGCTGGAGGAGCACTGACATGCGACGGCCCGTCGATCTGTTCGCTGAGGACCGCGTCCGCCTGCCCCGCGAGGAGGCGCTGCGTGAGCTGTGCGGTGACCTCCTGCGTACCTCGTACCAGCCCGGCGAGTACCGGCTGCCGAACGGGGTCACCAGTAGCGGCTACTTCCAGAAGTACCGCTTCGTCACGCGGCCCGGCATCCTCCAACGTCTCGGGAGGTTCCTCGCCGAGCTGGTGCCACCGACGACCGACCGTCTGGCGGCACCCACGCTCGGCGCTGCGCTCATCGGTGCCGCGGTGTCCCTCGAGACCGGGCTGCCCTTCGTCGTGGTGCGGACCGGTCCCGACGAGGGCAGGCCGGGGACGCACCGTATCGAGGGTGGGTTGTACGGCGGCGAGCGTGTGACCCTGATCGAGGACGTGGTGGTGACGGGGACACGCGCAGCGACGGCCGTCGCCGAGCTCCGCGCCGCGGGGGCGGTCGTCACCACCGTCGTCAGCGTGATCGACGGCTTGTCGGGCGCGAAGGACCGTTTCGCCGACCTGGAGTACCGGCCGCTGTTGACGGTCCGGGACGTCGGGCTGCCGGAGGACGTCTTCCGTGCTACCGATCCCTCGCCGGGTGCGGTTGCTGGGCGGGCCACCTCGGGTGAGGAGGACCTATGAGCACCACGACCATCGACACCGATACGGTCGCCGGCCGCTTCCTCGCCGAGATCGCGGCCATCGGACAGGACGGCACCGGCTGGTCCCGGCTCGGCTTCTCCCCCGCAGAACGTGCGGCCCACGAGGTACTCGCACGCTGGATGCGGGATCTCGGCTGCACCGTCACGACCGATCCGGTCGGCAACACCATCGCGGAGCTGCCCGGCACCGAGCTCCTTGGGGCGGTCGTGACGGGCTCGCATCTCGACAGTGTCCCCGGTGGCGGCACCTTCGACGGCGCCGCCGGGGTCGCTGCGGGGGTCGAGGCGCTGACACGCCTGGTCGAGCATGGCCAGCACCCGCGCCGGCCGGTCCGCCTGGTGGCTTTCGCCTGCGAAGAGGGTGCGCGCTTCGGCGCACCGTGCATCGGGAGCCGCTGTGTGACGGGGGAGTTCGGGGTCCCGGCGCTGCGCAGCTTCCTCGACGAGGAGGGGGTGTCGGTCTGGCAGCGCGCCCACGAGTGCGGACTCGAGCCCGACGACGTCGGGGCGGCACGGTGGGACCCGGCCGACGTCGCCGCCTTCCTCGAGCTGCACATCGAGCAGGGCAGGGTCCTCGAGGAGCGGCAGGTCCCCCTCGGTATCGTCCACAGCATCGCCGGCAGCACCCGGGTCCAGCTGACCTTCTCCGGACGCGCGGATCACTCGGGAGCCACCCCGATGTGGCTGCGTTGCGATGCGCTCGCCGCCGCATCGGAGTTCGTGTTGGAGGTGGAGCGCAGGGCTGCGTCCCGCTCGACCTCCGTGGCCACCGTCGGACGCTTCCAGGTCGCACCTGGCGCTCTGACCACGATCCCCGGTGAGGTGGTGCTCTCCCTGGACGCACGCGATCTGGATTCGGACGCCCAGCGCGAGCTCGTCGAGGGGTTGCTGGATCACGTCGCATCCATCGGGCAGCGCAGGGGTGTGACCGTCGAGGCCGAGCTGTTGTCGGATCAGTCCCCGGTCCTCCTCCACGACATCGTGCAGGAGCGCCTCACGGCTGCGGCGACCGACGCCTCCATCCCCTTCCTGGTCATGCCCAGCGGTGCGAGCCACGATGCCGCACACATCGCGAAGCTGGTCCCGACCGGCATGCTGTTCGTTCCGAGCCGCGGCGGGATAAGTCACGCACCACAGGAGTGGACCGCGGCTGCCGACATCTCCCGGGGTGCACGCGTCCTGGCCCGTGTTCTCACCGATCTGGCGGACCGTGATGTCATCTGACGCGGCACTCAGGCTGCAGGGTGGTCGCATCATCGATCCCCACAGCGGACTGGATCGGATCGGTGACCTGTCCCTGGCCGGGGGGGTGGTGCGCGGTATCGACGTGCCGGCAGTGGACGGCGAGCAGGTGGTGGACGTCAGCGGCTGCTGGGTCACCCCTGGCTTCATCGACGTGCACACCCACCTCCGTGAGCCGGGGCAGAGCCACAAGGAGACGATCCGCAGCGGAACCCGGGCTGCCGCTGCGGGTGGCTTCACCACCGTGTGCGCGATGGCCAACACCGAGCCGGTGACCGACACCCCGCAGCGGCTGCGCTGGGTGCTCGACGTCGCGGCACGCACTGCAGCCGTCCGTGTCCTGCCGATCGCCGCCGTCACGCGTGGTCTGGCAGGCCGCGAACTGGCTCCGCACGGGGAACTGCGGGCCGCAGGTGCCTGTGCGTTCTCCGACGACGGCATGCCGCTGATGGATCCAGCGATCCTCGAGCAGGCGCTGCGCTCCGTCGCAGCGGTGGGCGGGGTGATCTCCGTCCATGCGGAAGACACCTCGCGTGGCCAACCCGGTATCGACGCGAGGGTTGCTCCCGAACTCGGCTGTCAGGGCATCGACGCTGCTGCTGAGGTCGAACTCCTCCGCTCGCATCTGACCGTTCTCGCCCGGGTGCCAGAGGCACGCCTGCACGTCGCCCACGTGTCGACCGCAGGCGCGGTGGAGTTGCTCCGCGAGGCCCGTGACAAGGGCCTGCGGGTGACCGCTGAGGTCACCCCGCATCACCTGACGCTCACCTTCGCTGCGCTGCGGGTGCGCCGGTTCGATGCGCTCGGTGACCCTTTCGCCAAGGTGAACCCGCCACTTCGGTCCGAGGAGGACCGCCACGCGTTGCGCACCGCTCTCGCGGATGGGACGATCGAGGCCATCGCCACCGATCATGCGCCCCACAGCCTGATGGAGAAGGCCGCAGGTCTGCAGGCGGCGCCGAGCGGACTGACCGGACTGGAACTGGTGGTCCCGGCCGTGTGCGAGGCCGTACGTGCGGGGCAACTGCCCCTCGATCGCGCGATCGCCGCGCTGACCCTCGGTCCGGCTCGCTGCTTCGGGCTGATGGCACCCAGCCTGCAGGGTGGTGCCCCGGCCGAGGTGACCGTGGTCGATCCGGAGGCGGTGTGGCCCGTGACCGGCAACACCCTGCGCTCTAAGGGCTACAACACCCCGCATCTCGGCCATGAGGTCACCGGCCGGGTGCGCCTGACGATCCATGAGGGCAGGGTCGTGCATCCTGTGGCGGAGCAGCCGTGATGCGGATGATCGGCGCGGCTGAGGTGGAGGCGCACCTCGACCATCAGCTCGCGATCGATGCCGTCGAGCGTGCCTTGGAGGACCACCTCGCCGGTCGTACGGCGGTCTCGGAGCCGCCCCTGCTCCGCCTGCATGTCGACGAGCGGGCGAGGTTCCAGGCCAAGGCTGCACGGGTCGGTCGGGTCATCGGTCTGCGTGTGGCGGGTGAACGCGACGGCCGACACGTCGACGCCGGCCGTCGTCTCCTCCTCTACGACGCCGATGCGCTCGTGCCCTTGGCGCTGGTCGACGAGCGTGAGCTGTACCGGATCCGGGTCGGCGCACAGATCGCGGTGACCGTCGCACGCCTGCGCCCTGCTGACAGCGCGGTCCTCACGATCATCGGCGCCGGTCGGCTGGCCCGAGCGACGATCGAGGCCATCCAAGCCACTGCGCCGTTCCCCCGGGTGAGGGTCCACTCGCGTTCGCCGGGCTCGCGCGCTCGCTGCGTGGATGAGCTCGCGGGCCGGGTGTCCGGGCAACTCGAGGCCGTCGATGACCTTCCGAGCGCGCTGTCCGAGAGCGATGTGCTCGTCACGATGAGCACGGCAGCAAGCCCTGTGGTCGCGGGCGCAGACCTGCGGTCCGGCACCCTCGTGGTCAGCGCGGGTGGCGGCTGGGAGTGCGATGCCGAGGTCTACCGGCGGGCTGACCGGCTCATCGTCGACGATTGGGACCACTGCGTCCAGGTTGGGGACATCGGACCCCTGCACGCCCGGGGAGTGGTCATGCCGGCTGACGTGACTGCGTCGCTTGCCGAGGTCGTGGCAGGCGGTGATGCGGTCACGCCGTGTGGCGCCGGCGAGGTCGTCGTCGCCGTCCCGCAGGGTATGACCATCCTGGACGTCGCCCTGGCCGCCATGGTGGTGGAGCGCATCGACATGCGGGCGGATCCCTGATGCGGCGTCTGCTGACCGACGCCACCGTCATCCCCGTGCGTCCCGCCGGCCAGGTCATCGAGTCCGGCGTGGTGGGTTACGACCCCGGGACCGGACGGATCACCGATGTCGCCGGTCCGGGCGAGGTCGTGCCGACAGCGGAGGACGAGGTGCTGTCCCTGCCCGGGCATGTGGTGATGCCGGGGCTGGTCAACGCCCACGGACACGCGGTCCAGACCCTGTACAAGGGCACCCAGGAGGGGCGACCCCTCGAACTCTGGCGGCAGTACATCAAAGCGCGTGACCGCTGCATCGACGGCGGTGACATCGAGGCCGGCGCGCTGCTGTCCGCGGTGGAGCTGTTGCGCAGTGGCTGCACCACCACCCTCGAGCACTTCTACAGCGCGGTCGATGAGCCTCACATGGGTGGCCATCACGTGTTGGCGGCGTGGGGACGGATCGGCGTCCGCGGCGCCTTCGCTGCCATGATCAGCGACGTCGATTACGGCCGCACCGTCGGTATCGACGCCGCGGCGGTGGACGCTCAGGCACGGCAGGAGATCGAGCGCATCTCCCGATCCGAACGAAGTGAGACGGTCCAGCAGGCTCGGAGCTTCATCGAGCAGCACCGTGACGACGATCCACGTGTGACGTTCCTGCTCGGACCCTCGGCGCCCCACCGCTGCTCGGACGGGATGATCGAGGGTGTCGCCACGACGGCGGCGGAGCTCGGTATCGGCTGGCACATGCACGTTGGTGAGACCCGGCCGCAACGTGACGTCACCCTGCGCACCTACGGCGTGACGCCTGTCGGTCGCCTCGCCGGCCTCGGGGTGCTGTCCCCGGTCGCCTCTCTGGCCCACGGGATCTGGTGCGACGACGCTGACCTGGATCTGGTGACCGAGGCCGGTTGCACGGTGGTCCACAACCCCGCCAGCAACCTCAAGCTGGGTAGCGGCATCGCCCCGGTTCCAGCGATGCTCGAGCGGGGTATCACGGTGGCTCTCGGCACCGACGGCAGCGCCTCCAACGACGGCCAGAGCATGCTCGAGGCGATGAAGTTCGCCGCGATCCTCCAGGGGGTGGGACCGGAGCCCTTCCCACGCTGGCCGACGGCGTGGCAGGTCCTGGAGATGGCCACGATGGGCGGCGCCCGCGCCCTCGGGCTCGCCGACCGGATCGGATCGCTGGAGGTCGGCAAGGCGGCGGACCTGGTCGTACTCGGTCGCGTACCGACACTGGTGCCCTTGAACGACCCCGTGCGGCAGGTCGTACTGGGGCCTGCGACCGGTGCTGTCACCCACGTCGTGATCGATGGCCGGGAGGTCGTGCGCGACGGCGTGGTGTGCTCGATCGATGAAGCGGAGCTGTTCGACGAGGTGACGCGTCGTGTCAGGGCGCGGGCCGCCGCCTTCGCGGCGGCAGACGAAGGGGTAGCGGTCCTCGAGCCCCCGCTGCGCAGGCTCTACCTCGGCTCGGAGTGACCGCCACCCGCTCGGCGGGTCAGCAGGGCCCAGCGGCCTGCGAGGAGGGTGGCGAGGGCGAAGGCCAGCATGATGGCGGCCCACCCGAGGTCGTAGCCCCCGCTCGCGTCGGTCGCCACGCCGAACAGGATCGGTCCGATGGCGAAGCCGGAGAAGAAGGCGAGCTGGATCACGCCGGAGTTGGCACCAGCCGCACCTGCGCCGAGCACCCGAACGACGGTGAACATGGCGACGGTGTTCCACGCCACCGCGCTGGAGCCCAGCAGCACCACCGCGATCCACAGGAACGCGGCGCCGGTGCGGGGGGAGCTCCACAGCAGTCCCTGGGCCAGAACCGCGGTCCCTGCCAGCATCACCAGGGCACTCGAGGGGTGCGCCAACCGTTCGGCCACGGCACCCCAGACGATGCGCGAGGCCATGCCCATGATCCCGATCACGCTCGCCAGCAGTCCGGCGCGGCCCACCGACATGCCGAGGCCGTCGACGGCGAACAGGGGCAGGTAGGCGTACACGGACGCGATGCCTGCGCCCATCAGCACCGCGTACAGCCCGATCCACAGCAGGGTCGTCCGTCGCGTGCGTACATCCTCTTCGGCCGCTGCCGCGTCGGCGGCGGCGGTCACGGCGTCGGGTGACGCCGTCACGGTGCCGAGGGCCTGCCCGTCTCGGTGGTCAGGGTCGCCAGGGACGGCGAGGAGCACCACGAGCTGCCCGAAGGCCAGGACGACCGCGGTGCCCACACCTGCGCCGGCGAGGCCACCGAGGACCAGGGCGGCTGGCATGAGGACACCCGCGAGGGTGGCGGCCAACTGGACGCCGGACTGCTTGATGCCCATGAGCAGGCCCTGCTGGCCCCGCGGGACGTGGAACGCCACCAGTTTGTTGCTCAGCGGGTTGGCGAAGGCCATCCCCGCACCGGCGATGGCCACGGCGCCGAGCACGACGGGGTAGCTCGGGGCGACCGCCAGCAGCAGGAAAGCGACGATGTTCGCCAGGAAGGGGAACGGGATCATCCGCCTGGCGCCGAGTCGATCCACGAGCCGGCCGGCCACGGGCGAGCCTGCGCTGCCGACGATGAAGAGCACGCTGGTCAACAGGCCGAGCTGGGTCCTGGAGATCGCGAAGCGATCGAGCAGTACGGGGCCGAGGACGCTGAGCGTGTACTGCATGTACGCGCTCGCGACCATCAGGGCGACGAGGCCGGTACCGAAGCGCGCAGGGGCGTAGACCGGTCCCCGCCGGCGGTCCGGGGAGTCCCCGGCACCGTTGCCGGCCAACGGCGTCACCCGAAGGCCGACTCGCCCGTGATCGTCTGTCCGAGGATCAGCGTGTGGACCTCACTCGTACCTTCGTAGGTCAGCACGGATTCCAGGTTGTTGGCGTGCCGGATCGCCGGGTACTCCAGTGTGACGCCGTTGGCGCCCATGATCGTCCGTGCCTCGCGTGCGATGGCGATCGCCTCGCGGACGTTGTTGAGCTTGCCTGCCGAGACGTGGGAGGGGTGGATGCGCCCGTCGTCCTTGAGGCGACCGAGGTGCAGCGCGAGCAGCTCGCCCTTCTGGATCTCCAGCATCATGTCGACGAGTTTCTGCTGGGTGAGCTGGAACGAGGAGATCGGTCGATCGAACTGCTCGCGGCTCCCGGCGTAGTCCAGAGCGGCTTCGTAGCAGGCTCGGGCCGCGCCGATCGCGCCCCACACGATCCCGTAGCGGGCCTCGGAAAGGCAGGACAGTGGCCCGCGCATGCCGACCACGCCGGGTAGTGCGGCATCCGCAGGTAACCGCACATCCTCGAGGACCAGCTCGCTGGTGATCGACGCCCGCAGCGACATCTTGCCGGTGATGCTCGTCGCCGTGAAGCCAGGGGTGGTGGTATCGACGACGAAGCCGCGCACGCCCTCGTCGGTCTGCGCCCACACGACAGCGACGTCGGCGATGCTGCCGTTGGTGATCCACATCTTCGACCCGTTGAGGACCCAGTCGTCGCCATCGCGCTTGGCCCGTGTCCGCATCGAGGAAGGATCGCTGCCGGCATCAGGCTCGGTCAGACCGAAGCAGCCGATGGCCTCGCCGCGGGCCATGCGCGGCAGCCACTCCTGCTTCTGCTCCTCGCTGCCGTAGGCGTGGATCGGGAACATGGCCAGAGAACCCTGGACGCTGACGAAGGAGCGGATGCCGCTGTCGCCGGCCTCGAGTTCCTCGCAGGCGATCCCGTAGGCGACAGCGCTCGCGCCGGCGCAGTCGTAGCCATCGAGGTGCATCCCCAACAGGCCCATCTGCGCGAACTCGGGGATCAGATCGCGGGGGAAGTGCTCCCGCTCGAACCACTCCCCGATGTGGGGGAGTACCTCGGTCTCCACCAGTCGGCGGACACCAGCGCGTATCGCGAGCTCTTCCTCGCTGAGCAGGCCGGAGACATCGAGGAGGTCGTGGGGGTTTGGGCGCGGAACACGCGCGGCTTCGCGGCTCATCTGCATCGACCGTTCGTACTCGGGGGAGCGACCTCGCCCAGTGTGCCGGGGTCACGGGGTGGCTTCATCAGGCCTCCCGGTGCGGGGAAGGCCATTGACGCTCTGTCACCACCAGCTTAGTGTATATCACATCCAATTTGTACGTGCCCAGCTCACCTCGGGAAGCCGGTCGCTCTCGAACCGGAGGAGGGGAGCCGCGGCGTCGATGGGAGGATCGAGCATGCGTGGAGCACGGCGGTACACACGAGGACTGTCCTTGGTGGCGGCACTGGCGCTCGTACTGGCAGCGTGCGGCGGCACCGAGAACGAGGACGCAACCGGTGCGGAGGAGGAGGCCGGCACCGACGACGCGGAGGACCCTGACGCTGATGACGCTGATGAGGGAGCAGCCGACGGGGATGCCGAGGGCGAGACGGTGGACGCTGCAGGCTGGGAGCCCGACGGTGACGTCGAGTTCATCATCCCCTTCGGCCCGGGCGGTGGGTTCGACGCCTACTCCCGACAGGTCGTCGAGGCGGCACAGCAGTTCCTCCCCGACGGTGTGCGCATCGAGGTGGCCAACGTGGAGGGTGCCGGTGGCGCGGTCGGCGCGCAGACCCTACGGCGGGCGGATCCTGACGGGTTGACCATCGGCCTGGTCTACGACGTCGGGCTCGCGGTCGCCCAGACGATCGACGATGCTGCCGAGATCCAACTCAACGAGGACTTCTCGTGGATCGCGGGGATCACGCAGGAGCCGTACACGCTGTTCGCCACGGCCGACTCCGGCATCACCTCCATCGAGGAGCTGGGGGGCCAGGAGCTGCGCTTCGGCGCACTCGGTGCCGCCTCCCCGATGTTCGTCGTCGGGGTCATCCTCGGTGAGACCCTGGGGTTCGACAACCAGTGGGTCACCGCGTACGGCGGCGCCGGTGACCTCCTCAGCGGGGCGACACGTGGCGACATCGACCTGTCAGCGCTGGAGGTGAGCTCGATCGCTCAGTACGTAGAGGCGGGCGACCTGGTGCCGCTGCTGGTACTGGGCGAGGAGCCGTCCGCGGTCTTCCCCGACGTACCGACGGTCCAGGATGTCGATGGGCTCGACTCGCCGGTGCTGAGCATGCGGCCCATCGGTGCGCCCGCCGGCGTGCCGCAGGAAGCCCTCGACTACTGGGAGGACATCTTCCTGCAGGCGATGGCGACCGAGGAGTTGGCTGCCTGGAGCGAGGAGTCGGGCCGGACGGTTGCAGCCTCGGACGCTGCGGAGACCCAGCAGCGGGTCGACGGAGCGATCGAACTGATGGCGGGCTTCGGCGACCAGGTCCGGGAGCAGTACGAGCTCGTCGCTGAGTGAGTCCGTCCGTCCCTTCGGGGGTGCGCCGCTGAAAGTGGGCGCACCCCCGCTCAGGTCAGGAGCGACCGATGCCGGGCGGGATCCTCGAGGCACTCAGCGGTGCCTTCGAGCTCGATGCGGTGCTCATGTTGCTGCTCGGGATGCTGCTCGGTGCCGTCACCGGTTTCATCCCCGGGCTCAGCGGCGTGACGGGGATGGCGATCTTCCTGCCCTTCACCGTGGGGATGGATCCTTTCCCCGCCCTGATGTTCTTCGCCGGCCTCGGGGGTGCACCGCGGTTCACCGGGGCGGTGACCTCCATCGTGCTCAACATCCCCGGCAGCCCGGTCAACGCCGCGACAGCCTTCGATGGGTACCCGATGGCGCGGCGAGGTGAGGCTGGGCGCGCGCTGTCCATCGCGGCTACCTCCTCGTTGCTCGGGACCGTGTTCGGGATGGTCGTGCTGCTGGCCGCGATGCCGGTCGTGTTCTCACTGCTCGACGTCATCGGGCCGGCCGAGTTGTTCGCCCTCGCGGTGCTCGCCTTGACCACGATCTCCTTCTCCTCCACCAACACCCTCCAGGGCTTCGTGCGAGGGCTGGCGTCGGGCGGTTTGGGCCTGCTGGTCGCCTTCATCGGTGTCGCTACCGTCACCGGACGGCCGCGTTTCAACTTCGGTAGCGATGGCTACCTCTTCGACGGGATCCAGCTCGTACCCCTGTTCATCGGGGTCTTCGCCGTTGCGCAGGTGATGCGCTTCGCGATCGACCGGGACCCCTCGGTCGCGGGGGCCGCGCAGGGTGGCGGCTCCGGTGTCCTCCAGGGGGTGCGTGACACCTTCGAACACTGGCGGATCCTGCTGCGTGGATCGACGATCGGTGCCGCCATCGGCGCCATGCCTGGCGTCGGTGGTACCGCCGCCAACTTCCTGTCCTACTCCTGGACGAAGGCGACCAGCCGGGACCCCGCGCGCTACGGCACCGGTATCCCGGAGGGCGTCATCGCCACCGAGGGGGCCAACAACGCGGAGCACTCGGCGAGCATCGTCCCGACCTTGAGCTTCGGGATCCCCGGCAGTGCCGAGGGCGCTCTCATCCTCGGGCTGCTCACACTGCAGGGCTACATCACGGGTCCCCTCCTGCTGGTCAACAACCCTGACGTGTTGTGGGTGCTGGTCATCGGCACCGTGATCTCGGTCCTCGTGATCAGCCTTCTCGGGTTGGCGTCTACGGGAGCCCTCGCGAAGGTGACCCTGCTACCGCTGCGCTACCTGGTACCGGGCGTGCTGGTCTTCGCCCTGTTGGGTACCTACGTCGCCGGGACCAACGTGTGGGACCTGGTCATGGCCGTGGGGATCGGGCTGGTCGGCTTCTGGTTCGTTGCCAGTGGCTTCTCGCCGGCGTCGCTGGTCATCGGGTACGTCCTGGGTCGTCTGACCGAGGACTCCTTCGTCCTCGCCTACCAGTCCGGCGGGGGCTCCTACGCATCCCTGTTCACGCGACCGGCAGCACTGGTCATCTGGGTCGCGGTCATCGCTCTGGCGGTACTGGCAGCCAGGTCGGCTGCCCGTGGTCGTCGACAACGACGCATGCGGTCGATACCCGACAGCGACGCCGTCCGTGAGCCGGGGGCCGATCCGAGCTGGGCCGCGCTGGCGTTCACCCTCGTCGCGCTGGCGTTCACCCTGCACCTCCTCGTGCAGGCAGGGGATCTCCCCACCCGCGTAGGGCTGGTGCCGCGAGCGATCGGGTGGCCCACGGCACTGCTGCTGGTGGTGTCGCTCGGCCTCGAACTGTCGCGCCTGCGCTCCCGGGGATGGCAGCGGCCGGTCACCTCGATCGGTGCGTGGCCGGTGTTCGTGGTGCTGTGGACGGCCGCCTACGTGGTTGCCATCGTCTTCCTCGGCTTCACCCTGGCTTCCGTCACCGCGGCCGGGATCTACGTCGCGGTGGAGGCTGCCACCGGCGACCAACGGGTCGCGACCCGACGCCTGCTCCTGCGGGTGGTGACAACTGCAGTGGCGCTCGCCGTGACCCTGGTCGTCCTCGACCTGGTGTCACTGGGTGGTTTCGAGGGCCTGCTGTTCGGCGGCGGCCTACCTCCGTGGTGACGGGAGCTGGCCTCCGACCTCGTTTTCGTATACGTTATCGGTTACGTCTGCCTGGGAGAGATCGCTGATGAAGGTGTCCATGGGTGTCGGGTTGTTCCCGACCGAACCCCCCGCTCGGATGCGCGAGCTGACGCATCTGGCCGAGGAACTCGGTTATGACAACGTGTGGTTCGGTGACTCTCAGAACATCTGGCGAGAGTCCTACGTCAACATGGGCGCGGCCGCCGTCGGGACCGAGCATCTGACCTTCGGTACAGGCGTCACCAACGGTGTGACGCGGCACCCATCCGTGGTTGCCAGCACCTGGGCGACCCTCCATGAGCTGACCGGTGGGCGCGCGGTGCTGGGGATCGGCACCGGCGACTCCTCCCTGCGGACCATGGGGCTGAAGCCGATGAAGCTGGCCGAGCTCGAGGAGTATCTCGAGATGCTCCGCGCACTCTTCCGGGGCGAGGAGGCGAAGGAGCCTGCGACCGGGGAGCCCTTCCGCCTCAACTACCTCGACGGTCCGATCGACGTCCCGATCTACATCGCCGCCTCAGCCCCGAAGATCCTCAAGCTGACCGGCCGGATCGGCGACGGCTGCGTCATGCTGGTCGGCACCGATCCGAGCTTCATCGAGGGAGGTCTCGAGCGCATCGCGGCCGGTGCTGAGGAAGCGGGTCGCGACCTCAGCGACGTACGGATCGTGCTGTGGACGCCGACGGCGATCGACGAGGATGGAGAGCGGGCGCGTGATCTGGTGCGGGCGCACGTCTCGCGGGTGGTGATCCGTCCACTGCCCTTCGAGATGCCGGCCGAGGACATGGAGGCCGTCGAGCGGATCCGAGAGACCTACGATTACTACCACCACATGGACACCGAGGCCAGCCATGCCGACCTGGTCCCCGACAGCCTGGTGGACCGCTTCGCACTGGCAGGCACGCCCGAGGAGTGTCGAGCCCGTGTCGAGGAACTGTCGGGGCTCGGTATCGACCAGATCTCCATCATCCCCTTCACGCCGCCGGGTGGCGACCGGGGCCGGACCATGCGTCACTTCGCGGACATCGTCGCCGGTTGAGGGTTCCGCCACCTCAGGGAGAGGCCACAGTGAAGGTGCTCGTAGGCAGCGTGAGGACCGCGGAGTCCCAGGCAGCGGTGGAGGCCGCGGTAGGGGAAGTCCGTTCGCAGGGGGGTGAACTGCACCTCGTGGTGCACATCCCCCCCCCGACCAACGAGCGGGATGCCCAGGAGCACGCCGCTCTCCTCGAACGGGAGCGGGAGCGCCTCGACGAGCAGGCCGAACGCATCCATGCCGAGGCCGGCGTGCCGTGCACGGCGCACTTCCTGCAGGGGGCCGGTCGCACCAGCCGGGCCCTGCTGGACCTCGCGGCGGAGGTGGAGGTGGACAGGATCGTCATCGGGACACGCCGGCGATCCCACGTCGGCAAGCTGCTGCTCGGCAGCACCGCCTCCGACATCATCCTCGCTGCGCCCTGCCCGGTGCTGAGCGTCAAGGCCGAGGAGTGATCGGGTATCCCCCCGTCCGCTTCCGTGGGGGCGCGGTCGCTCGTGGGATGGGCGTCACAGGTCCCGACCGGCCCGTACGACGGCGAAGCCGAGTTCATCGCTGCGCACGAAGGCTTCGGTGACGGCGACGGGGCGATCGCCCTCATCGATGTGCAGGTGGTCGAGGACGAGCAGGGGTGCGTGCACCGGGACCGACAGGAGTCGGCTGATCTGGTCGTTCGCGGCGACGGCGCCGATGCCGGTGACCGAGTACCGCACGGACAGACCCGTCTGGTCACGCAGGAAGGCGAACACCGAACTGCCCGCGTCGGTCACCTGGTCCCCGTCACGCAGCACCTGCACGGGAACATGGTCCCTGCTCAGCACGACGGGGCGTCCGGAGGCGCGGAAGAGCCGGTCCACCACGATGGCCCCGTCTCCGGCTGTCAGCCCGAGGCGGTGCGCCAGCGCTGCCGGCAGCCGCTCGTGTTCCATGCGGGCGATCTCGATGCCAGGTGTGGCACCGGAGCGCTCGATCACCTCGAGGAAGGGCAGGTCCTCCACCAGGTTGGCCTCGACCCCGAGGGCGTGACGGTTGATGAGCGTTCCCACGCCATGACGCCGGGAGACCTTTCCCTCCAGCTGGAGCGCAAGCAGCGCCGAGCGCAGCGTCGCGCGGCTGACCCCGAGCTGTCTCGACAGCTCCTCCTCGGCGGGAAGGCGATCCACACCGCGGTCGGCCAAGGTGAGCGCCCGCTCCACGATGGCCTGTTTCACGCGCGCGTAGGGTGCCGGCGGGGTGGCCGGGGTCGCTGTGGTGGGCTCCTCGATGTACGCCACGTCCTGCTCCAGCGGCCCGTCCGGGTCGGGTTCACGGGCGCATGACCGAGTCTACGGGTCGGTGCTTGCGCCTTCCCGACAGGCAACCTAGCCTAATCGTCAGACGTCTGACCTAAGGTCCATCGAGAGGAGTGGTGGTGGCCGAACCGCTCGAGCGCCCGAGCCCCTGGCTGCAGGAACTGACCTGGCCGGAGGTCGAGGACTACCTCCGGGGCGAGCGCATCATCCTGGTCCCGATCGGCAGTACCGAGCAGCACGGTCCGGCGGGACCGCTCGGTGTGGACACCTTGGTCGCGATCACCCTGGTGGAGGATGTGGCGCAGCGCGCGGGCGTGCTGTGCGCGCCACCGTTGTGGTACGGCGACTCGTCCCATCACGGGGGGTTCCCCGGGACGATCAGCCTCTCGCCCGACACGCTGGTCCATGTGGTCCGGGACGTGTGCCGCAGCCTCGCCCGCCACGGCTTCGACCGGATCGTGCTGGTCAACGGGCACAAGGGCTCGAACCTCCCCGCGCTCACCTCTGCCGTCCGCGTCCTCCACGAGCAGGAGCTGCCGGACGTCCTGTTCGCGGTCGCGGATCCGCTCCACCTCGCCCGATCAGCAGCCCCGGAGATCAAGGAGGTGCGAGAGCACCACGCCGGGGAGCTGGAGCTCTCCCACGTGCTGCACCGGTTCCCGGGATCGATCCGCCTGGACCGCCTCGAGGATCCCGGGCTCGACTTCGAGGCCGTCTTCGGGGGGTTCGTCGGTGACGATCTGTTCGGTCCTGCCCCCGATGGTGTCGACATCATCTGGTCCGGGACGGAGCAGCGACGCTTCGCCCCGAGCGGGAGCCTCAGCTCCTCCCTGGGTGTGTCGGAGGACAAGGGTCGCGACTACCACGAGCACTGCGTCGGGCGGCTGGTCGAGCTGGTCGATTGGTTACGGGGCTACCAGGGGCCCATCGGTGCCGCGGAGCCATCGTGAAGGTGCTGACCACCGATGTGGTGGTGATCGGCGCTGGCGCGGCCGGGATGTACGCCGCGGCTGAAGCCCGTCGTGCGGGCGCTGACGTGCTGCTGTTGGACAAGAGCATGGTGGGTCGGGGTGGCGCGACCATCATGGCCCAGATGACGGTGGCGGCGGCGCTCGGCCATGCCGAGCACGACACCTGGCAGTTGCATCTCGCCGACACCCTCGCCAGCGGGCGCGGTCTGACCAACGAACCGCTGGCGGCCCTGCTCTGCCACGACGGGCCGCAGCGCATCCTCGAGAGCTGGCAGCGCGGCGTGAACTGGGCGGAGTGCGGCGATGGCCTCGATCAGGTGAAGGCACCGGGCCACTCCCGTCAACGGTGCTGCTACGTCGGTGCGCTGCAGACCGGGGCCGGCGTCGTACGTGGCTTGCGCAAGGAGTTGCGTCGGCAGGGCGTCGTCTCGATCGACACGGTGCTGGTGACCGAGCTGCTGCGGGACGCCTCCGGTGCCGTGGTCGGTGCTGCCGGCCTGCACGTCCGCGAGGGTGAACCCATCGTGGTCTGGGCCCCGACCGTCATCCTGGCATGCGGCGGGCTGACCGAGCTCTACGCCCGTAACTCCGCATCCGTGAACATGACCGGCGATGCCTACCATCTCGCGCTGGGTGCCGGGGCCGAACTCGTCGACGCCGAGATGGTCCAGTTCTTCCCGATCGCGAACCTGGCCCCTCGGTTGATCGGGCTCGATCCGATCATGTGGGATCCCTTCCGGTACCGCCTGGGTGGCCGCCTCCTGAACGGCGAGGGGGAGGAGTTCGTCGAGCGGTACGCCGGTGTCGCCGACGAGGGCACCTACAGCGCGACGCGTGACGTGGTGACCTACGCCATCTTCAAGGAGGTCGAAGAGGGCCGAGGAAGCCCGGCAGGAGGGGCATGGCTCGACTTCACGGGCCTGCCGAAGGAGGAGATCCGGGAGGCCTTCCCTGCCGCGTACGACCGCCTGATCGACCAGGGCGTCGACATCAGCCAGCGCCGGGTCGAGGTCGCACCGACCGCGCACTACACGATCGGCGGCATCCGTGTGGGGCTTGATCTCGCCACCTCGGTGCCAGGCCTGTACGCCGCGGGTGAGGCGGTCGGGGGCCAGCACGGCGCCAACCGGCTCTCGGGCAACGCGCTGACCGAGACCTTCGTGTTCGGCGCGCGTGCCGGTCAGGCCGCGGCCGCAGCCGCGGGCCGGCGTGGTCCGGTCGTCCCCGATGCGACCGCCAGTGCCGCAGCCGACTCCGCGGTGCACGATGTGGAGCAGGTCCGCGGCCGCAACGTGTCGAGCCAGGTGTTCCTCCCGGCGCTACGCAGCCGTCTCAAGCGCCTGATGTGGGAGCACGTCGGTCCCTTCCGGGATGCCGGAGGCCTGGCACGAGCGGGTCGTGGGCTGGCCGAGTTGACCGAGTTGCACGCAGCTGCCCGTGTGGATCCCCGACGCACCTTCAACCTCGAGTGGCAGGAGTGGTTCGAGCTGCGCGGGATGCTCCAGGTCGCGGATGCCGTCCGGCAGGCGGCGATGGCGCGTCGCGACTCGCGCGGTGCGCACCAGCGGATCGACCACCCGGAGGAGCGGGAGGAGCTGCTGGCCAACACCGTCCTCAGCCGTGACGCCGACACCCGCGAACTCATCGTGTCCTGGGCACGGGTCGAGCGCCTGGACGTGCACCCGGATGAGTGGTCACCGCCGGAACCGGTGCCGGCCGCGCAGGGGAGCCGGTCATGAAGCTCAACGTGGTCCGCACCGACGGCAGTACCGACACCTTCGAGGTGCCGGAGTACGAGGGCATGACCGTGCTCGACGCGCTGATGTGGGTGCGGGAGCACCACGACCCCTCCCTGGCCGTGCGCTTCTCCTGCCGGTCGGCGAACGCCTGCAAGGAGTGCATCGCCGTGGTGGACGGTGCCCGGGTCTACACCTGCACGACCGCGGCGGTTGGCGAGGTCCTGGTCGCACCCCTGGAGAACCAGCCGCTGCTGCACGACCTCGCCGTCGATCAGTGACCGGTCCGGCGGCGATCAGGACAGGAGGACATGTGAGAGCTGCACCCTTCGACACCTTCACTCAGCGTATGGACGCCCTCGTCGGTCGCGAGAGCCGTCCACACCGGATCGCCGAGGTGACCAGCCTGCACCTCGCAGAGCTGCTGCGCACGCCGGAGTTCCTCGAGGAGCGGTTCCGGGAACCCGGGGAGGACACCTACCGCCAGCACCTCATCCACGTCCACCCCGAGGGCCGCTACTCCGTGGTCGCCCTCGTATGGCTCCCCGGTCAGGCCACACCGATCCACGACCACCGCTCCTGGTGCATCGTGGGGGTGCTCGCGGGGGGCGAGCGCGAGGAGCGCTTCACCCTGCGTGAACGGAGCGATGAGCGCTGGCTGCAACCCCGTGAGGAGGCCCGCTACGGCCCGGGGGATGTGTGTCTGCTCGTCCCCCCTGACGAGGACATCCACCGTGTCAGCAACGCCGGTGACGGGCTCACGATCTCACTCCACGTCTACGGCGCGGACATCGCCCGGTGGGGTTCTAGCATCAACAGGACCTTCGACGAGCTGATGATCCGCGATGACGGCGACGGGATGCCGGTGTCGTGGCGCGCGCAGGACAGCGGGGTCACGGTCGACTAGCGCCCCGGCGTCTACGAAGCCGGAGGACCGTGAGGCCCCCGGCGGTCGCCGGGAGGGACAGGGAGGATGCAGCGTGAACGAGGTGCACCTGACACTGGCCTGTGGTCCCTACGACCGCACGGCCGCGTTGGCTGATGGTCGGGTGCGCGCCGAGGGGGTCGCGCTGAACGTCCTGCAACTGCAGCCGGAGGAGATCTTCTGGCGGATGATGCGCCACGCGGAGTTCGACGTCTCCGAGATGTCGCTGTCCTCCTACGCCATGGCGGTGTCGCGCGGGGACGACCGCTTCATCGGGCTGCCCGTCTTCCTCTCGCGCAGCTTCCGGCACTCCTCCCTCTACGTACGCCACGACAGCGATCTCACCGACCCCAGCGGCCTGCGGGGAGCCCGGATCGGCGTTCCCGAGTACCAGATGACCGCTGCGGTGTGGGTCCGCGGGCTGCTGGCCGACGAGTACGGTCTGGCCGCTACGGATGCGACCTGGGTGACCGGCGGGCTCGAGCAGCCCGGCCGTGCCGAACGTCAGGCGCTGGAGCTGCCGCACGACATCACCGTCGAGCGGCTGTCCGACGGAACGCTGACCCAGGCCTTGCTGGCCGGCGAGGTGGACGCCCTGATGGCCCCCCGGGTGCCGATCGCCTTCCGTGCGCCGAGCTCCCGTCTGCGTCGGGTGTTCCCCGACTACGCCGACAGAGAGCTCGAGTATCACCGCCGGACGGGCCTGTTCCCCATCATGCACCTGGTCGTGGTCCGGGCTGACGTCGCCGCTCGCCACCCCTGGGTGACGCAGTCGGTGACCAAGGCCTTCACGCGGGCGAAGGACCTCGCCGTGGACGGGATCGAGGACGCACCGGCGCTGCGTTGGAGCCTGCCCTTCCTGCTGGATGCCGTCGAGCGCACCAGGGCCGAGTTCGGCGAGGACCCCTGGCCCTACGGCCTCGAGGCGAACCGTCGCACCCTCGAGGTGTTCCTGCGCTACATGGGTGAGCAGGGGCTGCTCGCCCGTTCCCTGGCACCTGAGGAGCTGTTCGCGCCCACCACCCACGTCGAGTCGCGGGTGTAGCCACCCAGGGCACCGCAGCGCGACAGGGAGACGGCCCGCGTGGAGCCTGGCACGCCGAGGACGCGTCGTCGCCTGCCCGCGGCGCCGTCATGGCTGCCGGACCGCAGCGCCCTGCCCGGGTTGGCCGCGGCCAGCGCGCTGGCAGGCCTCGCGACCGTGGTGGCCGCCCTGCTGCCGGCAGCGGTCGGCGCCGTCCCTCTCGCGGTGGTACTGGGTCTGCTCATCGGTCGGTGGCTGCGGTGGCCCGTCCTGCAGCCGGGCTACGCGCTGGCCTCGGGATCGGTGCTACGGATCGGCATCGTCCTGCTGGGAGCCCAGCTCAGTCTCGCCGAGATCGTGCGGGTGGGTGTGCCCGCCATCGGTCTGGTCCTCGCTGCGCTGCTCATCGCGGCGGTGGTGGTGTGGTCCGTCGCCCGCTGGCTCGGCGTCGAGGGGCCCCTGGTCGTGCTGCTCGGGGTGGGTTCGGCCGTGTGCGGGAACACCGCGATCCTGGCCGTGGCACCGGCGGTGCGTGCAGGCCGACGTGAGGTGGCGCTGGCGGTCGCCGGCGTGACCTTGTGGGGGACGCTGGCCCTGCTCGTCTACCCACTGGTCGGGCGCGCCGTCGGTCTCGGTGAGGTGGACTTCGGCCTGTGGGCCGGCCTGGCGATCCAGGACACCAGCCAGGTGGTGGCGGCAGGAGCGGCGTACTCCGACGACGCACTGCGGGTCGCGACCGTGGTCAAGCTGGTCCGCAACGGTTCCCTGCTGCTGGTGCTTCCGCTGGTCGCCCGGCTCTCGCAGCGGGGCGTCGAGGCACCCGAGCCGGTCGGTCTGAGGGATGCCGTCCCGGTCTTCGTCATCGGGTTCCTGGCGATGGCAGTGCTGCGATCGGTCGGCATCATCGATGCGGAGTTGGCGGCTCGGCTGGGGCGGTTGTCCGGGTGGGCCGTGCTCGTGGCGGTGGCCGGGCTCGGCCTCGGTATCGAGCTCGGCGGCCTGGGCCGGGGGGCGGGCCGGGCGCTGACCGTGGCGGCGATCACGGCGGCGGTGTTGGGGATCTTCGGTCTCAGCGTCGCCCTGCTCGGGGTCGTCGCCCCACGGTGACCGCGGCCGCTCCTCCGAGGGCCAGGGCGATGGCGATGCCCCAGGCCAGCGTGAAGGAGCCGGCCACCTCGACGGTGACGCCGAACAGCGGAGCGCCGACGCACAGGCCGAGCATGAAGGCGGACTGGACGGCGCCTGTCGCGGCTGCGGTGTGCTCGGCCTCCACCTCGGTCAGGATCGCGTACTGCACCACCACGTTCCACGTCCCCACCGTCGCGCCGGTCACCACGGCGCCCGCCCACAGCAGGAAGATGCCCGCCGAGCTCGCACCCATGACCAACAGCAGCCCGACGACAGCACCGCTGCTGAGCACCAGGAGGGCGCGCTCTGGCCGCATGAGGCGCTCCGCGGCGACCACCCAGACGATGCGTGTGGCAGTCGCGACCAGGGCGAAGGTCGCGACCATGAGGCCGCCCTGGGTCACCGTGGCCCCCACCTGCTGGACGGCGTAGAGGGCCAGGTAGATCGTCAGCGCCGACTGGCCCGTCGCCATCGCCAGCGAGTAGTACTGGAGCCAGCGGACCTGTCGTCGTGCGGCCGCGACCGAGTCCGGTGCGGGCGACGGACGGTGGCTGCGCACTGTCGTCGGGACGGCCGGCAGGGACGCAGCCAGCAAGGCCGTGGCGACGGCACCGACGACGAGCAGCCCCGGTCGCCACCCGAGGCTGAAGGCGAGCCAGGGCAGGAGCCCTCCCGCCACGGACTGACCGACCTTGACCCCGGTCTGCTTCACGCCGATGGCGAGCCCGCGTCGACCGTCACGGATGCCTTCCACGATCAGACGGCTGGTGAGCGGGTTGTTGATGCCGAGCCCACCACTGGCGACGATGCCGAGCGCCAGGAGCCACACCAGCGACCGGCTCGAGGCCAGCAGCACGATCGCCGCGATGGCCGTGCCGTAGAGGATCGCCAGCCCCGCCCGCCCACCGATCACGTCCAGTGCACGCCCGGCCGTGCGCGCGACCACGGCGGCCCCGAGGTACATCAGCGAGGCGGCGACGCCGATGCTGGCCTCACCGACCGCCAACTCCTCGACCAGGAACGGGGCCAGCACACCCAGGGCGAACTCCGGGAAGGTACTGACCATCATCGCGAAGAACAGCGCCGAGGTCAGGGCGAGTTCGCGGCCGGTGGACGACGCAGCAGCGTTCTGGCCGCGCTCCTGTCCGGGACCCGCCACCACGTCGGCCTCCCGATCCGTGACGACGACTCCCTCGGCGTGCCGTGACGTTCCGCCACGCCGTGGCGGGGGCCGAGCACCACACGAGCTTGCTGTGGACACAGTATCCAGTGGTGCGCTCCCAGGGCAACGCAGGTCAGCGGCAGGTGTCGTGGCCGACAGGAGCGCACCGGGAGGGCGCCCGCACGGACACAGCACGCATGAGGAGACTTCCGGCGGTCACGGCACTACCGCGCGTTGAAGTACTTCGCTTCGGGGTGGTGGATCACGATCGCCGAGGTGGACTGCTCCGGGTGGAGCATGAACTCGTCGGTCAGTTCCACGTC
>JAWLFQ010000061.1:0-11749 GCA_041685505.1 Nitriliruptoraceae bacterium
CCTGTTGCTGGCCCCACTGCTGGCCGCCCTGTTGCTGGCCCCAGCCGCCGGCCTGCGGGGCGGCGACACCGACCGGGTCGACGCCGGCCACGCCCTGGTTTGCGACGTGCTCGGTCCACCGCTGACCATCCCAGTACCGGTACTCGTACCGGCCCACCGGATCGGGGTGCCACGCTGCCGGGTAACTCACGTCATGCCCTCCCTTGGTCTGCCGGGCACGGTAGCGCTCTCCGCTGGTCGGGTGTCGCTGCACCGGTAGGCTGCCGACGGTGTCCGCACCCACGAACGGGTGCGGTCTCCACTCCCCGGCTGCGCCACGCTCTGGCCGGCACGCCGGCAACGTGCGCCCGTCGCAACCCAACCGTGCAACGCACCGACCCAGCGCAGTCCCAGCCAACGAGGTGGTCGTGAGCCAGCCCGACAGTGCGGACCGCGACGCCGGGGTCACGGGAGAGGTTCCCGCCGCGCCGTCGACCGGTCCCCATGCGGACCACGCGCAGCGCGATCCCGTCCCCGTCGAGGCCCTCGCCTTCGACGGCGCCGGTCTGGTGCCCGTGGTCGTGCAGCAACACGACACGGGCGAGATCCTGATGGTGGCCTGGGCCGACGCTGCCGCCATCCGTCGGACGGTGGAGCTCGGTGAGGCCGTCTTCTACAGCCGCTCGCGTCAGGAGCAGTGGCACAAGGGTGCGACCTCGGGCAACACCCAGCGCATCCGTGAGGTCCGGGTCGACTGTGACGCCGACGTGGTGCTCTACCTCGTCGACCAGGGTGGGGACGGCGTGGCCTGCCACACCGGAGCGCGCTCCTGCTTCCACCGGCACCTCGAGGGTGCCGCCCCGTCCACCCCACTACCCCCGCCCACCTCACAACCCCCGTCCACCCCGGAGCCGAGCTCGTGACCGGACCCGACCGCGACACCTTCGTCGATCTCGCCCGCGACCATGGCGTGGTCCCCGTGTGGCGAGAGGTCCTCGCCGACCTCGAGACGCCCCTGTCGGTCTACACCAAGCTGTCCGGTGACGGCCCGAGCTTCCTGCTCGAGTCCGCCGAGCACGGCGAGCGCTGGGGTCGGTACTCCTTCGTGGGCTTCGACCCCTTCCTGACGCTGCAGGGTCGTGACGGTGCGGTCAGCTGGGCTGGCGAGCCGCCCGTCGAGGTCGCCGGTGCGACGGGTCCGCTGGACGCCCTGGCACGCGCCACCGACGCGCTGCACGCCCCGGCCCTGCTCGATCTGCCGCTGCACGGGGGCGCTGTCGGCTACCTCGGCTACGACGCCGTCCGCGAGGTGGAGGACATCCCCGCTACCGGTGCCGACGACCTCGCGCTGCCGGACGTCCACATGCTCTTCCCGCGCCACGTGGTCGCGCTCGATCACCTCCGCCAGGTGCTCACCGTGGTGACCAACGTGGTGGTCGCCGACACCCAGGACGAGCGCGAACTCGGCCGGCGCTTCGACGCGGCGGTGGTCGCCTGTGACGCGGTGATCGATCGGCTCAGCGCCACACGCAGCCCGCTGCCACCCGCCGCGCCGCCCGAGCGGCGCCCGGCGGACCTGGTCCCCTCGAACCTGGCTCCGGGGGAGTACCAGCGGATGGTGGAGCAGGTAAAAGCGCACGTGCGTGCCGGCGACACCTTCCAGACCGTGATCAGCCAGCGGTTCGCCGTGCCGACCGAGGTCACCGCCTTCGAGCTGTACCGGGTCCTGCGCGTGATCAACCCCTCGCCCTACCTCTACCTGCTCGACACCGGGCAGGCGCAGATCGTGGGCTCCTCGCCCGAAGCCCTCGTCCAGGTCCAGGGCCGCAGGGTGGAGACCTGGCCGATCGCCGGCACCCGGCCGCGGGGAGCCACACCCGAGGACGACCGCCGCTACGAGCAGGAGCTGGTCGCCGACGCGAAGGAACGCGCCGAGCACGTCATGCTCGTCGACCTCGCCCGCAACGATCTCGGTCGGGTGTGCGACACCGGCAGCGTCGAGGTCGACGGCATGCTGCACGTGGAGCGCTACAGCCACGTGATGCACCTGGTCAGCTCGGTCACGGGCACCGTCCGTGACGGGCTCGGTCCGGTGGACGTGCTCAAGGCCGTCTTCCCCGCGGGCACCGTGTCCGGTGCCCCGAAGGTGCGGGCGATGGAGATCATCGACGATCTCGAGCCCACGCGTCGGGGTCCCTACGCCGGCGCGGTCGGCTACGTCGACTTCTCCGGCAACCTCGACACCTGCATCACGATCCGCACGGTGGTCCTCAAGGACGGTGTCGCCTACGTCCAGGCGGGTGCCGGCATCGTCGCGGACTCACGGCCCGACGCCGAGGAGGAGGAGACCCGCAGCAAGGCGGGTGCCGTCCTCGCGGCCATCCGTGCCGCGGAGGGGCTGCGACGATGACCGCAGCGGCCCGCGATTCCGTACCCTGGTCCTCACGCGCCGTCCCGACCGCACCGGGCCAACGGAGCCGACCCTGAGCACCTACCTCGACGCCCTGCTCGATCACGCCCGTGAGCGGGTGGCCACGGCCCGTGGGCAGCGCTCCGAGGCCACCGTGCGCGCGGCGGCCCTGGCGACCGCCCCGGGCCCGTCGCTGCGGGCCGAGCTGGCGGCGCCGGGCGTCAGCGTCCTCGCCGAGGTCAAGCGCGCATCGCCCTCCAAGGGCCCGATCGCGCCGGGGCTCGATGCGGCCTCCCAGGCCGCGGCCTACCGGCGTGGCGGTGCTGCGGGGGTGTCGGTGTTGACCGAACCGAGCCGCTTCGACGGCACCCTCGAGGACCTGGCTGCGGTCGCGGGGCTCGGGATCCCGGCGCTGCGCAAGGACTTCATCGTCGACACCTACCAGGTCTGGGAGGCACGGGAGGCCGGGGCAGCCGCGATCCTGTTGATCGTTGCCGCCCTCGATCCCGGGCAGCTCGCGCAGCTGTACGCCGAGGCGCGCGCCGCCGAGCTCGACGTCCTGGTCGAGGTACACGACCACACCGAGGTCGCGGTGACCCACGCCATCGGGGCGGATCTGGTCGGCGTGAACGCCAGGGACCTGCGCACCTTCGAGGTCGACGCAGGTGCCTTCGCGCGCCTGCGCGCCGAGCTGCCCGCAGGTGCGCTGGCGGTCGCCGAGTCCGGCATCCGCACGCCCGAGGACCTCCGTACCGTCGCGGGCGCCGGCGCCGACGCCGTCCTGGTCGGCGAGAGCCTCCTGCGCGCCCCCGACCCGGCGGCTGCCGTCGCAGCGTTGGTCGACGCCGGCCGTGACCGCGTACCCGCCCACCCGTCCGTCGCGGCGCCCCACGCCGCCGAAGGGAGCACCACGTGAGCATCCTGACGCCGCCACCGGAGATGACCGCCGCCCGTGAGGGCTACTTCGGTGCCTTCGGGGGCCAGTACGTGCCCGAGGCGCTGTCGGGCGCGTTGTCGCAGCTCATCGAGGCGTGGCACGACGCCCAGGCGGATCCCGCCTTCGAGGCCGAGCTCGACGATCTGCGCCGGAACTACGGTGGCCGCCCCACCCCGCTGTACCGCGCAGCCCGGCTGTCCGAGGAGGCCGGGGTCGAGGTCTGGCTCAAGCGTGAGGACCTGGCCCACACCGGTTCCCACAAGCTCAACAACGTGGTCGGTCAGGCGCTGCTGACCCGCCGGATGGGTAAGCCCCGGGTCATCGCGGAGACCGGTGCCGGCCAGCACGGCGTCGCCACGGCGACCGCAGCCGCGTTGTTCGGACTGGACTGCACGGTCTACATGGGCGCCGAGGACTGCCGTCGACAGCGGCTCAACGTGGTCCGCATGCAGCTGCTCGGGGCGGAGGTCGTGCCCGTGGAGTCGGGGACGCGCACCCTCAAGGACGCCATCAACGAGGCGATGCGTGACTGGGTCTCCAACGTCGACACGACCCACTACCTGATCGGCTCGGCCATGGGGCCGCACCCCTTCCCGACGATCGTCCGGCAGCTGCAGAAGATCATCTCCGTGGAGTCCCGCGCGCAGTTCGCCGCCCAGGCCGGGGGCGTGCCGGATGCGGTGATCGCCTGCGTGGGAGGCGGCTCCAACGCCATCGGCTCCTTCGCCGAGTGGATCGAGGTCGAGGACGTCGAGCTGATCGGCATCGAGGCGGCCGGTGAGGGCGTGGGCAGCGGTCGCTCCGCCGCCACGATCAGCGAGGGACGACAGGCGGTGCTCCACGGATCGCGCTCCATCGCCCTGGTCGATGACGACGGGCAGGTGCGGCCGGCGCACTCGGTCTCCGCCGGGCTGGACTATCCCGGTGTCGGGCCCGAGCACGCGCACCTCGCTGCCAGCGGGCGCGGGACCTACCTCGCCGCCACCGACGACGAGGCGCTGTTCGGCTTCCGCCGTACCAGCGAGCTCGAGGGGATCATCCCGGCCCTGGAACCCGCCCACGCCGTCGGGTGGCTCCTGCGGCACGGCCGCGACCACCTCGGCGACGGGGCGCGCGTGGTGCTGACCATGTCCGGCCGCGGCGACAAGGACGTCGACGAGGTCGTCGAGGTGGCGGGTTGGGACGTGGGTGTGGACCGCGCCTTCGGGGACGCGGGGGACCGGGCGTGAGCACGCCGGACACCGCCGCCGCGGAGGGGCGGTCGACGCGCGGTCACGCGCGTATCGCGGAGGCCTTCGCCCGCGCCCGGGCCGAGGACCGCGCCGCCCTGATCATCTACCTGACCGCCGGCTACCCGGACGTGGCGACCTCGCGGGCCTGCTTCGAAGCCGCCGTCGAGGCCGGGGCGGACGTGCTGGAGGTCGGCATCCCCTTCTCCGACCCCATGATGGACGGCCCCGTCATCCAGGCCGCGAACCAGCACGTGCTGGAGGCGGGGATCAGCGTCGCCGCGCAGCTGGAGCTGGTGGCGAGCCTGCGCCACCTCGATGTCCCCACGCTCGCGATGACCTACGTCACGATCGCCGACACCCGCGGGTACGAGGCCTTCGCCGCGGAGCTCGCGGCCGCCGAGGTGTGCGGCGTGATCCTGCCCGATCTGCCCGTCGCGGAGGCCGAGCCGTGGCTGGCCGCTGCGGCACGCCACGACCTGGCCACGGTCTTCCTCGCCTCCTCGGTCTCCACCGAACAGCGCCTGGCTGCCATCGCCCGCGCGTCGTCGGGCTGGGTCTACGCGGCGGGGTTGCTCGGCGTCACCGGGGTGAAGGCTGTGGCCGGTGACGTCACCGCACAGTTGGTGTCGCGTGTGCGCGCGCACAGCGACCTGCCGGTGGCCGTCGGCATCGGTGTGCGCGACCGCACCTCGGCCGCCGAGGTGGCGCGCTTCGCCGATGGCGTGATCGTCGGTTCGGCCGTCGTGCGCGCGGCGGGTGACGGCGACGCTGCCGGTGCCCCCGCACGCGTCGGAGCCCTGGTGCGTGAGCTGCGTGCCGGGGTCGCCGACCGGGGCTGAGGGCCGGGGCCGCCGGCGGGCGCACGAGGAAGGGCCCCGCCGTAGCGGGACCCTTCCAGGTGGTGCAGCTCGTCGGCTCGATCAGCCGATGAAGCCGTTCTCGGTCAGCCACTCGCTGGCGACGTCCGCGGGACGCTCACCATCGGCCGAGACCCGCGCGTTCAGCGACGCCATGGTCTCGTCGTCCAGGGCCGCAGCGACGGGGTCGTACAGCTCCTGCAGGGTCGCGCCGTACTCGGTCCACGCCTCCTCGACGAAGACCGGGGAGACGTTGTAGAGCGGGAAGAAGGCTTCGTCGTCCTCGAGGACCTTCAGGTCCAGCGCGGCGATACGACCGTCGGTGGTGAACACCTCACCGAAGTTGCAGGGGTCGCGGTCGGCGGTTGCACCGTAGATCACGCCGGTGTCGAGCACGGTGACGTTGTCGTCCGGGATCTCGATGCCGTAGTGCTCCTCCATCCCGGGCAGGCCGTCGTCACGGACGTTGAACTCGGACTCGACGCACAGGGTGACGGCGTCGGGGTCGGAGTCGAGCAGGGCACCCATCTCGGAGATGGTGTCGACGCCGCCGAGCTCCTCGTCGGCTTCCTGGGAGAGGGCGATGCCGTAGGTGTTGTTGAAGGGCGTGGGCTCGAGCCAGAACAGGCCCTGCTCCTCGGCCTCACGCTCACGCACCGCCTCGTACTGCTCGACGCGGTCGGTGATCGGGTCGGTCTCGCCGAAGAAGGAGATCCAGGCCGTACCGGTGTACTCCCAGTAGTGGTCGATCTCGCCGGTCTCGAGCGCCGCACGCGCGGCGTCGGTGCCACCGAGGTTCACCTGGTTGTCCACCTCGGCGCCAGCGTCCTCGAGCAGGGCCACGGAGATCTCTCCGAGGATCAGCTGCTCGTCGAAGTCCTTGGAGCCGACGGTGATGGAGGCACCATCGAGGGAGCCGTCACCGGGCTCGGCGACCTCCTCCGGATCAGTGGCCTCGCCGTTGGTGTCGTCTCCACCGTCGTCTTCCAGGCTGTCGCCACCGCAGGCGCTGATGAGCAGCGCAGCTGCGGCGATGCCACCAGCAACTCGTAGGTTGCGGATACGCACGTTGTCCCTTTCGGTCGGGGTTCCGCGTGCCCAATGTGGGCCGCAGGGGGGCTAGCACGCCCGTGTCGGGGCGCTGCTGTCGGTGCGCCGACGGGCGGGGCACCGAGGTCGAGGTCCACCACGCCCTGCTGGCCGATGTTGCTCCGGCGCGGGGCGACCCGGGCGGGACCCGGGGCGGTAGCAGCAGTGCTACCGCGGTCGTAGGACCGTTCGGCGTTGCCAAGGGTAGGGATTCGTCGGGCATCTGCCCAGCTCGGGGGGCCGGAGCGCCTCGCACGGGGCGTCGCTGCGGCGCTGTGCGGACGCGGTCACAGGCCCTTGGGCGTCAGTTTCTCCTCGATCAGCCCGGCGACGTAATCCACCAGCAACGCCAGCACGGCCACGAGGACCGCCCCTGTGAGCAGGACCGGCGTGCGTCGCAGCTGGAAGCCGGAGAAGATCGTCTGGCCCAGACCGCCGCCCCCGAACAGGAACGCCAGTGCTGCGGTACCGACGTTGAGGACGAGCGCTGTGCGCACGCCTGCGAGGACGACGGGTACGGCCAGCGGGAGCTCGATGGCGGTCAGGACCTTGCGGTTGGACATGCCCATACCGCTGCCGGCCTCCAGCACGAAGCGATCGACCTGGTCCAGACCGACCATCGTGTTGCGCAGGATCGGCAGGAAGGAGTAGCCGACCAGGGAGACCACCACGGGGAAGGTGCCGGTGCTCGGCAGCCCCGGCTGGGTCCGGAAGATGTAGAACAGCAGCGCCAGCAACCCCAGCGAGGGGATGGCCTGTCCGGCGTTGCCCAGACCGATGATGGCGGGGGCGTAGCGCCGCAGCTTCGGGCGCGTGACCAGGATGCCGAGGGGCACCGCCAGCAGCAGCACGAAGAAGGTGGAGTAGATGGTGAGCGTGATGTGCTGGATGGCCTGGGTCGAGAGCTCGCTGTAGGTGAGCGTGCGCGTCTCGATCGAGTCGAGCTCCTGACCGTTGACCCACAGGTACAGGCCGACCAGCACCGCGGCCAGGAAGACCGGCATGCCGAGGTAGCGGACGGCGCTGGCACGCCGGCCACGACGCGCCGCAGCCGCATCCTCGTCCCGCGCAGTCTGGCGCCGGGCCGCGTCCTGCGCGTCGGGCGGGGTGAGGGTGGAGGACATCAGGCGACACCCTCGGACTCGGGATCGACGAGCTTGGCTGCGCGGTAGTACTCCGCCTGGGCGTCCTTCATGAACTGGATGGCGGTGATGATGGCATCGACGTCGAGCAGGCCCTCGAAGCCGCCCCGACGGTCCACCACGATCGCCACACCCGCGGCTCCGAGCAGCATCTCCTCGAGAGCGTCGGACAGCGTGGCCTGGGGCTCGACGATCGCACGGGCACGTACCCCGACCTCGGTGATGGGTCGGTCGCTGCGCAGGTCGGTGCCGCGCAGCCACCGCAGTGGCTTGCGGTCCCGGTCGAGCAGCAGCATCGCGGTCCACTCGCTGTCCTCGAAGCGACGGCGCAGCTCGTTGCGGTCCTCGTCGATGGTGCCCACCAGCGCATCGGTGAGCTCCACCTCGCGCACCCGTGTGAGCTTGAGCCGCTTGAGGGTCGCACCCGTGCCGACGAAGTCCTCGACGAAGTCGTTGGCCGGGTTGGTGAGGATCTCCTCGGGTGTGGCGAACTGCGCGACCCGTGACCCCTCCTTGAGGATGGCGATGCGGTCACCCATCTTGACGGCCTCGTCGATGTCGTGGGTGACGAAGCAGATCGTCTTCTGCAGCTCGTCCTGCAGGCGCAGGAACTCGTTCTGCAGTCGGGTGCGGGTGATCGGGTCGATCGCCCCGAAGGGCTCGTCCATCAGCAGCACCGGCGGGTCGGCCGCCAGTGCGCGGGCGACACCGACGCGCTGGCGTTGCCCCCCGGACAGCTCCTTGGGGAACCGCTCGCGGTACTGGTCGGGCGGCAGGCCGACGACGTCGAGCAGCTCGTCGACCCGGGCCTCGGTGCGGTCGTTGTCCCACCCGAGCAGGTTCGGCACGGTCGCGACGTTGTCACCGACACGGATGTGCGGGAACAGCCCGATCTGCTGGATCACGTAGCCGATCCGACGCCGGAGCTGGTTCGGGTCGATGGTGGTGACGTCCTCACCATCCATGATGATGTGCCCCGAGCTCGGCTCGATGATCCGGTTGATCATCTTCAGGCTGGTGGTCTTGCCACAGCCCGACGGGCCGACGAACACCACGATCTCGCCCTTGGGGATCTTGAGATCCAGGCGGTCGACCGCCGGCGTCTCCTGCCCCGGGAAGCGCTTGGTCAGCTCCTGGAGCTCGATCATGATGTGTTCGGTGTCGGCGTCCTCCCCCAGGGAGGCGGGTTGGGCGTTGGTCACGTCACTCACGGATACCCCTCGGGATGGTCAGACGGCCGATGGCCAGGTACAGCAGGTCGAAGAGGATCGCCAGCACGACGATGGCGATGGTGCCGCCCAGCAAGGATTCCAGGGAGCCGGTGGCGGGGATGCGGCGGATGCCGGTGAAGATCTCCTGCCCCAGTCCGGGACCACCGACCAGCGCGGCGATGGCGGCGATGCCCACGGTCAGCAGGGTCGCGACCCGGACCCCGGCGAGCATCACCGGCCAGGCGTTGGGCAGCTCGATCTTCCACAGGCGCATCGTGGCGCTCATGCCCATCCCCTTGGCGGACTCGACCACCGCGCGGTCGACCGAGAACAGCCCGGACACGGTGTTGCGCACGATCGGCAGCAGCGCGTAGAGCGTCAGGGCGATGATTGCCGGCATGGCCCCGATGCCGACGATGGGGATCAGGATGGCGAACAGGGCCAGCGACGGGATGGTCAGGAAGGTCGAGACCACGCTGATGATCGGCGAGCGCAACTGCGGCGACCGGTGGGCGGTGATCCCCAGCGCCAGACCCACGATGACGGCGATCAGCACCGGCACCGCGGTCAGATAGATGTGCTCCAGGGTCTGGTCGAGCAGCGCACTCCGGGTCGACGGGTCAGCGAGATACTCCGTGAAGAACGCCACGTGGTCGGGACCTCCGGCTCGATCGGCTTCACCCGCTGCACGGGCGCGAGCTCGCGCCAGAGTGGGGAGCCGGCTGCCCTGCCGGGGCGACGTCGGGGCTACCCGACGCATGCGTCTCCCGAGCTGTGGCGGGCTCGGTGATGGGGATGCGGAGCGTCACCATAACGGACGCCCGTGCAACAGGCGAACGTCACCTCTCCGGCCGACCGGCAGCCGCAGGTGCGTGGGCGCTAGGCTGTGAGCGGATCGAGCGGCGGCCACGTCGGTGCTCGGACCGTCCACGCCCCCGTGCTGGAACTGGCATACAGGGACGACTCAAAATCGTCTGCCCTTGCGGGCTTGTGGGTTCGAGTCCCACCGGGGGTACCCAGGTCTCGGCGACGTTTGGTGCCACCCACCCCCGCCGCTAGCTTGCGATCGCCTGGAACCGTGACGAGGGTCCAGCCCGAGCGGGGGTGGGTGGCAGCACGCAGCCCCGCCACACCCAGAGCCGTGACCTGGCCATGCCATCCGGAGGGGACCACACGTGAGCGATGCTGACGCCGGGCAGGACCCCGTGCAGCCGCAGCCGGCCCCGGATCGGGACGAGACCCCCACCCGGGTACTCATCGCCGAGGATGAGGCCCTGATCCGTCTCGACCTCAAGGAGATGCTGCAGGAGGAGGGCTTCGAGGTTGTCGCCGAGGTCGCCGACGGTGCCTCGGCCGTCAGGCTCACCCGTGAACTGCGCCCCGATCTGGTGATCCTGGACGTCAAGATGCCGGTGATGGATGGCATCCAGGCCGCCGAGGAGATCGCCACGGAGCGGCTGAGCGCGATCCTGATGCTCACCGCCTTCAGCCAGCGTGACCTCGTCGAGCAGGCGCGGCGGGCCGGCGCGATGGCCTACCTCGTCAAGCCCTTCCAGAAGCACGACCTACTCCCCGCCGTCGAGATCGCCGCCGGCCGCTTCCGGGACCTGTCCGGTCTCGAGCGGGAGGTCGACGACCTGCAGGGCCGCCTGGAGGCCCGCAAGCTGGTCGAGCGCGCCAAGGGGCTGCTCCAGGAACGCGAGCAGATGAGCGAGGGCGACGCCTTCCGCTTCGTGCAGCGTCAGGCGATGGAGCGCCGGCTCACGATGCGCCAGGTCGCCGAGCAGATCATCGAGCGGCTGGCCGGAGCGTGAGCCGCGTGCCGCGCGGTGCCGCCGGCCGGCTGGCTGCCGGTTGAGAGAGGATCCCGGGTGGAACGACCGGCGGGAGAGGGAGAGGTGGAAGCTCCACCCGGGATCCGGTGACGGGGCCTGGAGACCCCGCCGGTGTCACTGGCGGATGACGGTGCGAACCCTACGGACGCCGCGTTGCAGGCAGGTTTCGTCCGCGTTGGCGTCGTGTGACCGCTAGTACAACGCCCGTGCCAGCCGCGGCCGCGCGGCCCTGACCACCGGATCGTCGTCGCCGAGCATCCCGAACAGGCGCACGAGCTGTTCGCGGGCCGGCTCACGGACCTCGCCACCGAGGGCGACGGCTTCGAGCAGCCGGTCGATCGCCTCCTCGTAGGTGCCCTGGGCCGCCAGCGCCCGGCCCAGTGCCAACAGGTCGGCGCCGTCCCCGCCGTCGGCCACCTGGGAGCGCAGCGCGTCGATGTCACCGCCGGCCTGCGCCAGCTCGATGCGGGTCGCCAGGGCCTCAGCGGCCGGATCGGGACGGTGGGGAGCCAGCAGCGACAGCGCGCGGTCGGGCTCTGCGGTGTGCAGGTGCTCGGCCAGACCGATGGCGGCCTCACGGTGGGCGGGATCGAGCTCCAGCGCGCGCTCGAGCTCGGCGATCGCCGCGGGCCCGGAGCTCGCGCGGGCACGCGCCACGGCTTGGTCGGCTGCGGTGGGGAGCAGGTCCTCGATGAAGGACGCGATCCGCGGCTCGGGCTGGACGCCCGTGAACTGGGCGACAGCCACCCCGTCGCGGAAGCCGACCACCTGTGGGATCCCCTGGACCCGGTAGCGGGCCGCGAGGTCCTGGTTGGCATCGACGTCGACCTTGGCGAGCAGGACGCGGCCCTGCTGGGCGGCCACGGCCCGTTCCAGCATCGGCGTGAGCTGTCGGCACGGGCCGCACCACGCGGCCCAGAAGTCCACGATGACGGGGCGCTCGTGCGAGGCTGCCAGCACCTGTTGCTCGAAGGTGGCGCTGTCCACGTCGATCACGTTGCTGGTCTCGGAGACGGTCTCGGACACGATGGGACCTCGGGGTGGTCTGCTCGGTGGG
>JAWLFQ010000061.1:11849-14886 GCA_041685505.1 Nitriliruptoraceae bacterium
ACCTGTTGCTCGAAGGTGGCGCTGTCCACGTCGATCACGTTGCTGGTCTCGGAGACGGTCTCGGACACGATGGGACCTCGGGGTGGTCTGCTCGGTGGGGTATCGGACGGGCACGCGACCTGCCGCGTGCGGGCTTCACCGCACGGCGGGCGGCGTTCGCGACCTCGAAGGTACGGCGTCGTGGCGGATAGGAGGCGCTCACTAGGCTCGCAACGCCCCCCACGAGCAGGAGCTTCCCGTGGCCGACCAGCGCACCGTCCTGCTCCTCGACGGCCACTCCCTGGCCTACCGTGCCTTCCACGCGCTGCCGGACACCCTGCGCACCGCCACCGGTCAGCTGACCAACGCGGTCTACGGCTTCACCTCGATGCTGTTGAAGCTGCTGGAGGACCGTCGGCCGGACGCGGTGATCGTGGCCTTCGACCGCGGCCGTGACACCGAGCGCACCGCGGCCTTCCCCGAGTACAAGGCCAACCGGGCCGCACCGCCGGAGGAGTTCCGCCCCCAGGTTGACCTCATCAAGGAGGTGCTGGCGGCCCTGGACGTCGCCACCGTCGAGGTCGAAGGGGTGGAGGCCGACGATGTGCTCGCGACCCTGGCCTCGGACGTGGTGTCCAGCGGCGCGCGGGCCTACATCGTCACCGGCGATCGTGACGCGATGCAGCTGGTGGACGAGGATCTCACGGTGCTCTACACCCTGCGCGGTATCAGCGAGCTCGCCGAGATGACACCCGAGGCGGTCGAGGAGCGCTACGGCGTGCCGCCCGAGCGCTACGTCGAGCTGGCGGCACTGCGCGGCGACAGCTCCGACAACCTGCCGGGCGTGCCCGGGGTGGGGGACAAGACCGCGGCCAAGCTGCTGCACACCTTCGGGGGGATCGACGAGGTCTACGAGCGGCTCGACGAGGTCGGTGGCAAGAAGGTGCCTGCCATGCTGGCCGAGCACCGCGACCAGGTGGAGCTCAACCGCCGGGTGATGACCCTGCGTCGCGACGTCGAGGTGGAGCTCGATCCGAACGCGGTACAGCCACCCGACCCCGACCCGACCGCGGTACGCGAGCTGTTCGCGACCCTCGAGTTCCGCGCCCTCTACGACCGTCTGCCGTCGATGCTGCTGGGGGAGAGCCCGCAGGCGGCGCCGCCGGTCGATGTGACGCCCACCGCACTGGCGCGCGACGGGGCCGCCGCCTGGCTGCAGGAGGCACAGGGCCACATCGCGGTGCTGGCCACCTGCGAGGGCCGCATCCCGCACGTGCGGTGGACGGCCATCGCGCTCGCCGCGCGGGAACGTGATCCGGTCAGCGCCGAGCTCTCGGCGCTGTCCGAGGAGGACCTGGCGGCCATCTCCGCGCTGCTCGCGGACCCGGATCGCGCGATCGTCACCCACGATGCCAAGCTGCTGGATCATGCGGCGGCCAGCCGTGGCTGGACGGTCGCCGGGCTCGCGCTGGACACCGAGCTCGCCGCCTACCTGCTCGCTCCCGAGCAGCGCAGTTTCGAGCTCGAGCGCCTCGCCACCCAGGAGCTCGGCAGGTCCCTGGAGCCGTCACACGCCGGGCAGGGGTCCGATCAGCTCAGTCTGGCGGTGGAGGACGACGCAGCCGTGGCACGCCGTGGGCTGGCGGTGGCCGCGGTGCTGGCGCTGGCCGACCACCTCGGCGCGGCACTGGACGACCGGGCACAGCGCGACCTCCACGACCGCATCGAGCTGCCGCTGGCTGCGGTGTTGGCGGGGATGGAGCGGACGGGGATCGCGGTCGACCGGGACGTGCTGACCGAGATCCGGCAGCGACTGGCCGCGCGGGTGCGCGAGCTGGAGCAGGAGGTCCAGGACCACGCCGGCCGCAGCTTCAACGTCGGCTCGGGCCCGCAGCTGCAGCAGGTGCTGTTCGAGGAGTTGGGCCTGCCCCGGACGCGTCGGATCAAGACCGGCTACTCGACCGACGCCCAGGCGCTCGGCGCGCTGGCGGATGCCCATCCGATCGTCCCGGCCATCCTCGAGTGGCGGGAGGTGTCCAAGCTGCTGAGCACCTACGTCGATGCGCTCCCGCCCCTGATCGACCCGCAGACCGGCCGCATCCACACCACCCTGTCGCAGACCATCGCCGCCACCGGTCGCCTGTCCTCCTCCCATCCCAACCTGCAGAACATCCCCGTGCGTCGCTCGGAGGGGCGCGAGATCCGGCGCGCCTTCGTGGCCGGGGAGGGTTTCGACCAGCTGCTCGTGGCGGACTACTCACAGATCGAGTTGCGCATCCTCGCCCACCTCTCCGGCGACGAGGGCCTGCTCGCGGCCTTCGCCTCGGGCGAGGACATCCACGCCACCACCGCGGCCAAGGTGTTCGAGGTGCCGCTCGGGCAGGTCGACGGCGCCCTGCGCGACCGCGCGAAGGCGGTCAACTACGGCCTCGCCTACGGGCTGACGTCCTACGGGCTGGCCCAGCAGCTCGGGATCGGTGCGCAGGAGGCGGGCGCCATCGTCGATGCCTACTTCGAGCGGTTCCCCGGGGTGCGGTCCTTCCTGGACCAGGCGGTGGCCGATGCCACCCGCGACGGCTACACCACGACGATGTTCGGGCGACGTCGCTACCTGCCCGACCTGCGTGCCGATGACCGCAACCGGCGGCAGATGGCGGAGCGGATGGCTCTCAACGCGCCGATCCAGGGGACCGCGGCTGACGTGATCAAGCTGGCGATGATCGAGTTGGCGGCAGCGCTGGCGCGCAGCGGGCTGGGGGCACAGCAGCTGCTCCAGGTCCACGACGAGGTGATCCTCGAGGTCGCCGACGACGAGGTGGACGACACCCGGCGCCTTGTGGAGGAGACCCTCAGCGGGGTGGTGGAGCTCGCGGTACCGCTGGTGGTCGACAGCGCCGTGGGAGCGACCTGGTTCGAGGCGCAGAAGCACTGACCTGCGCCCTGGTCGCGTCCGACGCCCGGTCGCGTCCTACGCGAGGTCGCGTCCTACGCGAGGTCGCGTCGGGGGCAGAACAGTCGCCCGAAACACTCCGGCAGCTTGCGGCACGCGCTGCACACG
>JAWLFQ010000142.1:0-3600 GCA_041685505.1 Nitriliruptoraceae bacterium
GAGGCGTTGGCCTTCCGCGGCGATGTTGCGTGCGGCGTTCACGTCTCGGTCGAGGGTGAGGCCGCAGCTGGTGCAGTGGTAGATGCGTTGCCACCGTGCGAGCTTGGTGTGAGGCGCCATGTTCGTTGAGGATGGTCGCGTCATCTTGGGTGAGGACGGCTTGGGGGTGCGCAGGGGTGCGCCCCCGCCGTAGGCGGGGGCGCGGGGTGGTGTGGTCATCCGAGGTCGAGTAGGACGATGATCTCGTTGAGGTGGTAGCCGAGGCCGTCGGCGTCGAGCATGGTGTCGGGCAGCAGCGCTTGGGTCTGGCTGGTGAGGCTGGTCAGCAGATGCAGGCGGACAGCGGGGTGCTCGGCGTCGAGGCCGCGGAGTTGGCCGAGCGTGGCGAGTGCTTGTTCGATCACGTGGCTGCTGTGGTGGTCACGCATCGGTCGGAGATCGAGGACGTCGTCGTAGTCATTCACCGGCGGTCTCGGTGACCGCGGCGCGGGCGGCCGATTCGTCGACGATCCCTTTGGTCTCGGCGTAGGCCGCGATTAGGGCTTGGACGGCGAGGTTGTTGATCGCGCGGGGGATCCCGCGGGAGGTCTGGTGGATCAGCGCGATCGCGTCGTCGGAGAACAACGTGTCGGTCCGTCCTGCCAGGGCCAGGTGGTGGGCGATGTAGTCGGCGGTCTCGGCCAGTGGGAGCCCGTCGAGGTGGAACCGCAGTCCGATGCGTTGATCGAGCGCAGCGAAGTGGCCTTGCTTCAAGCGTCGTCGCAGGGTGGGTTGGCCGAGCAGGACCAGCCCGAGCGATGAGCGCGAGTCCATGTCGGTGTTGGTGAGCAGCCGCAGCTGCTCGAGCTGTTCGCTGGAGAGCAGATGCGCCTCGTCGACGATGAGTACGACGGTCTTGCGGCGTTCTTCGGTCTCGGTCGCGAGCAGATCGGCGGTTTGGGCGATCAGTGCGGGCCGGTGGAACTTCGGGGTCTCACCCAGGGCGGTGACCAGGTGATGGTGGATCCCGCGAGCACCGACCATGGGGTTGGACAGATACACGATCGAGAACCGGGAGGTGTCGAGGGTCGCGACGCATGCGCGGGCGGCCAGGGTCTTGCCGGCACCGACCTCGCCGGTGATGACCCCGATCGCGGTCTCATCGATGAGCCAACGCAACCGGGCAACCGCTTCTTTGTGGCTGCGGGCCTGGAAGATCTGTGACGGGGCGATTCCGCGGGAGAACGGCGTGGCCGACAGCCCGTAGTGGGAGCGCAGCTTGTCGATGCTCATCGGCCAACCTCCTGGTCATCGCCGGCGAGGTCGGCGAAGTTGATGGACCGACCGGTGGCCTGGCGGTGCTCTGCCTCGATCAGCGCGAGGTAGTCGATCCCGGTCGCGGTCATGCCGTCGAGGAGTTCGGGCGGCTCCGCGGTCGCTTTGGGGTGCACGTGGACCTTCAGTTCGTGCGGGACCGCGGTCCCGAAGGGCCGGCCGTCGTGGCGGACCTCCAGGTGGGTCAGATCGAACGGGTCGAACACCAGCTGCACTCGACGGCCGACCAGGACCGCGTCGACCTCGTAGCGGTTGCCATGCAACGACACCTGTCCGGTCTTGGTGACGGTGCGGGTCTCGGACCACAGAAACGCCTCACGCAGCTGAGCGGCGCTGGGCACGTCGGGGACCCCGGCGGCGGTGAACCGGACCAACGGCGACTGGCCGGTTTCGCTGTGGGTCCGGTGGTGATAGCGGGTCTCGACCCAGGCGCCGAACAGATCGTTGAGCCGCGACAGGCTGTCGATCTGGTCGTCGTCGATCTCGACCAGGAACTGGCTTCTGACGGTCGCGAAGAACCGTTCGATCTTCCCGCGTCCTTGCGGCCGGCCGGGCCTTGAGTGCACGAGCCGAATCCCGAGCACCGCACAGATCCGTTGCAGCTGATGCGACACGAACGGCGAACCGTTGTCGACATAGATCCGGTCCGGAACTCCACGGGACGCGATCCCGCGCCGCAACGCGGCCTCGAGGCGGAGCACGTCCTCGTGCCGGCCCCACCGGTGACCGACGATCAACCGCGAGTGATCGTCCATGAACGCGAACAGCAACGCCTTGCGACCTGCGACCCTCGGCCCGTGAGCGACGTCCCCGACCCACAGGTCGTTGACGGCTGCGGCCTCGAACCGGCCGAACACCTCCGGCGGACTGCCGTCTGGGCGGACGTTCAACCCCAGCCGGGCGAAGTGTCGTTGCACGGTCCGATCCGAGGGGACCTGCCGGCCTTGGCCGGTGAGTTCGGTGACGATCAGCTCCACGATGTGGGTCGCGGTCCGGGCCGGGTTCTCCCGCTTGAGCCTGACCGCCAGATCGAGCAGCTCAACATCAGACAACGGCTCACGTCGCCGCACGGCAGGGACCAGCGCATCGAACCCGCCAGCCCGGTAGGCACGGATCCACCGGTCCAACGTGGAGCGGCCGACCAGCTTCCACTCACCATCCGGACCGCGATGTTCCCGACCCGCGAGCTGCCGCACGAGCCGGCCCCGCTGGGCCGGGGTGAGCGCGGGGTCGGCCGGCTCACGGATCAGTCCATAACGGAACAGCGCGATCTCGCGCCGTCTCGGGTCTTCCATTCCGTTGCTCCTCATCTCGGATGTCGAGAGGAGCGTTCAGCCCATCCACGGTCCCGGGAAGGGCGAGGTCGTGTTGCACAACAACCTGCCCCCGGTCGCCGCGGACGCGAACTGCCACCGGCACCCGATCCCGAACCGGTTGGCCGCTGCACCGCCCGCCGCGGCGATCGCCACGAGAGCGTCACCCAGCGAGCTGCCAGACGGCTCGATCCGGACCAGACCCGGATCGAGCCACAACGTCCACCGCACCAGATGCGCCCGGACCTTCTCAGCGACCTCACCGAACCGTGACAGCCAGCCGCGCACCGTCGAACGCGACACCCCGACCCTCGCCGCGATCGGCCGCTGCCCCCACCCCGCAACCTTGAGTTCCAACGCCCGACCGATCAGCTCCACCCAGTCAGCGCGCCGCAGCAGCATCGACACCGGCAACAGCACATGCGTCACATCGCAGCCCCGGCAACGACCCCGGCGGGGACGCACCCGCTGCCGTCGCCGTCCCCGCCCGACCGGACGTTCTCGTGCCCACCCCCACGGGCCGATCTTTCCGACGTCGCACGACGGGCACACCAGCGAGCCAGCACGGAGCTCAGACTCGACGCGGGCAGGGTCAGGGCTTACCGTCAACATCGCTGCACCACCATGCAGCCAGGAGCCCCCGGTCGTCCGCCAAGACGTGACCGGGGGCTTCGCACGTTCAAGGACCCGCAGACCCTGCCGCCACACCAACCCCGAGGCAACCCCAGCCGCCCCGACGTCCTCACCGCACGTGACGGACGACACCCCCACGATGCTCAACTCGCGTGGCGCCTGACAACAGGGTAGAACGGCGCTCCCACGGTTGAGGGCCGTGTGTCCTTACGGACATGGGGGTTCAAGTCCCCCCTCGCGCACGTGGCACCCTTTCCCGAGTTCCTCGGTCAAGGGGCGGTTGTAAGTACTGTGTTTCAGCGTTGAGCGTCCTTCGGGGCGCTTTTCGTCGTTCGGGGAT
>JAWLFQ010000062.1:0-14826 GCA_041685505.1 Nitriliruptoraceae bacterium
GGCTCCGGCATTCTCCCGCTCGGCAGTCAAGCAGGCCCACCATCCGGATGTCGGCGCAGCGTTGTCGGTGTCACCGACCGGGCCACACCGCCGACCGGCCTTAGGCTGCTGCCGAAGGTCCCGCGACCCGCTCGGCCCTGACAGTTCCAGGACGCGCGGCCCTGCCTGGTCGAGAGCTGTGGCCCTAGCCGTGGAGCGGGGCGAGGCCGGCCGGCGGGTGGCAGGCCCTCGCGTACCGGCGCTCAGCGCGCAGCAGGCATGTATGAACGCATAGGTAATATCTCAGCCGACGGACTGGAGCACGCATGCGGACGGTGTGGGTCTTCGGCGACCAGCTCAACGTCGACCTCGCGCATCTGCAGGGCAGCTCCCCTGCGGACACCCGGGTGCTGCTCGTGGTCAGCACCGCGAAGCTGACCGAACGCCGCTGGCACGTCCAGAAGGCCCACCTCGTCGTCTCCGCGATCCGCCACTTCGCTGCCGAGCTCGAGGACCGTGGCTATGCGGTCGATCTGCGTGATGCCGAGAGCATGCGGGCCGGGTTCGCGTCGCACGTGGCCGAGCACGCACCGAGCCAGGTGCGGGCCATGGAGCCCGCCAGCCTGCCCGGCCGCCGGCTCCTCGACGATCTCGATGTCGAGGTGGTGGACAACGACCACTTCCTGTGCCACTGGCGCGACTTCGAGGACTGGGCCGGTGATCGTCAGCGGGTGAGGATGGAGGACTTCTACCGCTGGCGCCGCCGCGCCACCGGCGTGCTGATGGAGGGTGAGGAGCCGATCGGCGGGCGCTGGAACTACGACCACGACAACCGCGAGCCGCCCACCGACGACCTGGCCGATCACGCGCCGCGCCCGGTGCGCTCCGAGCTCGACGACATCGACCGTGACACCCTGGCGCACTGGCTTCCGGAGGGACTCTACGGGGCACCCCCTGACGGCACCTGGGCGACGACCCGGCGGCGTGCGCTGGCGCGGCTGCGCCACTTCGTCTCCGAGGCGTTGCCACGCTTCGGCGACCATCAGGACGCGATGGTCACCGGTGCCTGGTCGCTCAACCACTCCCTGCTGTCCCACGCCCTCAACCTCGGCCTCCTGCACCCTCGCGAGGTCATCGAGGCCGCCGAGGACGCCTACCACGCAGGCCACGCCCCCCTCAACGCCGTGGAGGGCTTCATCCGTCAGATCCTGGGGTGGCGGGAGTTCATCTGGGGGGTCTACCACCGGTGGATGCCGGGCTGGCTGGAGGAGAACACCCTCGGCGCGGACCTGCCCGTCCCCCCGGCGTTCACCGGTACGGCCCCGACCGACATGGCCTGTGTGGCCGATACGGTCCGGTCGATCCACGACCACGCCTACGCCCACCACATCCAGCGGCTGATGATCCTGGCCAACCTGGCCACCAGCGCCGGGGTCGATCCGCGGGCCCTCACCGCGTGGATGCAGGGCGCCTTCATCGACGCCTACGAGTGGGTGATGGTCCCCAACGTGATCGGGATGGGCACCTTCGCCGATGGGGGGCGGATGTCGACCAAGCCCTACGTCTCCGGTGGCGCCTACATCGACCGCATGAGCGACCACTGCACCGGGTGCCGGTACGACCGCGCCGCACGCTCCGGCGAGGACGCCTGTCCCTTCACCACCCTGTACTGGGACGTCCTCGATCGCAACCGCGCGGTACTGGCAGGCAACCACCGCATGGGCCGGCAGTTCCACACCCTTGACCGGCTGAAGGATCTCGACGCCCTGCGCGAGCGCGCGGTGGAGGTCCGCCGGCGGCTGGCAGAGGGCTCGCTGTAGCTCCAGCTCACGCTCCCAGTTCGGCGACCACCTGCTCCCACTCCGCGGCGACGTGCGCGAGGACCCGCTCCGGGTCGGGGGTGATGGCCATGTCGGTGACCAGACCCGGGAAGATGCTGCCGTTGACGCTGACGAAGGCGGCACTGAGGTTGAGGTGGGCGGTCATCCCACCCCAGCCGATCGTGCCGAGCAGCTGCGCGCCGCCGATGTGCAGCGGCAGCTGGGGTCCGGGCACGTTGGTCAACACCCCGGTGGAGCGCAGCTGGTTGATGCGGTGGATGCCCCGCTCGACGACGGGTGTGAACATGGTGGTGGTGACCATCAGCAGGCGCGAGACCACCGGCGCCGGGGAGTCCTTCAGCTCCTGCATCCGGCGCTGCAGGAGCAGCAGCCGTGCCCGCGGGTCGGCGTCGGCCACGGGCAGCTGCACGGGCAACAGCCCGATGCGGTTGCCCAGGGTGCGTGGGAGCGGCCGATCGGGCGCACGGAGGTTGACCGGGATCATCATGGCGACGTCGTCGACCAGCGCGTCACGGTCGGCGAGGTAGCGGTGCAGCGCACCGCTCATCACCGTCATCATCACGTCGTTGACCGTGGCCTCGTTGCGCCGCGCGATGCGCTTGGCCTCGGCGAGCTCGAAGCCCTCCGGGTCCCAGGCCATGCGCTTGGTCCCCTCGGGCGTGCCCTGGAACACGCTGCGTTGCACCATCTGCGGCGCCAGCAGGCGACCTGCCCACTCGGCCATCCGGGCACCATCACGGGCGAGCTCAGGCAGCTCGCCCGGGTGCAGCGCGAGGTGCGCCGCCTTGCCGAACAGCTGCGTCCCTGCACCGATGGCGTTGCTGACCAGTGCAGCCACGGAGCGGTCCCGCACGGTGCTGGTCAGCGGGTCGAACTCGTCCACGATGGTCAGCAACAGCGCCAGCATGGCCAACCCGTCGCCGATGCTGTGGTGGATGCGCACGTGCACCGCACAACCATCGCCGCGGTAGCCCTGGAGCACGCTGACGTGCCACAGGGGTCGGGAGCGATCCAGGGGGATCGTGCGCTCCTCGCTGCACCACTCCTGGAGCACGGCCTGGTCACCCGGGGCGGGCAGTCGGTCCTCGCGGATGTGCTGGTCGAGGTCGAAGTCGTGGTCGTCCACCCACAGCGGCATCAGCCCGGGGAGCCGCGCAGGCACGATGCGCTGCCGCAGGATCGGGTGGCGGTCGAGCAGCCGTTCCTGCAACCGGGCGCGCAGCAGCTCGAGGTCCAGCGGCCGGTCGAACCACATGATCGAGGAGATCGTCATCGGGTTCGCGCGGTTCTCACCGAGGTACCACACCGCATCGGCCGGCGACATGCGACGCGACATGCACACCCCCGATCCGCCGGCCCGTGACCACTGGGCGTCCGGACCCTGTCATAGCACACCGCGCCCCGCGTCCCGCAGCTGACGCGACGGCGCGTGCGGTCGGTCACCGGGCGCCATGTGATCCCGTCATGGTGCCCCGGGGCCCGTGCACGGCACCGGTGGACCCGTGCCGTCGCGGACCGGTCAGGTCCGCAGCGCGGCATCCGGAGGGGGGCCCTGCGGCCCGTCGAGGGTCCGGGTGTCCTGCCACAACCGGGCACCGAGCCCCGAGGCCCGCTGGACGGGGCGCGCCAGGGCCTGATCCAGGGCGGCGTCGCCGGCCAGCACCGTGACCTGCCCGATCGCCCGGGTGATCGCGGTGTAGACCAGTTCCCGGGTCAGCAGCGGTGAGCTGCGCTCCCCGAGCACCACCACAGCGTGCTGGAACTGCGAGCCCTGGCTCTTGTGGATGGTCATCGCGTAGGTGGGCTCGTGCGCGGGGAGCCGTGCGGGGCTGAGCAGCCGCACGCCGCCCCCGTCCGCCGCGAAGGCGACCACGCTGCGCTCGGGGGCGCCGGGATCGGGCACGACGACGCCGACGTCGCCGTTGGCCAGACGCAACGCGCGATCGTTCTCGGTCACCAGCAGCGGTCGGCCCACGGGGAAGCGACGGTCCGAGCCGTCCCCGTCGCTGCGGGCCGCGAGCGCTGCAGCGATGGCGGCGTTCCACCGATCGACACCGTCGGGTCCGCGCCGGTGGGCGCACAGCACGCGGATCCGTTCCAGTTCGGCGAGCACCTCAGCGGGCGGGTGTCCCTCCCGTGCGGTCCTGACCACCTGCGCGTAGGCGTCGGTGGCCATCGCCACGACCCGGCGCCGCGCACCGGGATCGGTCACCGGATCGACACGGCGCACCTGTGCGCTCGCGCCCGACGGGTGGAGCTCGGCAACCTCGGACTCGCCCCGCTGGATCGCGGCTGCGACGCGTGCGATCCCGCCCTCGGCATCGAACCGCCGGAAGCGGCTGAGCCGGACCACCACGTCGCCGATGCCCGGACGCCCCGCAGGTTCCACCTCGGCAGCCAACGCCCCACCCACCAGCGGATCGAGGGCCGCCACCGCGGGAGCGGACAGCTGCAGCACGGGCCGGCTGCCGTGGGGCCCACAGATGTCGCCGAGCACCGCGCCCGCCTCGACCGACGCCAGCTGGTCGCGGTCGCCCAGCAGCAGCAGCCGCGCGTCGGCACGTACGGCGTCCACCAGCTTGGCCATCAGCGGCAGGGACACCATCGACGCCTCGTCGACGACCACGACGTCGTGCGGCAGCGGCGCCCGGTGATCGTGGCGGAAGCGCGTCGAGGAGTCGCGCTGCACCCCCAACAGGCGGTGGATCGTCACCGCATCCGTGCGCGACAGCGCCTCCCTGACCTCCTCGGGGACATCGAGCCCCGGCAGGGAGCCCTGCAAGGACGCAGCCAGACGTGCGGCGGCCTTGCCCGTCGGCGCCGCCAGTGCGACCTGGGGCGGCTGCTGTCCCCGGGCGCGGGCCGCCAGGTGGAGCACGGCCAGCACCCGCGCGACGGTGTAGGTCTTGCCGGTACCCGGACCACCTGCCAGCACCATCAGCCGGCGGGTCAACGCGACCGCTGCCGCGAGCCGTTGACGGTCGAGGCCCTCGCCCGCCCCGAAGAGCGCATCGAGCCAACCGGTGGCCGCGGCGGGGTCGACCATCTCGGCCGGCTCGTGGGCCCGCGCCGCCAGCGCGTCCGCGAGGCCTACCTCGTACCGCCAGTAACGGTCCAGGTACAGCCGCCCCGCGTCCAACACCAACGGTGTGGCATCCCTGCTGCGATCGCGACCGGCGCTGCGCGCAGCTGGCCCCGCGACCAACCGTCGCTGCCAGGCGCCCGGCTCGGGCCATGGCAGTGCGGCGACCCTGTCGGCGAGGTCGAGGTCACCGCCGGGCATCGCCGGCGTCGGCTCCACGGCGACCTGGGCGGCGACCCGGTCGAGCTCCACACACACGTGACCGGTACGGGGTGCACGCAACGCCAGCGCGATGGCCAGCACGGTCTCGACGCCCTCGTCGTCAGCGATCCGCGCGATCCGGTGGGCCAGACGTAGCTCCGCCGGGAGGATGACACCGGCCGCGACGAAGGCGGCGAGACCCGCCGCGGCCTCCTCCCCGTCCACCGGCAGGGAGGGCGGGCCGGCCTGCTCCGTCGTCGTGCTCATGCGTCACCTCCGTCGAGCTCCCTGCTGAGCGCCACCAGCAGTTCAGGCTCCGGGTGCAGCACCACCACCCCGGTGCTCGCGTCCGGCGCGCCCACCATGCCACGCAGGAACAGGTAGCCGGCCCCGGCCAGGTGGTGCGCCGGGTCGTAGTCGGCCACACGCCAGCGCAGGAACCGGTGCGCCGCGACGAGGTAGAGCAGGCCCTGCAGGACGTAGTGGTGAGCGTGCATGACGTCCTCGAGCGCCGCCGGGCGGTAGTCGTGCGCCACGGACCTGCCGGTGTGGTCACCGAGCCAGTTGGACTTGTAGTCCGCCACCAGGAAACGCCCGTCCGGCAGCCGTGCCAGCAGGTCGATGCTGCCGTTCAGGTAGCCGCGCACGGGCACGGCCAAGGCCGGGTCATCCAGCTGTGCCGCGTAGGCGGCGATCAGCGGGTCGGCGCTCCCGGCGAGCAGCCGACCGAGGCGGGGCAGGGACACCGGCCCGCCCTCGGCCGCCGCGCCACCGGCCAGGGGCAGCTCGAAGCGCAGCTCGTTGAGGCGGTCGCCGGGATGCAGGTCAGCCAGCCGCACGTCACCGAGCGCCGGGCCCAGCCCGGTGCCCACGGCCAGCTCGAGCCCCGCGGCCACCTGCGGCAGGAGGGCGGGGTCGATGCCGTGGCGCGTGGCCTGCTCGATGAGCACGGGCTCGAGGTGGGATGGGGCACCGGCCCGGGTGAGGTCGAGGTGCTCGAGGACATCGTGGAGGAAGGTGCCGGGCGCCGCACCCCGGGGGAAGCGGCCGAGGGGCACCTCGGGCGCGGGGACGTCGGACCCCGCGTGCTCGGTGGTGTGAAGCGCCGCGTCCACGTCCCGACCCGCGTCCACCGACACCCCGGCCGCGGCGGTGCCGGTGTGCCCGGTCACGACCGGGCGGACCAGGGCCGTGAAGCTGGTGCGCCGCCACGTGCGATCGAGGGCTCCGCGCGTCCATCGACGAGCCGCGAGCGCCTCCTCGGGCGCCACGTGCGGGTGCCAGCGCGGCGCTGGCGGGAGCGTGTCGACCACCTCGATGCCGATGGCACGGTCCTCGGGGTCGACCAGCGCCTCGAGGTCGACGAGCAGCTCCGCGTCGCTGGCCCCGGCCACACGCTGCTCGGCGGCCGCCAGCCGACGCGTCGGATCGGTCTCGTCGCGCGCGTGCAGCAGGCTGGCCAGCGCCGAGGTCGCAGCGCCGGTGACCGCACCCCACCACACGATGGCACGGTGCTCTGCACGTGTCATGGCGACGTAGGCGAGCCGCAGTTGCTCCCGTCGGCTCTCGGCACGCGCCAGGGCGAGGCTACGGCGCTTGGATGCGGACCCCCGATCGGCGTCGAGGTCGAGGGCGATGGCCTCGGCCGGGTCCGCGACCGCGGGGTCGTGGAAGCGGGTGATGGCCTCGTCCACCGATTCGCGCCCATCCCACAGGTCGGGGCACAGCACCACCGGGTACTGCAGGCCCTTGGCGCCGTGGACGGTGACGACCCGCACCGCCTCGGCGTCCGCTTCCAGACGCAACTCGGTATCGGTGGTGGCGGGCGTGCCCTCAGCCGCCTCCTGACGGCGTGCCGCGAGCCATGCGAGCAACGCGTGAGGGGCCAGGTCATCCGCGAGCTCCGCGGTGTGCAGCAACTCCAGCAGGTGGCGCAGGTTGGTGAGGCGCCGGTCACCGTCCTCGTGGACGAGCAGACGTGCAGCGACCCGGTCCTCCTCCAGGGCCTCGTGGAGCGCGGCGAGCACACCGTGGCTGGACCACCGTGCCCCCCACCGGCTGAGCGCATCCACCCAGCCGTCCCAGCTGCCGGGCTCTTCCCGGTCGTGGTCGGCTGCCGCCGCTGCGCGGTGACCGGCAGCGGCCGATCCGTCGACGAGGTCGTCGGCGGCGGTCGCGAGCTCGGCCGCGAGCCCTGCGGCGTCACGCCCACCGAGCACGCTGGCGGCTGCGGCCACGGCCGCACGCTGGGAGCTCGGTCGCAGCATGGCGTCGAGCAGCCGCTGCAGGGCCTGCGCCTCCTCGCTGGCGTAGACGCTGCCACCGCGCTGGATGACCGCGGGGACGCCCGCCGTCTGCAGCGCGGCCTGCACCGCCAGGGCGCGACGGTTGGTGCGGACCAGCACGGCGAGGTCCCGGGGCTCGAGGCCGCGTGGGCTGCCGTCCTCTCCCGGCACCGTGGCGGGTCCCTCCAACAGTCGCACGGCGACGGCGGCGACGTCGGTCGGCAGCCGGCGGTCCAGGGACCCCTTGGTCAGCAGCCCTCCGCTGCGTGGGCCGACCCCACCGATGTCACGGGTGAGGAAGCGCAGGGTGAGCGCCGCCGCACCCTGCGGGTCGACGAGGCGGTCGCCCTGCACGGGTTCGACCTGGTGGTAGGGGATATCCGGCGTGCCGAAGGCACCGGGGCTCCCGAACAGGCGGTTGCAGGCGGCCACGAAGGTGCCGTCGCTGCGGTGGTTGTGGCGCAGGGTGGCCGCCGCGGTGCGGCTGTCCCGGGCCCGGACGTAGGTGGAGATATCCGCACCGCGGAAGCCGTAGATCGCCTGCTTGGGGTCGCCGATGAGGATCAGGGGCTCGTCGACGTCGAACACGCTGCTGAAGATGCGCCACTGGATCGGGTCGGTGTCCTGGAACTCGTCGATCAACGCGACGCGGTACCGCTGACGGATCGCGTGGCGGACCTGGGTGCGGGTGGACGGCTCACGCAATGCCTGGTCGAGGCGCCGCAGCAGGTCATCGAAGGAGAGCACCGTGCGCTGGCGCTTGCGCTGGTCGAGCTCGGTCCACACCTGCCGGGCCGTCCGCAGCAGGAACCGGGTCGCCGGTGCGCGGACGGCTGCCCACAGGGCGTCGGCGGCAGCGACCAGGGGATCCTCGGTCAGCGCGCTCCCCGAGGGCAGGACGGTGGCGGAGGGAGGCGCGGCGAGCTTGCTGGCAAGGGCCGCGGAGGAGAACCAGGCGTAGGGGTGCGCCTCGGCGAGGTGCAGGGCCCGGCCCGCCGGGGGCGGCGGCGCAGGCAGGGGATGGTCACGAGCCAGCCAGCTGTCGACCCGCTCGAGCTGGGTGACGGCAGCGCCCGCGGTGAAGGTGCGCTGGCCCGGCTTCTCCCACGCACCCGCGGTGGTCAGCTCCTCGGGCAACGCGAGGGCCCGCTCCCGTCCCCCATCCTCCCACCTGCGCCGGAAGCGGTCGAGGGCCCGGGTCCACAGCGCGAAGTCACCGGCCACGTCATCGCCAGGATCGCCGCCCTCCCCGGCAGCGCCGGTGAGGACGTGCCCACCGGAGGCCGCCCCGCCGTGGGGGCGCAGCTGCAGGGAGGGCAGCCCCGCCACGGCCCGGGCCAGCGCGTCCAGCCGCATCCGATCGATCCCGCCGGTCTGCTGCAGCGCACGGATGGCCGCGGGATCGGCCGGTCGCAGCTGCCGGGCGAGGTGGTCGTCGACGACCTCGGTGATGAGGTCCGCGTCATCCTCGAGCAGCACCGCGTCGAAGTCGATGCCGGCCTCCAGCGCGGCGTGGTGCAGCATCGACTGGCAGAAGCCGTGGATCGTGGCGATCGTGGCCTCGTCGAGCTGGGCGAGAGCGCGCTGGACGCGATCCGCTCGGCGTCGCCGTTCGGTGACCGGGTCGGCCGCCGCACGCACGTCCGCGACGATGCGCTGCACGAGGGCGTCACCTTCTACCTCCCGGGCCGTACCGGCGACCTCCATCCGGTCGAGCGCACGGGCCAGATCGGTGAGCCGTCGCCGCACACGGTCACGCAGCTCCGCGGTGGCAGCGCGGGTGAAGGTCACCAGCAGCAGGTCGGGCAGCTCGAGATCGGTCTCCACCACCGCCCGGGCCGTGAGGGCCGCCAGGGTCCAGGTCTTGCCGGTACCGGCGCTGGCCTCCAGCGCCAGCGAGCCCGTGGGGAGAGGATCCCCGACGGCGTCGAAGGCGGGGACGGCGGTCACGCGCCCACCTCCGCGGCCAGGATCGGCTCCCACACCGCAGCGGCCTCGCCCTCGAGCCCGGGGTGGGCCGCCAACAGGGCGCCGAGCTCCACCTCGGCACCGAGCGCCTGCACGAGGTAGGGGTCGTCCCGGTCGCCGGGGACCCGCGGTCGGCCGCGACCACGGGGGCGCCCCTCCCACGCGGTGCGCACCTGTGAGGAGCCGGCCGGATCCTCGCTGTCCTGACGCCGTGCCGCCGTGAGGGCGCGCGCGGTCTCGGGCAGCAGCGGTACGGCTTCCACGTGCGCGCGCAGCCACAACCGGAGCAGCACCCCGAGGTGGGAGGAGGCCACACCGGACAGCGCCTGCGGGTCGCCCTCGCACAGCACCATCGGATCGAGGTGGCAGGTGGTCACCTCCTGGCCATCGGCTGCCGGTGGGGCGATCAGTAACGCGTCCACCGCCAGTTCGGGCCGTGCCGCCGCGACCGCGAGGAGACGCACCCAGGCAGCCACGCGGTGTTTGGCTTTCAGCGAGGACATCTGTACGGCGACGATGCGCCGGCCGTGCACCTGCACGCTGCCGGTCAGTCGCAACCGCCCGTCCGCTGCGACACCGGTGAGCCCTGGACCGGGCGGCAGCTCGACGGTCAGGTCGATGGGGATCACGCCTTCGGGTCCCGGCTGCGCCCGGAAGGTGTCGTGGACCGCCTCGACGCGCTCCTCCACCCCCTGGAGGGCGAGCGCCCCGAGCCCACCCACCGGCACCGTGCCGGTGGCCAGCCGTCGCTGTCGCCATCCGTCATCGAGCCGTCCCTCCAGCCGCTGTGCCAACAGCTCCTCCCCGAGCTGCCAGCGCTCCAGCCCGTCCAGCTCGGTGGGATCACGGTCCTCGACACGGCGGTCGTCCTCGCCCAGGGACAGCCCGAGCCGGCGCTGCAGCAGGGTGCGCAGGGGGTGCTGGACCCCGTCGACCACCGCCGCCAACTCGATCCCGCGGGGGTCCAGGACGTCGGTGCCGGGGACCGGCAGGGGTCGCGCGACGAAGCTGGGGGCTGGCTGGCGGTCACTGCGTGCGGCCCGTGCAGCAGCCAGGTGGGAGGGGTCGAAGGCCTGCGGTGGTGTGTCCGCGACCGGCCCCCGCGGCCGGAAGTAGCGCGCGCTGTGGGGCTGCAGTGGGTGGTCGACGGTGACCTGTGCCCGGATCGTCGTGCCGGCCGCGGCGGGCACCGCGGTCTCCTCGAGCGCGTCCAGGAGCTCGCTGACCGGCACGGCGGGATGCGTCACCTCGTTGGTCCGTGGGTCGTGCCCGGTGTAGGTGATGACGAGATGGTCGGTGGCGGCCAGCAGCGCATCGAGGAACAGCTGGCGGTCCTCGGTCCTCGGGTCGGGGTCTCCTGGTCGCGGATCGACCGTGAGGAGATCGAACCCGTGCTCCTGCGGGGTGCCTGGCAGGGCGCCGTCGTCCATGCCGACCAGGCACACCACCCGGTGGGGAAGGTTGCGCAGCGGCACGAGTCCGCTGACCGTCACGGCCCCGGTGCCGTAGGGGGTGGTCCCGCTCCGGGTCCCCAGTCCTGCGGACAGCAACCACCGCACCTCCTCCAGGGTCAGCAACGGACCGCCAGCGTCCTGTGACGAGGCACCCGAGCGCGCGCCGGGTGCGACGGCAGCTCCCTCGCCGGAGCCGGCCCCGGCGGCGTCACCGGCCGCGAGCAGGCTGGTGAGGTCGTCGCGCACGGAGGCCAGCTCCTCGGTCAACGCCGGGTCACCTCCGGGGCCCTGTGCTGGGTCGCACAGCCCACGCAACGCCGCGTACAGCGCCTCGAGCCAGGCACGGCGCGGACGCGGATCGCGCAGATCCCGCAGGGTCGCGAACAGCGCGTCGGTGGCCGACAGGACACGACCCAGCTGCTCGACACGTGCGCCCTCCACGTCGTCGAAGGGCACGACCATCCCCACGGTCGCCACCCCGTCGTCGGGCATCGCGGCACCCAGGGCGAGGCGATCGAGCCCGGCGCTCCAGGTATGGGCCCCGTCATCGAGGTCGACCAGGTCACGGCGATGGGGGCCGTCGATCCCCCAGCTGATGCCGGCCCCACGCACCCAGTCGGTGAGGGTGGCGAGGTCCTCGACACCCAGCCCGAAGCGCGCACGCAGCGGCGGCGTCCCGAGCAGATCGAGCACCTCCGAGGCGCCCACCCGTGCGCTCACCAGGGCCAGGATCCGCTCGAGCGCCTCTGCCACGCGGTTGCCGGGGCGCACCGTGCGGTCGGCGACGCGGACCGGCAGTACCGGCGGCGCGTCCGCTCCCGCAGTGGTGGAGGTCGGGAAGGCCGCGGCGACCAGGGGTGCGTAGGTCGCGATGTCCGGGGTCAACACGACGATGTCACGGGGCTCGAGGGTGGGGTCGTCGTCCAGCAGCCGCAGCAGCGTCTCCCGGAGGACCTCGAGCTGACGCACGGGGCCGTGGCAGGCGTGGACCTGGACCGTGGTGTCGGCGGGGTCGAGCACCATCGGGGACGGTGCCCCGTGCCGACCGCGCCGACGATCGGCGCGCAGATCGGCCTGCAGGGCAGCGAGCAGCTGCGGTGTCCCGTCGTCCCCGGCGAGGTCGTCCGTGGTGGGCACTGCGACGCCTCCGGCCTCGAGATCGGTGCGGTGGGCGGCCCCGGCATCGACGAGCTCCTCCAGGGCGTGGCCGGCCTGCCATGCAGCCGATCCGTTGGCGGCGAGCAGAGGGTGGACGGGGCGGGGCCGGCCCGTAGCGCCGCCCGCCTGCTGGCGCCAGGCCCGCACCGGCGCGATCACGAACAGCGCCACCCGGGTGCGTACCGCCAGAGCGGCCAACAGCTCCAGGTGCGGCGTCGGCATCCCCTGGATGCCGAACACGGTCACCGGTCCCGGCAGCTGCTCGGGGCGGGCGATGCCACCACAGTCGTGCAGCTGACCGCGCAGCGCGGACACCGCGGCCGTCACGCGCTGGTCGGGGCTGGGATGGTCCAGGCGGGCGCACAGCTGCCGCCACAGGGCCGGCTGCCACCGCAGCCGCGCGGGCAGCGGGCGGTCGGTCGCGTCCACCGCGGCCCCCTCCCGCCACCGGCTCACCATCTCCGGGCGGTAGAGGGCGTAGCGGTCGAACAGCTCCGCGATGCGGCGTGCCAGGGGCAGGCGGCGACGGTCGGCGCGGGTAGCGCCCTCGGTCAGGTGCGCCACCAGTGGGGCGTAGACCACGTCGTCGGGGAGTGCGGTGAGCAGTTCGAGCACCGACCACTGCAGCTGCTCCGGCATCCAGGGATCGGTGCCCGGCGCGGCGTCCAGCGTGGCGCTCAGCGTGCGCGACACGATCTGGCCGACGAAGGGCAGCTCGATCCCGGCCGTGACCCCCGCCTCCCCGCTGCTCGCGCCGAGGTGGTGGCTGAGCCGCTGCGAGAGCCAGCGGGCCATCCCGACCGAGGGAACCGCCACCTCGATCGCCGCGAAGGGGTCGTCGACCGGGGCCTCGGCCAGGCGCGCTCCGAGGGCCGTGGCCAACCGCTCCACCCCGGCGGCACACACGATCTCCAGGCCTGCGCCTGCCTTCACCGTTGCCTCCTCGCCGCCAGGATGAGCGGTCCGCGACACTAACGGCCCCCTGTGACGGCGGCGCGCTCCACGGACCGTCGACGGCACCGGCCGAACAGACCACGCCGCTGACCGCGTAGGTGGCCACCTACGCTGACCGACCCCCCGGGTCGACGCGACCCGGGGCCACCCGACCCGGGAGCACAGCCGTGGATGTGACCTGCACCGTCGACGACGACATCCTCGCCGTCGCCATGGACGACGGCGACAAGAACACCTTCGACCCGGCCGCCTTCGAGGCGCTGATCGCCGCCCTCGACGAGCACCCCGAACCGGCAGCGGTGGTGTTGACCGGGCGCGAGGGCATCCTCAGCGCCGGGCTCGATCTGCGGTGGATGCAGGCTCACGGCCGTGCCGGTGTGCAGCAACTGCTCGTGGGCTTCGGGACCTGCCTCATGCGTTGGTGGACCGAGCCGCGCCCGACGGTGTGTGCCGCCGGGGGGCACGCCATCGCCGCGGGCACCATGCTCGCCATGGCCTGCGACCACGCGGTGGCCACCGACGGGGGGCTGTGGGGACTGACCGAGACCCAGGTGGGGCTGCAGATGCCGGAGTTCGGGATCGCGCTGGCACGCGCCAACGTGCGCACCGACCGCCTCGAGGACCTGCTGCTCCCCGGCAGCCGCGTCGACGCCGCCGCCGCCGTCGAGGCGGGCTACGCCGATGTGCTGGCCCCCGACCAGTCGGCAGCGCTGTCCATGGCCACCGCGCAGGCGACGGCACTGGCAGGACTGCCGGCAGCGGCCTACGCGGGCACCAAACGGCGCCTGCGGGGCACCCAGGCCGACGCCGTGCTGACCGGGCTCCACGCCGACATCGCGGTGCTCACCGAGCATCTGGCGGACTGAGCGGCCGGTCGTGGGTGCGCGGGTGACGCCGGCCGACACCCGCGATGCCAGCGCGCAGGCGCCAGGTCAGCCGAGGCCGAGCAGCCGGGAGCAGGCGGGCCACTGGTTGGAGAAGGTGGCCCAGGGCTTCTCGAGCAGCAGCTCCGCGCGGTAGATCTGCTCCTCCTTGCTCGCCTGGTGCGGCAGGCCCTCGCCACCGACGCTCCACCACGTCTCGGGGAGGAACTGCAGGCCGCCGTAGTAGCCGTTGCCGGTGTTCAAGCTCCAGACCTGGTTCGACTCACACTCCGCGAGGGACTCCCACATCGCCAGACGCTCCGCGGCGGCGTCTTCGTACTCGGCTTGGCGCTGCGCTTCCTCCTCGGCCTGCCGCGCCTCCTCCTCAGCCTGCCGCTGGGCCTCGCGCTCCGCCTCGCGCTGCGCGTCGATCTCCTCCTGCTCGGCCCGTCGCTCCTCGAGCGGGGCCAACTCCACGCGGTCGACGAGGTCGAGGGTCCGGGCGAGGAAGACCGCGGCCTCCCAGCGTCGTGTGTCATCACCTGAGCAGAAGTCCTGCAGCCGCTCACCGCACCCGGCGGCGATCCCGGCGGAGGCGAGGCGGTTGACGTTGTCACCGTGGGTCGCTGACAGGTCGTCGAAGTGCTCGATGTCGGTCGACGGCACATCGAAGCCCGCGACCAGCAGGCTGGCGGCCTGTTCACGGGTCACGTACTCGTCGGGGCAGTAGGCGTCGAGGGCGCAGCCCACCGTGACCCCCGCTGCGGCGAGGGCGTTGATCGCCTCCTCGTGGACGTTGCCCGCGACATCGTCGAAGGGGCCCTCCTCCACCGGCTCCAGCTCGAGCGCGTTGGCGAGCATGGTCGCCCACTGGGCGCGGGTGAGCGGGTCATCGGCGCAGAATCGGCCCTCGTCACAGCCGCGGATGATGTCGAGTTCCGCCAGCGCGAGGACGGCTTCCTCGTAGCCCTGTGCCTCGACGTCGGCGAAGAAGGGCTCTTCAACGGCCGTGGTGCCGTCCTCCTCGGCGGGCTCCTCCGC
>JAWLFQ010000143.1:0-3583 GCA_041685505.1 Nitriliruptoraceae bacterium
GGTGTCGCAGTCGATGTCCCAGGCCTGCTCCATGATCGGCTGCCGGTCCTCGTCGACCGGGGCGACCGTGATCCGGTCCAGGCGGTCGTGTCCCTGGATATCGACCACCGTGGTGGCCAGGTGCAGGGGGATGTCGAAGTCGTCGAGGCACTGCACGACGTTGCGGCCGAGCCCGGAGGCGTAGGGGAGCAGCTCGAACACCCCCACCACCTCGACACCCTCGAGGGTGAGCCGGCGGGCCATGATCAGGCCGATGTCGCCGGAGCCGAGGATGACGGCGCGCTTGCCCGGCAGGTAGCCGTGCAGGTTCACCATCTTCTGGGCCAGCCCGGCGGTCATCACACCGGAGGGCCGCTGGCCGGGGATCTTGATCGCCGCCCGGGTCCGCTCCCGGGCACCGGTGGCGAGCACCAGGGTGCCCGTGTCCAGCGTCGTGACCCCGGTCCGTGGCGACATCAGCTTGACCCGCCGGTCGGTGCTCACGTCGGTGACGTAGGCATCGGTCAGCACGTCGATGTCGCGCTCCACCACCTGCTCGAGGGCGAGGTGGGCGTACTCGGGTCCGGTGACGTCCTTGTTGAAGGTGTGCAGCCCGAAGCCGGCGTGGATGCACTGCAGCAGGATCCCTCCGGGGCTCGGGTCCCGGTCGACCATCAGGATGCGCTCGGCACCCTGGTCGCGGGCGCTGACCGCCGCGGCGAGGCCGGCGGGTCCGGCGCCGACGATGGTGACGTCGTAGCGGCTCAGCAGGTGGCGGGGTTCGGCGGTGATGGGCACCTGGTCAACCTCCCGTGCGCGCGGTCGTGACCGGGTGATCGGGCCGGTCGGTGACGATCCACGAGCCCGTGCCGCGTTTGGTCACCTCGGTGATGGGGATGCCCTGGTGCTCGGCGAGGAGCTCCATGCACCGCCAGGTGCAGAACCCGCCCTGGCAGCGTCCCATCCCCGCCCGGGTCCGGAACTTGAGCCCGTCGAGGGTGTGCGCACCGCGGTCCAGGGCGTCGCGGATCTCCGCCTCGGTGATGATCTCGCAGCGGCAGATCAGCTGGGCGTAGCGGGGGTCGGACCGGGCCAGCGCCTGCTGCTCCTCGGTGGCCAGATGCGAGAACTTGACCGGATGGGGCGCGGTGGGGTCCCAGTCCGTCTTCTCCTCGAGCTCGAGCCCCTGGTCGGCCAGCATCTCCACCAGCAGCTCCGCCAACGCCGGCGCCGCGGTCAACCCCGGAGACTGGATCCCGGCGGCGTTGAGGAAGCCGCGTCGGTCGGTGGGACCGACGATGAAGTCCTCGGTGTCGGACACGGGCCGAAGCCCCGCGAACTCCGCGATGATGTCGCGCTCGCTGATCGCCGGGACCAGCTTGCGGGCGTTGGTGAAGACCTGTCGGGCGCCCTCCTCGCTGGTGGTGGTGTCGTGCTTGTCGTCGACGGTGGTGGCGGTCGGCCCGACCATGATGGTGCCGTCCACGGTCGGGTTGACGAGCGTGCCCTTCGAGATGGGGGAGGGGCAGGGGAAGATGATGCTCGTGACGATCCCCTCGAGCCGCTTGTCGAGCAGGTACTCCTCGCCCTTGCGCGGCAGGATCTCGAAGTCCCGCACCCCGGCCAGCTCCGCGATCTCGTCGGCGAACAGCCCCGCGGCGTTGATCACGAAGCGGCCGTGCCAGGCACCCGCGGGGGTGTGCACGACCAGGGGCGCGTCCGGGTCGTCGGTCTGCGGCGGGTCGATGGCGGTGACCGGCTGCTCCTCGACGATCGTGACGCCGTTGCGCCGCGCCACGTCGGCGACCAGCATCACCGCTTCGTAGGGGTTGACCACGCAGGCGGTCGGGGCCCAGACGGCCCCCACCACGTCGCGGGTCAGGTTGGGCTGCGCGTCGAGGGTCTGGGCCGCCGACCAGGGTTGCGTCCCCGGCACCCCCTTGGCGACGCCCTGCTGGCGGATCTGCTCGATGCGGGCCAGCTGCTCGTCGTCCACGGCGACGAGCACCTCGCCGACGGGGTTGAGGCCGAACCCGAGCTCCTCGTGGAGCTTGCGCCAGCCCTGGTTCCCGGGCCACTCGAGCTTGCCCTTGACGGTCTCGGGGGAGGCGTGCATCGCCGAGTGGATGATGCCGCTGTTGGCCTTGGACACCCCGAAGGCGACCTCCGCCTGGGCTTCGAGGAGGACGACGTCGAGGTGGAAGCGTGACAGGGCGCGGGCCAGCGTGGCCCCCACCGCGCCGCCACCGATGATCAGGACGTCGTGGACACGGACCTCGCCCATCAGAGAGCCTCCCGCTGTGCCGCCAGACCCAGCGGGTCGAGCCTGCACCTCGCGCGTCAGCCGCTCAAGTGCGGATGGTCCCTGCGCGGGGGGCCGGACGGTCCTCGACCTCGTCGGCTTCCGGGGGGACGGGCGAGTCGGGGCCGGTCCGGGGCGAGCCGTCGTCGCGTCGGAGCCGGCGCCACCACCACGCCGCGTAGGTCACGGCGGCGAGCACGGCGAAGATGTGCCACTGGATCGTGTAGGACAGGTGGCTGCCCTCATCGAGCTCCGGGGGGCCGGCCGGGAAGGGCAGCTGGTCCTCGGTGGGGTTGTCCAGGACGGTGTCGATCCGCAGCACCATCGGGAACAGCGCCCCGTCGATCTGGCGGTCCAACCGTGTGGTGTCGGTGTGGAACACCCGCGCGAGCTCGCCCTCGTCGGGGTCGGTCGGGCCGAAGCCGGGCTGGGAGACGGGACGCTCGAGCACCCCGACCACGGTGGTGGTCCCGGAGGGTGGTGGCGCCTCGGTGACCGGTGGCTCGTCGAGGACCGAGGGCACCCAGCCGCGCCGCACCAGCACCACCCCGCCGTCGGAGAGCTCCAGCGGCGTGAGCACGTGGAAGCCGGTCTGGTTCTGGTAGCGGCGGTTGCGCTGCAGGACCTCCTCGTCCGGCCGGTAGGTCCCGGTGGCCTCGACGCGGCGGAACTCGAGTGCCTCCTGGTCGGCGGCGCCCGCCTCGAGCGGGTCCGCGAGCTGTGACAGCGGCACGGCGGGCTCGGCCAGCCGCTCCAACGCCCGGGCGTTCTCGGCCCGGACGAACTGCAGGCGGTCGAGCTGCCACTGGCCGAGCGCCACGCAGGTCGCGACCACCGTCAGCACCAGCAGGTGCGAGACGATCGCGGTGGGTCGGAGCAGCGGATGGCGCACGCCGCGAGCGTACCGATGGCGACCTCGGTGCCCGCGCGGTCGGATCGTCGCTGGGCACCGCATCCCGCCCGCACGGGTCGCCGGGTCGCCGCGCTTCCCCGCGGAGCTACCGTGACCGCGAGGCCCGCACCGACGCCCGGAGCACCGCGATGCACACGCTGCACCACCGTGACCACCGCCACCTCGGCTGGGACCGTGACCTGCCCGCGGCGCTGCGCATCGCGCCCGGCGAGGTGGTGGAGCTCGCGATGCAGGACGCGTTCGGCGGGCAGCTGACAGCTGCTTCCACCGCGGCGGACGTACCCGGCCTCGACCTCGGCGCGGCCAACCCGCTCACCGGCCCGATCGAGGTGGTCGGGGCCGCCCCGGGGGACACCCTGGCGCTGACCTTCGAGTCCATCGAGACCGGC
>JAWLFQ010000063.1:0-14696 GCA_041685505.1 Nitriliruptoraceae bacterium
GATGATGCAGAGCTTCGCCGAGGGCTACGAGCTGCTGACGGCCAGCGACCTCGACATCGACCTACCGGCGGCGTTGGAGGTGTGGCGGCACGGCTCGGTGGTGCGCTCCTGGCTGCTCGACCTGTTCGCCGCGGCGGTCAACGCGGACCCGGAGCTGGACAGCGTGCGCGGCTGGGCCGAGGATTCCGGTGAGGGTCGCTGGACCGTCGAACAGGCGGTCGAGCTCGCGGTGCCGGCCCCGGCGATCACCGCAGCACTGTTCGCGCGGTTCGCCTCGCGACAGGACGACGCCCCGGCGATGAAGGCCATCGCCATCATGCGCAACGCCTTCGGTGGCCACGAGGTGCGGTCGTGACCGAGCGCTCCGATGCCCTGGTGCTGTTCGGTGGCACGGGCGACCTGGCGCAGCGCAAGCTCTACCCGGCGTTGTACGAGCTGGCGCGGGCCGGACGTCTCCCGGCGCAGGTGGTGGCCGTCGCCGCATCCGAGTGGACGCTGGATGACCTGCAGGAGCGGGTCGCCGCCTCGGTCGAGCGCTTCGGGGGTGGGTCGCCGGACGGGTCCGCGCTCGCCCGGCTGCTCGACGCGCTGGACTACGTCGCCGGGGACTACCGGGACCCGGCCACCTTCGAACAGCTGGCCACCACCCTGGCAGGCAGCCAGCTGCCTCTCGTCTACCTCGCCATCCCGCCGAGCCTGTTCGAGACGGTCGTGGCCGGCCTGTCGCGCTCGGGTCTCGCCGAGCGTGGCCGGGTGGTGCTCGAGAAGCCCTTCGGTCGGGACCTGGCGTCGGCGCGCGAGCTCAACCGGTGCGTGCTGGACGCCTACGACGAGAGCTCGGTGTTCCGCATCGACCACTTCCTCGGCAAGGACCAGGTCCTCGACGTGCTGGTGTTCCGGCTCGCGAACTCGTTGCTGGAACCGGCCTGGAACCGTCACCACATCGCCAGCGTGCAGATCACGATGGCCGAGTCGCTCGATGTGGAGGGCCGCGGCGCCTTCTACGACGAGGTGGGCACGCTGCGCGACGTGGTCCAGAACCATCTGCTGCAGGTGCTCACGCTGGTCGCGATGGAGCCGCCCGTCGACACCAGCGCCGACGCGCTGCGCGATGAGAAGGTCAAGGTGCTCCGCGCGATCCCGGCGCTCGATCCCGCACGGATCGTGCGGGGCCAGTACGCCGGGTACCGCGACGAGGACGGCGTGGCCACCGACTCCGAGGTGGAGACCTACGTGGCGCTGACCACCACGATCGAGTCGTGGCGCTGGGCCGGTGTGCCGTTCTCGATCCGTGCCGGCAAGGCCCTGCCGATCGACGCGACCGAGGTCGTGGTCGAGTTCGTGCGTCCGCCGCTGCAGTTCTTCGCCCGGTGCGACGCCCCGCCGCCGGCACCCAACCGGCTCCGCTTCCAGATCAAGCCCGGTGGCGAGGTGGGCCTGCAGGTGCAGATCAAGGCCCCCGGTGGTGAGATGCTCAGCCATCCGGTCGAGCTGGCCTACCGGTACGACGAACGGGTCGAGGGCACGCGTGAGGAGGCCTACGCGCGACTCCTCGACGACGCCCTGGACGGGGACCAGCGCCTGTTCGCCCGCGCCGACGGGGTCGAGGAGGCCTGGCGCGTCGTCGGCCCGGTCCTCGACGACGTCGGTCCGGTCCACCCGTACGAGCGCGGCAGCTGGGGTCCCGAGCAGGCCGAGCAGCTACTGGCCGACGGCGACGGCTGGCAGACCCCTCAGGTGCCGACGGATGGCTGACCACGTGCTGGCCGTCGACCTGGGTGGCACGAACATGCGCGCGGCGTTGGTCGCTGCCGACGGTGGTGTCCTGCTGCGCAGCTCCCAGCCGACACCGCGTCAGGACACCTGTCCCGACGCCCTGCTGGGACTGGTCGGTGGGATCCTGGAGGACCACCCGGTGGCGTCGGCCGTGATCGGCGTGCCCGGGCGGATCGAGCACTCCGCGGGGGCGCTGGAGTACGCCCCGAACCTGCCCCCGCACTGGCCCGAGGCGCTCCGCGAGGAGCTGCTGGCCAGCCATCTCGGGGTGGATGTCGCGCTGGCCAACGACGCGGACCTCGCCACCGTCGGCGAGGCCTTCTTCGGTGCTGGACGGGGCGCAGAGGACGTGGTCTACGTCACGGTGTCGACCGGGGTCGGCGCCGGTGTGGTGCTCGCCGGACGACTCGTCCGTGGCCGACGCTCCCTGGCCGAGCTCGGCCACACCATCATCGACCTGCACGCCCTGACCGACGGCCGTCCCGCGACCGTGGAGGATCTCGGGTCCGGCACCGCCCTGGGACGCCTCGGCGCCGCCAGGGGCCTCCCGAGCTCCGGCGCCGAGCTGTCCGTCCTGGCCCGCGAGGGTGACGTGACCGCCAGCGAGGTGTGGGAGCAGGTCACCCGCGTCGTCGGTGTGGCGGTCGCCAACCTCGCCCACCTGTTCGCTCCCGAGGTCGTGGTGCTCGGCGGTGGGCTGGGGCGCGACCCGGGCCTGCTGTCGCCCGTGCGTGCCGGCCTCGCCGACCACGGCCCCCGGGCACTGCAGCCTCCCATCGAAGTGCGCACGGCCGAGCTGGGCGATGACGCCGGGCTGGTCGGCGCTGCCGCTTGGGCACGCGCGACCGAGGGACCCGCTGGACCGGCGGCGGTCGCTGGTACCCGGGCGGTCGGCTGGTGATCGTCGAGACCCCGTTGCAGCGGATCGTGCTGGTGCGGCACGCAGAGACCCCGTGGAGCTTGACCGGCCAGCACACCGGCACCACCGACCTCCCCCTGACCGACGCCGGTCGTCACGAGGTCGGCCTCGCGGGAGCCCGGCTGACCGGGCGCGCCTTCACGCGGGTGCTGACCAGCCCGCTCCAGCGTGCGGTCGAGACCTCCCATCTGACCGGCTTCGGCGACCGGGCCGAGGTCCACGAGGCACTGCGCGAGTGGGACTACGGCCGCTACGAGGGGTGGACGACCGCCGCGATCCGAGCCCGTGCACCAGAGTGGGAGCTGTACCGCGACGGCGCGCCCGGGGGCGAGTCGCCGGACCAGGTCCGAGCGCGCGTCGACGCGTTGATCGACGAGCTGTCGCAGCTGTGCCGCGACGGCGGTCACGCGCTCCTGTTCAGCCACGGGCACCTGCTGCGGGCGCTGGCCGTGCGCTGGATCGGGATGCCGCTCGAGGTCGGCCGCCTGCTCGAGCTCGGGACCGGCAGCGTCTCCACCCTCGGGTGGAAGCGCGAGCTCAAGGTCATCGAGTCCTGGAACGACCGCGCGCACCTGGTGTCCGTATGACCAGCGAGCGGGCAAGCGAGCTGGCCATCGAGGTCCTCGAGACCCCGGCTGCGCTCGCCGAGCGTGGGGCGCAGGTGCTGGCGAGTGCGCTGCAGGAGGCGGTCGAGCAGCGGGGCCGGGCCACCCTGGCCGTCTCTGGTGGCAGCACGCCGGGCGCCATGCTGGCGGCACTGGCGCGGCACCCGATGCCCTGGGAGCAGGTCCACATCGTGCAGGTGGACGAGCGGATCGCGCCCGACGGGCACCCGGACCGCAACCTCGTCCTACTGCACGAACGCTTCCTCGCTGCGGTGCCCGGCACCGCACCCTCGGTCCACGCCATGCCGGTCACGGCCGCTGATCCGGACAACGCCGCTCGGCGGTACGCGGCCCTGCTCGTCGAGCTGGCGGGCGATCCACCGGTCCTCGACGTCGTACAGCTCGGGATGGGGCCCGACGGGCACACCGCTTCCCTGGTGCCCGCCGACCCCGTCCTCGCCGTCGGCGACCGCGACGTCGCCGTGACCGGTCCCTACCAGGGCCGACGCCGCCTGACCTGCACCTTCCCGCTGCTGTCCCGCGCCCGCCAACGGGTGTGGCTGCTCAGCGGTGCCGCCAAGGCCGATGCCCTGGCGAGGGTGCTGGCCGGCGACCGAACGCTGCCCGCCGCACGGATCCCACGGCGGGCCTCTCGGTGGCTGGTCGATCGCGCCGCTGCCGCCGAGCTCGACCGAGCCGACGATCCGACCTTCGAGGAGGAACGACCATGAGCCTGTCCGCTGATCCGTCCCTGCGCGACGACGTCGTCGCCATCTCCCACGGCACCCCACAACCGTTGCCACCGGGAACGCAGTGTGATGCCATCGATGCCATCCGTTTCCTGGCGGCCGACGCCGTCGAACGCGCCGGGTCCGGGCACCCGGGGACCGCGATGGCGCTGGCACCGGTCGCTTACGAGCTCTACGCGCGGCAGCTGCGCCACGATCCCCAGGCCCCGCACTGGGCCGACCGGGACCGGTTCGTGCTCAGCGTCGGTCACGCCTCCCTGCTGCAGTACGCCGCGCTGCACCTGTCCGGCTACGACCTCGACCTCGAGGACCTGCAGGCGTTCCGCACCCTCGGGTCGCGGACGCCGGGACACCCTGAGCGCGGGCACACCGAGGGCGTGGAGGTGGGCACCGGACCGCTGGGCCAGGGCATCAGCATGGGGGTGGGCCTGGCACTCGCGGAGCGCATGCTCGCCGCGCGCTTCAACCAGCCCGGCCACACCATCGTCGATCACCGCACCTGGGTGATCGCCGGGGACGGCGACATGATGGAGGGGGTGACCAGCGAGGCCACCTCGCTGGCCGGCACCCTGGGACTCGACCGTCTCACCGTCCTCTACGACGACAACCACATCTCGATCGAGGGTGGCACCGAGATGGCCTTCTGTGAGGACGTCGCCAGGCGCTTCGACGCGCACGGCTGGCAGGTGCTGCGGGTCGATGACGCCAACGACCTCGAGGAGCTCACGGCGGCGCTGGATGCCGCCCGTGCCGACACCGATCGTCCCACGATCGTGATCGTCCGGACCCACATCGGCTACGGCTCTCCGAAGCAGGACGATGCGGCCGCGCACGGCGCTCCACTGGGCGCCGAGGCGATCGCCGCCACCCGTGAGAAGCTCGGGTGGGAGCACGCGCCCTTCGAGATCCCCGGTCACGTCTACGACCACTGGCACGAGCAGGTTGCCGAGCGGGCCGGTGCTCACGCCGCCTGGCAGGACGACCTGGCGCGGTACCGCGCGGACCACCCCGAGCTCGCCGCGGAGTTCGAGCGACGGATGGCGGGGCAGCTCCCCGATGACTGGGCCGACGGGCTGCTGGACGCCGTGGCCGGCGAGGGGCCCGTCGCCACGCGTGCCTCGCTCGGGGCGGTCCTCAACGCCGCAGCTGCCCGCCTGCCCGAGCTCGTCGGCGGCAGCGCCGATCTCGCGCCGTCCACCGTCACGACCCTCGACGGCGAGGGCGACGTGACCCGCGCCGACAAGGCCGGGCGCAACCTGCACTTCGGTGTCCGCGAGCACGCGATGGGGGCCATCGTCAACGGTCTGGCCGCGCACGGCGGCCTGCGCCCCTTCGGTGCCACCTTCCTGGTGTTCAGCGACTACGTGAAGCCGGCGATCCGCCTGTCGGCGTTGATGCAGCTCCCGGTGCTCTTCGTCTTCACCCACGACTCGATCGGTCTCGGTGAGGACGGACCGACCCACCAGCCGATCGAGCAGCTGGCGAGCCTGCGGGCCACCCCTGGGCTCACCGTGCTCCGGCCAGCCGACGCCAACGAGACGGCGTCGGCGGTGCGGACCGCGCTGGAGCTCGACGGTCCAGTGGCGCTGATCCTGTCCCGCCAGAAGCTTCCCGTGCTTCCACCCGACCGGATGGACATGGCCGGCCGTGTCGTTGCCGACGGCACCGAGGCGGTCATCGTCGCCACCGGGTCCGAGGTCAGCGTCGCCCTCGGGGCGCGCGAGGCTCTGGCGTCCACCGGGCGTTCCGTGCGGGTGGTGTCCCTGCCGTCCTGGGAGCTGTTCCGGGCCCGGCCGGCGACCGAGCAGGACGAGCTGCTCCCGCCGGACCTGCCCACGGTCGCGGTCGAGGCCGCCTCACCGCAGGGCTGGCGCGAGTTCGCCGACGAGGTGGTCGGGCTCGACCGCTTCGGTGCCTCCGGTGCCGCGGAGGCGCTCTACGAGCACTTCCGGCTCACCCCTGAGGCGGTGGCGGCCCGGGTCGGCGGGCTGCTGGACGCCGGCTGAGCGCCACAGCGCGAACCGGGCCCACGACCAGGGCGGCCGGGTCACCGCGGTCACGACCGTGGATCGGGAGGAGGGCGGCCGCTGGCGCGCCGTGCCCGCCTACCCGGTGTGTGAGGTGACGGTGGGGATGAGCTGGCGGCGCGCGGCGTGCAGCACCGCCATAGCCTCCTGGGTGGTCATGCCGAGGACCCGGGCGAGCTGGGCGTAGGACAGGCCCTCCACGTCGACGAGGTGGACCGCGGCCCGTGCGGCCGGGGGCAGCGCCGTGATCGCCGCGGGAAGCGTGCCCGGGTCGTCGTGTGGCGGCTGATGGCCCGATGCCGGTCCGGTGTGGTCCGGCTCGTCGCCGAGGTCAAGGAAGCGGGCCCACAGGTGGGTGTGGAGCCACGTGAGCGGCTGGTCCTCGTCGGGCGCCTCCCGAGCTGCGGTGCGCAGGGTCTCCTCGACCAGCCGCTCCGCGCGACGGTGGCGACCGCAGTAGGCCAGCGCGGCGCCGAGCAGGCTGGGAAGGTGCGCGATGACGAGCTCACGTTGCTGCACGCTCCATCCGAGCGGGCCTGCCTGCTGGTGCCCGTCCGAGCGCTCCATGGGTGTCCCCTCCGGTCGCGGACACAGGCGGTCCGGTTCACCGCGATGCTGCGCACGCTAGGAGCTCGCCTTTGGTCGACCTTTTGCCCCCCGCTGTCAGGTCGCCCCCTTGTACGGTCACCCGCGACCGGTACGAACGCTCCCCGGGATCGCCATGTCACAGCGTGAGCTCCTCGACCGCGCCCAGCGTGCGGCGTTGGTGTCCTCGCCCTTCGCGGTGGTGGCCGCCGATGCCGAGGGGCGGGTCGTGCTCTGGAACCCGGAGGCCGAGCGGCTCTTCGGCTGGCCGGCCGAGGAGGTCCTCGGACGGCCGCTCCTGGAGCTCGGGGTCGTCCCGGCAGGCGAGGAGGCCGCGCAGTTCGAGGCGCAGCGGCGCCTGGCCCTGTCCGGAGCACGCAACAGCCGATCGCTGGACGCGACCCGGCTGCGACGCGACGGCACCGCCTTCACCGCCCGCATCTGGCCGTCACCGCTGCGTGACGCCGAGGGGGAACTGACCGGCTTCCTCGGCTTCGTCGCCGACGTCACCGAGGAGCAGCGGCGAGAGGCCGAACGACGGGTCGACGAGGAGCGCTTCCGGGCGATCTTCGCCCGCTCGCACGATGCCATCCTGATCTTCGAGCCGGACCGCGACCAGGTGCTGGATGCGAACCCGAGTGCCTGCGACATGCTCGGCTTCTCGCGCCAGGACCTGCTGCGCCAGCGACCCTCGACGATCCACGCCCACGAGCCCGTCGCCTTCCAGCGCTTCGTGGCACGTGTCCGTGAGGAGGGTGTGGCACGGACCGACCAGCTGAGCTGCGCGGACAACCGCGGCGCGCTTGTGCCCTGCGAGATCTCGGCCTCCTGGGTGCGCTCGGAGCAGGACAGCTGGGTGCTGGCGATCATCCGCGACGGCCGCGCCCGACGTCGGATGGAGACCCGACTACGCGCAGCGGAACAGCGTTACCGGGACCTGTACGAGCAGGCGCCCTTCGCCTACTTCTCGGTCGATGTCGACGGACGCATCCGGCTCGCCAACCGGGCTGCGAACGCCATGCTCGCGCGCGAGGATCTGGTGGGCAGCCGGGTACTGGACCTCTACGACCCCGACCGGCCGGAAGGCCGCGCCCGAGCCGAGCAGGTGCTCGAACGCTTCCGTGCCGGTCGGCGGATCCACGGTGAGGAACTGGCCATGCGTGCCGCCGACGGGCGGACGGTGTGGACCTCGCTATCGGTGAGCCCGGTGCGTGGAGAGGACGGCGAGGTGGTCGCCAGCCGCTCGATCGTGGAGGATGTCACCGCGCGCAAGCGGGCCGAGGCGGAGCTCGCGGCCTCCGTGGCGGATCTCGAACGGCTCAACGCCGAGCTGCGGCAGCTGGCCTTCGGGGTCGCCCACGACCTCGCCGGACCGCTGCGCACGGTCACCGCCTACACCCGTCTGCTCGAGCAGCACTACCGCGATCACCTCGATCCGCAGGCGGTGCAGCTGTTCGGCTACCTCGACGACGGTGCCACGCGGCTGCGTCACCTCTCCGGGGGGCTACTCGGCTACGCCCAGGCCGGGCAGGAGCAGTACGAGCGCGCCGAGGTCGACATGGATGCGCTGGTGGACCGCACCCTGCGGGCACTCGCAGCCCAGCTGACCGACACCGGCGCGCAGGTCACGGTGGCGGAGCTCCCGACGGTGTGGGGCGAGGAGGCAGGCCTCGGCACGGTCGTCCAGAACCTGCTCGCCAACGCCCTGCGGTTCCCCGTCGCCGGCGAACCCCCGGTCATCAGGGTCGAGGCACGCCGGGAGGCTGGCGGGTGGCGGTTCGAGTTCACCGACCAGGGCGTGGGGATCGATCCCGCCTCCCACGAGCGGATCTTCGAGATGTTCCGGCGCGCACGGGACCAGCAGCACCGTCACGGTGCGGGCATCGGGCTGGCCATCTGCCGCAAGATCATCGAGCGCCACGGTGGGCGCATCTGGGTGCGATCGGCGCGCGGAGCGGGCAGCACCTTCTGTTTCACCGTCCCGGATCACCACCCGCCGAGGTGAGCGGCCAGAAGGCCTCGATCGCGTGGACGACCTCGGCGAGCTCGTCCGGATCCGTCGGCTTGGTGACGTAGCTGTTGGCATGCAGGTCGTAGCTGCGGGCCACGTCGTCCTGCGTGGTGGAGGAGGTCAGGACGACCACCGGGATCCGCCGCAGCCCGGTGTCCTGCTTGAGCTCGGTGAGCACCTCGTGGCCGCTGAGCCCGGGGAGCCCGAGGTCGAGCAGCACCAGATCCGGACGTGGTTGCTCGCCGCGTAGCGCCTCGAGCGCCGTCTCCCCGTCCAGGACGTGCTCGACCTGGACCGGGACGGCGTCGGCCTCGAGCGCCGCGACGATCAGGTGCGCCTCGGCGGGGGTGTCCTCGACGAGCAGCACCCGCATGGCGCGGCCCCGCCGGGCTGCGGCCGGCGGCGTCGCGCGGGGTCGTGACGTCGGGCCGGACAGGTCAGCGACGAGCTCGCTGGCTGCCTTCTGGCGCAGGATGGCGCGGTGCAGATCCTCGGTCTCCTGGCTCGGATCGGTCCCGAGCTCCTCGGCCAGGACCCGTCGGCAGCGTTCGTAGACCTCCAGGGCGGTGGAGCGCACCCCGGCGAGCTCGTGGGCGACCATCACGAGACGGTGGGCCCGCTCGTCGAGCGGGTCATCGTCCAGCACCCGTCCGCCGTGGGTGACGGCCCCGGCGGCGTCACCGACGGCCAGCGCTGCGGTGCCGGCCGCCAGGCGCGCGCCGGTGACGCGACGTCGGTAGTAGCCGCGCGTCTCCTGGAGCCATGCCGCGTACGGCTCGTCCTCGAGGACCTCACCACCCGCGAGGGTCAGGGCGTCCTCGAGGAGCTCGCGCTGTTCGGCCCCACGCGGCTGGTCCGCCGCTCGAGCGACCAACCCGTCGAAGCGATCGAGGTCCAGCAGCAACCCGGAGCGCACCAGCCGGTAGGCGGCGTGCTCGGTCACCAGCAGCTCCCGGTGGCGGCCGAGCTTGCGACGGAGGACGGAGACGTAGGTGTCGATCGTGCCGGGCACGTTGCGCGGAGGGTCGTCCTCCTCCCACAGCAGCTCCGCGAGCCGCTCGCGCGGGACCGGGCGGCCGTCGGCGACGAGCAGGATCTCCAGCAGCAGCTTCGGCTTGCGGCCACCGACATCGCGGGGGCCGAGCGCGCGACCATCCAGTTCGAGCCGCAGCGGCCCGAAGGCGCGGACCACCGGCTGGGGCATGTGGTCGTCCTCGTCCGCGACGTGGGACCCTCGCCGACACCGTAGTCGCCAGTCGGCATGAGCGGCCGTGCCGAGGCAAGGTCACCCCGGGGGCTCGGGTAGGGCTCGGGCGGTCAGGGCAGGCTGTGGCCGCCCGTCCCGGCGCCGACGCCGGTGGCCACGAGCACGGCGATGAGGCCGATCGCCACCACGGCACCCCCGACCCACATCAGGCGCATGAGGAGCTGTTCACGGCGGACGCGGGCACGGGCAGCTGCGTTGCGCTGCTTGCGTCCCGGTGTCGGGCGGCCCTTGGGGGTACCCGGTTCGCGCCGTCGGGAGGTCCGGTCGGTGTCCGCCATGCGGGGGTCCTTCGTCGCCTGGTCCAGCGGGTCACCCACGGCAACCGCCGGCACTGGGGACCTCTTCCACCGGTGTTGCGGTGCCCGCTGCCGACCGCAGCCGCGCTCGTTCCGATGCCCGTGCGGTGGCAGCCGACCTCAGGCGAAGGTGACCTGGTCCTCGAGGTGGACACCCTTGGCGAGGGTCTTGTGGACCGGACAACTGGCGGCGACCTGCGTCAGCCGCGCGCGCTGCGCCTCGTCGAGGTCACCGCGGATCGTGACCTGGCTGACGATGCGGTCGATGTAGCCGCGGTGGTGCGCTTCGCAGTCCGTGCAGTCGTCGACGTGGATCCGGTCATGCTCGTAGCTGACCTCGACGCCGTCGACCGACCAGCCCTTGCGCTGGGCGTACATCGACAGCGTGATGATGGTGCAGGCGGCCAGCGAGCCGAGCAGGAGCTCGTAGGGCGTCGGGCCGGTGTCCGTGCCGCCAGCGGCGACCGGTTCGTCACTGGCCCAACGGTGGCCGGAGGAGGTGTGCAGGCTGACGGCGTAGCCCTCGGTCAGCTCGGCGGTGATCGTGCTCATTCGGGGTGCTCCCTGGTAGGTGGTGGACGGCCACGGGTGCTGGCTCGGCTCGCAGCATGCCGGACGTCGTCGTCGGTCGGGGACCGGTGCGTGGTCCGGTCCGGTGTCGCTCCCGTGGGTTCGGGGGTGGCCGGTCCGGGAGACCGTCCACCCCCGAGGCGGTCAGGCAGGTGGCTGCCCCGCCGCCCTTCAGTTGGAGCTGTGGCGCGGCGTGGCAGCCAGCTCACCGATCCGCACGGCCTGGAACCGCAGCACCTCGATGATGGTGGCCAGCCCGAAGGCGATGGCGACGAGGTGGAGCGAGACACCGATCCGGCGGACCGCTTCGATGATCACGAAGGCCTGCTCGGCGGCGACGAGATCCGCGGCCGTGGTGGTCTGCGCAGCGACCACGAAGTGGGCGATCACCCCACCGATGATGGCCATCATGCCCATCATCATCAGCGCGATCATCAGCTTGGCGCTGGTGGGCATCCGCAGCGTCTGGACGTGCCCGATGGTGGTGTGCTGGAGCTGACCGCCGCCGACGCGGAAGGTGCCCAGGATCCGGGCGATGGCGAAGGCGATGCCCGACAGCACGGCGGTGAAGCCGATGAACATCACACCGGCTGTGACGTGCTGGAGCTGTGCGAGGCGCACCGCGTCATCGGGGGTGGTGGCGACGACGTCGGCGCGCAGGACACCGAGGATCATCGCCGCGGCGAAGGCCATCAGGGCCATCACCAGCATCGGTGCCCACAGCAACTCGCCCATGCGTTGGGGGAGGTTGGTCCCGAGGTTGCGGTCGGAGCCGTCGACGGTGAACCCGTCACGGCGCGGTTCCGGCGTGCGTGGGACCCGGGTGGCCCTGGGGGCCTTGGTGGTCCTGGTCGGGGTGTGTGTGCTCATGATCAGACCTCTCGGTTGCCGTCAGACGGCGAGTTGGCGGAGACGGTGGAACTGGAAGCCCAGCGCCTTGGCGATGCTGGCCAGCGCGAGCACGATCCCGGCGAGCAGGACGCCGAGGGCGACCTCACGGAAGGGACCGAGCCAGCTGACCCACACGGCGTAGGCGGCAGGATCACCGGCGACCGAGGCGGCCACGCCGTAGAGCACGAACTGCACGATGGCGGCCATCATCCCGATGGCCATCAGCGCGATGAAGGCCTTGGCGGTCGCTGGCATCTTGAGGGTCTGGACGCCCTCCCCGAGCGACTCCTGGACCTCGGCACCGCCCCGCCGCAGCGAGGAGAGGATCGTGCCCAGCAGGAACGAGATCCCGCTCAGCAGTAGCCCCTCACCGAGGAAGAGCGTGCCCTGGGTCCAGGCGGACGTGGCCCGGAACGCTTCGGTGCCGGCGGCCTCGGAGGCCGTCACCAGTCCGAGGATCAGGCCCGCGGCGAGCGCCATGGCCCCCATCGCCAGCACGGGCAGCCACAGCACCTCGGCCATCCGGTGGATGGTCAGCGGGTTGGGTGCCCGTGCCGAGGCGCTGGCCGGGCCGTAGGGAGTAGCCAGGTTCCCGGTCCGTGGACGGGTGTCACCGTTCGCCGTTCCCGTCCGCAGCTGCGGGAGTGCCACGCTGACCGCGTTCACCCGGCGCCACAGGGCCAGGACGATGCCGATCAGGATGACGGCGATGCCGGTCTTGGTGACGCCGAGGCCGAAGGTCGAGGCCGCGAAGGTGCCGGCCAGGATGCCGGCCGCATCAGCGCTCTCGCCCACGGAAGAGGCGGTGGTCCAGTTGGTGACGGCGGCGCCGCCGATGATCGCGAAGCCGAGCCCTGCGAGTCCGAGCCCCGCGCTGCGGTGCCAGGTCTGGGCGTCAGGTCGCTCGGTGAGGGCGGGACGTGCCAGCCATGCGGTGTTGCTCATCGTTCTCTCCTCCCGGGACCGGCCGGTGCCGATCCGCTGGAGGAGGAACCGGGGGAGGGGTCCGGTCGTGTCCACGACTGTCATCCCGGACACACTTGCGGTCCACGCGCGGCGCAGCGAAGTGCCCGGTCATGCTCAGCGCAGCGCCCGCTGCAGACCCTCCGGGTCGAGCACCTCGATCCGGCGGTAGCTCAAGCGCAGGTGGCCCGCGGTCTCCAGCGCCTTCAGGACCCGGTTGACGCTCGGGCGGGTAGCGCCCAGCAGCTCGGCCATCGTGGTCTGCGAGAACGGCACGACCCCACCCTCGGTACCGGCTTCGTCGATGAGGAGAGCGCTGACCTGGTGGGTGAGGTCACCGGCGGTCACGGTCAACAGGCGACGCTGCATCCGCTCGAGGCGGGAGGCGACGGAGAACAGCACGCGTCGGCAGACGTGAGGGCGCTGCTCGAGCAGCGCCCAGAACCGTGGCGCATCCAGCTCGATGACGTGCACGTCGCTGGCGGCGCGGGCGCCGAAGGGGGTCGGCAGGCCACACAACAGCGGGATGTCACCGTAGACGTCGCCGGGATGCAGCACCTGCAGCACCGCACGGCGACCCTTGCGACGGTGCGTGAGCTCCACCTCGCCGTCGGTGATGATGCCGATGTGGTCGGCGTCCGAGCCCTCATCGAGCAACGGACTGCCGGCCTCGGCGCGGCGAACGCCGATCACCCGCTCGAGCTCGGCGATATCGGTGTCGGAGAACGGGGCGAGCTCGCCGCGCCCGACGCACCGGGCCATCCAGCTCGCGTGCTGGGTGTCCATCTGCATCGTGCTGTCCTCTCGACCCTCCGCGGCCGGTGTCGTGCGGCGACGGGTCCGGGTGGCGTCAGCTGCCCAGGTTCAGGGCCGGTCGGGATCCGTGAGCCGTTCGGTGGCCTCGACCAGCCGGGTGTAGGCAGCCAGATCCATGTCCGGTCGCAGACGCTGCAACGAGTCGATGACCCGGGCGAGGATCTCCGCCTCGACCTGGCATCGCGAGCAGCTCTCCAGGTGCGCGGCCACGAGCTCGGCGCGCAGCGGCTCCGCCTCGTCATCGAGGAAGGCCTGCAGGGTGCGCCGGACCTGTCGGCAGCCGAGCCGGCCGCGTCGGTCGTCGCGCGGGGTCGTGCTCACGTTCCACCTCCTGCCGACCCGCCGGGCCGGGGAGCCGACGCCACAGGACGGACGTCACGGCAACCGGTGGAACGGCGTGCAGCTTCCAACCGGACCGGAGCCGGATGGCAGCGGGGTGGAAGCCTCACGGCACCTGGCGGGTTGCCCGGCTGTGGCTACCGATGATCGCTCGACCTCGACGGACCCACCCGGCGCGTCCAAGGACGGCTGGGAGGCCCGCTTCCGGGAGCAGGTGCTCCCGGAGCTGCCCGTGTTGCTCCGGGTGGCGCGTCGGCTGACCGGTGGCCAGGAGGGGGCCGAGGATCTCGTGCAGGACACCTTGGTCCGTGCCTACCGCGCCTACGAGCGTTTCGACGGTCGCTACCCGCGGGCCTGGCTGCTCACGATCCTGCGGAACACCCACATCAACATGGTGCGCAAGCGTCGGCCCGACCTGCTCGACGATGAGGTGGCCGGTCGGATCCCGGCCCGTGGCGCCGACGGTCGGCAGGACGGCACGGGCGAGCGGGCCATGCACGACGAGCTCGATCCCATCGTGCGTGACGCGCTGGCGTCGCTGTCGGCCAACCACCGGGCTGTCATCGCCCTGGTCGACCTGGACGGGCTGACCTACCAGGAGGCCGCCGATCTCCTCGAGATACCGGTCGGGACGGTCATGAGCCGCTTGCACCGTGCCCGCGGCAAGGTCCGGGCGAGGCTCGAGCGACAGGGGATCACCTCGTCGCGCGGCTGAGCCGCCGGGACGGGTGAGCCGCCGGGACGGCTGGTGCCGACCGACGGTCCGGGGTCCTGACCGCGCGAGGGGCCGTCCGGCCAGGACCCCGGAGGGTCAGCTGCCCACCACCTCGGTGTCGGGCTTGAACGCGACCCACACGAACCAGAACGTGTCGTCGTGGGGGA
>JAWLFQ010000144.1:0-2276 GCA_041685505.1 Nitriliruptoraceae bacterium
CGTCGTCGGCCCCGTCACCGCTCGCGCCGGCGTCCCCGGTCACCTCGGCGCTGTCACCGTCCTCACTGCCGTCGCCGGCTCCGGCGCAGCTGACCACCAGGAGCATGAGCAACACGAGGACGGCGAGCAGCACCGTGCGGCCCCCGCTCGAGCCGGCGTGGGCGCGCTTCGTACCGCGTGCAGCAGATCCGCCGCGAGCTGTGGTTTCCACGTGTTACGACCCCCCCGGGACAGGTCCGTTCTCCGAGCGCGGCACGGTACCGTCACGCGCCACACGCGCCGCGCCCGTGCCCGGCCATCGACGCTGGTGTCCGGCCTGTCCCCGGGGGAGGATCACGTGAACCACCGCACCCGCACCACGCTGCTCGCCGGTCTCCTGAGCGTTGCCGCGTTGCTACTCGCGGCCTGCTCGGGCGACGACCCCTTCGCCGGTCGCGAGCTGCGCATCTCGGGCCCCGAGGACGGTGCGCTGTACAACGCCGAACAGCTCGCCGAGGTGAGCCTCGAGGTCCAGGCGCAGTTGGCTGCCGACACCGAGGAGGGGGCGGACACCGACGCCATCCTCCATCTCGATGACATCCGGGTGCTGCTCGACGCCGAGGACGTCACCGCCACCACCGACCGCACCGGCGACACCGAGCTCAGCTGGACCCCGGGCGAACTCGAGGACGGGGCGCACCAGCTCGCGGTCGTGCGGGTGCCGCTGCCCGATCCGGCGGCGGACGAGCCCGACACCGAGTTCGTCGACGTGGACCCGGCGAGCGCACTGGAGGACGGGGCGGACACCGGGGCGGAGCTGCTCGAGGTGTGGACCTTCGAGGTCGACGCCACCCCGCCCGAGCTCGAGGTCAGCGTCCCGGACAGCGGCTTGATCGCCGGCGAGCCCGTGCTGATCTCGGGTGCGACCGAGGCCGGCTCGATGGTCACGGTCGGCGCGGTCGAGGTCACCGCTGCTGAGGACGGCGCCTTCGACGTCGAACTGGACGGGCCGCCGGAGGGTGAGCTGACGATCTCGGCCACCGACGCGGCTGGCAACACGACCTCGGACGAGCGGGGCGGCTTCGTCGTCGTGCCGTCGCGAGCGACGGTGGACCAGGTGCGCAGCGTCCACGTCTCCTTCTGCGGTTGGGCGTCACCGAGCCTCAGGGGCGCGGTGCTGGCGGCCATCGACGACGGCCGCATCAACGCCGTGCAGCTCGACCTCAAGGACGAGACCGGCAAGGTCGGGTTCGCCACCGAGAACGAGCTCGCACAGCGCGCCGGGGCCGACCAGCCGGACTGCAGCATCGACCTCGCCGCCGCCGTCGAGGAACTGCACGCCCTGGGCGTGCCGGTCATCGGCCGGATGGTGGCCTTCGCCGACCCGGTCCTCATCCCCTGGGCGTGGGAGAACGGCGAGCGGGACTACGCGATCCAGACCGCTGATGGCAGCACCTACTACACGGGCCGCTACAACGGCTTCGCCAACTTCGCCAACCCGGACGTCAAGGAGTACAACATCTCGATCGCCGAGGAGGCGGCCGCGATGGGCGTGGACCACATCCTGTGGGACTACCTGCGCAAGCCCGATGGGCCGGTCGAGAACATGACCATCCCCGGTCTGGAAGGCTCCGTCGAGGACGAGGTCTACGCCTTCACGGCCGCGGCCGACGAGCGGTTGGCACCCTACGGCGTGCAGCACGGCGCCTCGCTGTACGGGGTCTCCGCCGACCGCCCGGGGGAGGTCGGCCAGGACGTCGAGCGGCTGGCGGATGTCCTGGACTACGTCTCACCGATGATCTACCCGTCGCACTGGGGCCCCGGCGAGTACGACGTGGCCAACCCGCTCATGCAGCCCTACGACATCGTGTACCGCAACCTCGAGGTGTGGCTGGAGGCGACCGAGGGCAAGCGGGCGCGCGTCGCGCCGTGGCTGGAGGACTCGAACTGGCCGATCCGCCTGGGCTACCCCGATCGGGCCGACTACGTCCGCGAGCAGATCCGCGCGACCTACGACGCCGGCATCGAGGAGTGGCTGCTGTGGGACTCGGCGGTGAACTACACCGACGCCGCGATGATCCAGCCCTGATCTGCCCGCCGCAGGGGCACTGCCGCCGGGCGCTGCCACCGCCGGGGGCACTGCCGCCGTGGCGCCACAGCCGGGGTCACTGCCGCCGGGCGCTGCCACCGCCGGGGTCACTGCCGCCGGGCGCTGCCACCGTGGCACTCTGCAGCAACTATCCGCTGCTACCTGCCCACCCCAGGCCAGCACCCCTCCGCACACCCACCCACGTGGC
>JAWLFQ010000144.1:2376-3513 GCA_041685505.1 Nitriliruptoraceae bacterium
CGTGGCACTCTGCAGCAACTATCCGCTGCTACCTGCCCACCCCAGGCCAGCACCCCTCCGCACACCCACCCACGTGGCGCGCTCGACCATGGCCTGCGCTATCCACAGCCCAGGTGGCGCGATCTACACGCGCAGCCCGCACGGCGCGAGACTCGCCCCATGCAGCCGCCCGATGAGGTCTACCAGCAGTGCGCCGATCAGCTCGGCGTCATCGCCCGCCGTCAACTCGTCGCCATGGTCGGACGCTTCGATGCCGATCACCTGCTCGCGACGCCCCGCTTCGAGCGTCTCATGTACGGCGTCTACCGCGTCCGCGGCGGCGCCAACCACACGCACCAGCGGGCCATCGCTGCCACCTTGCGCGTCGGCGCTGCCGCGACCTTGACCGGGCCGGCAGCGCTCGGGCTCCTCGAACTGGAGGGCGTGGACCTCGGTGCCTCGTTCGAGGTCCTGGTGCCTGGCCGGCGACGTCTTGCCGAGGCCTCGTTTCCCATCCGACGAGACCCGGATCCGGACCGCCCGGCGTGGTTGCTCGGCGAGGCCAGGGTCGCTCACGCCGCGGATGCGCTGCTCCACGCCGCCGCACACGCCCCGGACGTCCAACCGCGCGCCCTCCGCCTGGCACACGACCGGCTGCGCTGGACGGGACACCTCACCGAGGGCCAACTCACCTCCAAAGCCTCGCGCTTGAGGCTCCAAGGGTCCGGGCTGTTGGACGAGTTGCTGAAGATGGACGCCACGGCGGCGACCGGTGACGGCGAACGCAGGCTGGAGAAGGTTCTCGCGCGGTTCGATCCGCCACCTGACTCACAGGCCTGGGTGTCGCCGAGGCACTGCCTCGACTTCTACTTCCGTGTGGTCCGTCTGGCCATCGAGTACCAGGGCCGCCCAGACCATGGGACCGAGGCAGGCCGGCGTCGGGACAGGGTCCGCGACGAGGAGTTGACTCAAGCCGGTATCCGGGTCTTGTACGTCACCGCCGAGGATCTCCGCGATGAGCGCGCGCTCCTGGCCCGGATCGCGGGGGCGCTGACCGCACGGGCGGACGAGCTCGGGCTCGCTGCTCCGAGGGTCGTCGTCAGCTGACCCCGGGATCGGACGGCAGACAGCAGCAACTATCCGCTGCAACCCGCCAGG
>JAWLFQ010000145.1:0-3492 GCA_041685505.1 Nitriliruptoraceae bacterium
TCATCAGCGCGCCGTCATGGCCCCTGCGCCGATCGTGATCGGCAGAAAGGGGCTCGGTGCCAGCGTGACATTGCCCCGGCGTGACGATCGGCGACGGCGCGATAGACGGTGCCGGTGCGGTCCCAACAGGGGGAGACCCAACGACCACCGCGATCGTCGCTGGCATCCCAGCCAAGGCGAGGAAAGCGCGTGACGGCAACGCGCAGGCGTTATCCACGATCAGCCAGCGAGGCTGGTCCTTCGAGAGCGGTCCTCGCCGCGGGGGTGCGAGGATCCGCATGGCATCAGGGGTCGATCATCTGATCGGGGGTTCGGCCTATGTCGGCTGGTGCTCGGTCCCGTGGAGGAACTGGGTCAGCAGTTGCCCGCACCGTTGGGGATGCTCGAACCACAGGCCGTGTCCGCCCGGGAGCACCTCGAGGCGTCCGTGTGGGAGCAGGCTCGCTGCCCGCTCGCCTGCCTCGGGTGGCTGCACCTTGTCGGCGTCGCCCCACAGCAGCAGCAACGGCGGCCGGCAGGCTGCCAACTCCGACTCGGTGATCTGCAGATGCGGATGGGGGGTACGCCACCGGCACATGTCGAGCGTGGCGTAGCTCGGCGCGGCGAGCGCCATCGCCGCCCCAAGCGCGTCGAACAGGGCATCCGGCGCCCCGGCGACCGAGCTATCTCCGCCGATGGTCGCCAGCATCCGTCGTGTCATCCGCATCGAGGGCGGCGGGCCGCTACCCGCCATCCGACGTCCGAGCCAGGTGCCGGAAAGCGCCATCGGCACCGGCATGAGCGCGCCTGGCAGGGCCATCGCCGGTGCGGTGACCAGTGCTGCTGCGCTCAGACGTTCCGGACGTTCGATCGCGAAGCGCAGCGTGTACCAGCCACCCATCGACGCGCCGATCAGCGCCGCCCGGTCCAGACCCAACGCGTCCAGCACCGCACCGACGAACGCGGCCTGGTGACGGGCCAGGTCCACTCCCTGGAAGTCGAACGCATCGGCGAGCCCGCAGCCGGGCAGATCGACGAGGAACAGCGACCGTCCGGGCAGGTGCTCCAACAACGGCGCCCAGACCGTCGATGTCATCGAGGCGCCGTGGAACAGCACTGTGGGAGGTCCTGATCCGAGCTTCACGACCCGCGTCGTGAGCGCCGGGTCGGCCAGAACGAGCGGCTCCGAGGTCGCGTCGACCCCGTAGTGCGCGAACGTCTCCGCCTCCGCATCCTGCAGACGAGCGCGCTGCTCGGTCCGCTTTCGGTCAACTCGGATCATCGTCGTCTCGATCCACCTTCGTCGGATCAGTGCTGCGCCTCGTGCTGCGCCGGCCGCAACTGCCAATCGAAGCGGCGCAGGGAGCGACGGACAGGAACGCTAGCCCCCACGTGGGTGGGGTGGTAGCCACACCCCGGCGACCTGGATGAGGCAGGCGCCCGCGTCGGCACGAGCCGAGCCCACCCACCTCGGCGCGCCACCGTGACAACACACGAAGCGCCCGGACGGACGCCCGCGAAGCTTCCCGCCACCGCACGGCTCCAACACGGCCCGCAGGACCGAAGTCGGGGACGCGGTTGTACGCCGCAAGGACCGGGGCAACGGCCCTCGGTTGCCGAGCGTCGCGAGCGGCTTAGTTGCCGGATCGGGGACTGGAGATCGGGCTACAACGGTTGCAGGGAGGTTCAGGAGCGGTTCGCATCGGTGGCTCGGCGGGTTCTCCTTTCGTGGTCTAGGGCTGCTGCCGCGTCGATGGCTGGCGTCAGTCGCGGGGGTTCCAGCGGAAGGTTCGTGTGGCGGCGAGGGCGAGCACGACGGTGAGGGTCACCAGGACCAGCAGGCTGGGTCCGGCGGCTGCGGCGGTTGCGACGATGCCGGCTCCGTCGGCGGGTCCTTCCCAGCCGATGCGGACGAGTTCGGTCAGCGCGCCGCCGCCGGTGGCGCGCATCCGCCAGGTGATGTCGTCGAGCGGGACGAAGGTGGCCCAGACGCCACCGAAGAAGAGCGCCGCGAAGATGGGCAGGGCGACGACCGCAGCCCCGTCGGTGGTGCGGGCGTAGGCGGCGACGACGGTGGCGGCGGCGCCGCCGAGGATGGTGGCGAGCATCGCGGCCAGCAGCAGCCAGCCCGGCTGGGTGGGTGGGTGGTCCAGTGTGATCGCGAGGGTAGGGAACATCACGGCGAGGCCGGCGGCCAGCAGGAGGGCGCCGGGCAGGAGGGTGCCGGCCAGGATGGCAGCGGGGGCGGCGCCGGAGATCCTCCATCGTTCGAGGAGGTGTTGTTCGCGGCGCTGGACCAGGGTCATGACCGATTTGAGGACGAGGGCGGCGCTGGTGAACACCGCGAGCAGGACGGCTGCGACGGAGGCGGCGAGCGGTCCGGGGATGTCGTCGGTGGGCGGGTTGGTGAGGAGGTAGGCCGCGGCGACGATCGGGACCACCACGACGTTGAAGGCGGCGACACGGTCGCGGGCGAGGATGCGCAGCTCGGCGCGTGCCAGGGCGAGGGCGGATGTCATCGGGTTGCCTTCCGGGCGGTGGTGTTTCGGACGTCGTGGAAGACCTCGGCCAGGGTCGGCTCGGAGGCGTGTAGCCGTTTCAGGTCGATGCCGGTGGTCTGGGCCCAGGCCAGCAGGGTCCGCAGATCGTCGGCCAGGTCGGGGGTGCGTACCTCGACGTGCTGGCTATCGCGTTGGCGGGTCACGGTGGCCTGCCCGATCAGGTCCTCGGCCGGCAGGACGGTGTCGTTTTCGACGGTGAAGCGGATGCGGGCGTCACGGTCGGCGAGCACCTCGGAGAGGATGCCGGCGACGACGACCTGGCCTTCGTGCATGATCGCAAGCCGGTCGGCGAGCGCGTCAGCCTCCTCCAGGTAGTGGGTGGTCAGCACCACGGTCGTGCCGGTACGCAGGAGCTGGCGGATGAGTGTCCAGGTGTCCGCGCGCGATCCGGGATCGAGCCCGGCGGTGGGTTCATCGAGGAACAGCAGCTCGGGATCGGCGGACAGGGCGCTCGCGAGGTCGAGCCGGCGCCGCTCCCCGCCGGAGAGCCGACCGATGCGCACGTCGCGACGGTGGGTGAGGTCGACCCGAGCCAGCTGCTCGTCCACCGGGCGGTGGGTGAGCTCGCCGCCCCCGGCCATCCGCCGCCACAGCAGCAGGAACTCGGCCGGGGTGAGCTCGTCGGGCAGGGCGGATTCCTGCAGCACCACGCCCGTCCGGGCGGCCAGCGCCCGAGGTTGGCGGGCCGGGTCCAGACCCAGCACGCGGACCTGTCCGGCATCGACGCGGCGTCGGCCCTGCAGGGCCTCCAGGGTGGTCGTCTTCCCGGCCCCGTTCGTGCCGAGCACGGCCAGCAGCTCCCCGGGCGCCGCGTGCAGGTCGATGCCGCGCACCGCCTCGAAGTCGCCGTAGCAGCAGCGCAGCTGCTGTACCTCGACCGCCGGGTCGCGTTCGGGACGGGAGGAGGGGTCGGGTGCGGTGGTCGTGGCTCCGCTCGCACCCCGGGGGTGGT
>JAWLFQ010000146.1:0-3490 GCA_041685505.1 Nitriliruptoraceae bacterium
GCCGCGCTCGCTGCGGGCGGCCGGGTCGAGGTGTGCCACGCGGTCGTCCTGGCCGGCGGGTCGGCCTACGGCCTCGCGGCGGCCGACGGGGTGATGGGCTGGCTGGAGGAGCGTGGGCGGGGCTTCCCCGTCCCGGGCGCCGTGGTGCCGATCGTCGGTGCGGCGATCGTGCTCGACGCGGCGGTCGCCGAGCCGAGCGCACGGCCCGGACCGGCTGCGGGTCGGGCGGCGTGTGCGGCGGCCGACACCGCCGAACCGGCCGAGGGTCGGACCGGTGTGGGCGCGGGCTGCACCGTGGCGAAGGTCGCCGGGCTGGCGCACGCCCGCCCGAGCGGGCAGGGTGTCGCCGTGCGGCGTGCCGGCGGGGTGACCGTCGGTGTGCTGGTGGCCAACAACGCCCTCGGCGAGGTGGTCGCCGAGGACGGCAGCTTCCTCGCCCGTGCGCGGGTCGCGGACACCACCCCGAGGTTCCCCGAGGTCGACCCCTTCGCCACGGCACCTGCGACACCGGATGGTGACGGTCCCGCCGGGCAGGGCGGTGCCGAGGGCGGCCCCACCAGCAACACGGTGATCGGCTGCATCGTCACCGACGCACGGCTGTCGAAACGCGACGCCGCCCGCGTGGCGGACCTCGGGCACTCCGGGATCGCCCGTGCGGTCCGACCCGCGCACACCCAGGCGGACGGTGACGCCCTGTTCTGCCTGGCTACGGGGCGGGTCGAGGCGACGGTGGACCTCGTCGCGCACCTGGCCGCCGAGGCGGTGGCCGACGCCTGCCGTCGTGGCCCGCTGCTGGCGGCGTGGTAGCGGCGGCCCGGCGGTGGGCGATGGGTGCACAGCCGCGCCGTGTCCGGCCCCCCGGGTTGAATTGGAACGCCTGCTCCAGTTACGTTCCGCTGTGCCGGGTGGTCGACGACGCCCGCTCGGCGGGGAGGCTGCCGGTGCCGCCAACGTGTACCCCGATCATCGACAAGGGTCCGAGGTCAGCGCGCGGGCATGACCGCGCCGTCAAGGGGTGCACGGCCTGCCCCCTGCACGAGCATCGGGGGCAGCCGGTGGTCGGCGATGGCCCGCGTGATGCACGCCTGGTCATCGTCAGCGACGTCCCCCGTCGCCACGAGGACGTCCACGGCCACGCCCTGGCCGGCAGCTGCCGCAACGTCCTGGACGAGGCGCTGCTCCACGCCGGCATCGACCCGGCGACCGTGCGCCGGACCGCGGTGATCCGCTGCCGTCCCCCGCAGGACCGGTTGCCCACCGGTGACGAGGTGGCGACCTGCAGCGGGCACCTCTCCGGCGAGCTCGGCCTGGTCGGACCCGAGGTCATCGTTGCGCTCGGACAGCTCGCCACCTCGGTGCTGCTGGGGCGGGCGGTACCCCTGGAGCGGGTCGCGGGCTACCGCCTCGACATCCGCGGCGGGGTGACCCTGATCCCGACCCACCATCCGGGCGAGGTGGTCCGGGGGGTACCGGCGGCCGCCGTGGCGCTGCGGCGCGACCTCGCCGTCGCCAAGGCGGTGCTCGACGGCACCATGGCGACCGGTGCACAGGCGCGTTCCGAGCTACGTTCACGGCTCACGCAGACGTCCCGCAAGCGGCCCGCGCACGCCTGAACCGCGCGCACGTCGGAACCCCGCGGACGTCGGAACCGCGCGCACGTCGGAACCCCGCGTGCGACCTGCACCGGCCGTGGGTGATCCGCACCCGCCGCGACCGGCGTGCGTGCGCGCGGGCATGGAGGTCCCGGTGCCATCGAACCCTGCCACCTCGACGGTCGCGCTGACCACCGCCACCGCCGAGGACACCCGCGCGGCCGCGGCCGCCGTCGCGGAGCTGCTGCGCCCCGGCGACGTCGTCGCGCTCAGCGGCGAGCTCGGTGCGGGCAAGACCTGCTTCGTGCAGGGGGCGGCGCGGTCGCTGGGGGTCGAGCTGCCGGTCACCTCGCCGACCTTCGTGCTGGTCAAGCTGCTGCCCGGACGGATCCCGCTCGTCCACGTCGACGTCTACCGGCTCGAGCGTCTGCGCGACGTCCACGACCTCGGTGAGGACGTCTTCGCCCCCGACGTGGTGACCTTCGTCGAGTGGGGCGACACGATCCGCGGGCTGCTGCCCGAGGACCGTCTCGAGGTCGAGTTGGTCCACGCTGCCGACGTGGACGCCGGCGCCGGCGCCGAGGTGGCGGGTGAGGCCGAGGTGGAGGGCGCCGCCGAGGTGGAGGGCGCCGCCGAGGTCGAGGGCGCCGCCCGTGCGCTGCCCCGGCGCATCCTCGTGCGCGCCCACGGTGCCAGCTGGCAACGTCGGCGGGACGCGCTGGCTGCCGCCTGCGCGCCCTGGGCGACACCGGGGGTGTGAGCGGCGGTGTGTCCGGGCCGGGCACCGGCCGTCGGGGTGCGGCCTCGCGGACGTCGCCAGCGCGCAGCGCGTAGGGTTGGCAGCCACGGGCCGGCGGACGGTCGCAGGGCCCGGACCGTCCTGACGGCCGTGGGGCTGCCGCCGGCGCCACCGCAGGGCCGCAGCGGCCCCGGTGCGCACACGGCAGCGGGAGGTGCAGCATGCTCGTGCTCGGTCTGGAGACCTCGACGACGCGCTCGTCGGTGGCCCTGGTGGACGTGGACCGCGTGGTGGCCTCCGCCAGCCTGGGGGTGCCCCGCCGGCACGGCGAGTTCCTGGCGCCGGCCATCGGCTTCTGTCTCGAGCAGGCCGGCGTCGACGTCGAGCGCATCAGCGGGGTCGCGGTCGGCATCGGACCCGGGCTGTTCACGGGGCTGCGGGTCGGGCTGGCCACGGCCCAGACCTTCGCGGCCGCCCGCCACCTACCGGTGGTGGGCCTCAGCGGCCTCGACGTGCTGGCGTTCCAGGCGCGCTACACCCGGCGCGCGATCTGCGCGGTGATCGATGCGCGGCGCGGCGAGCTGTTCTGGGCCTTCTACCGGCCCGCGCCGGGTGGGGTCCAGCGCGACTCCACGCCCACGGTGGGACGTATCGACCAGCTGACCGCGGAGATCGAGGCCCACGGCGACGACGTGCTGGTCGTGGGCGACGGCGGCCTCACCGAGCGGGAACGCCTGCTCGACACCGGTGCGGACGTGGCCGGCCCCGACCTCGGGTGGCCCGACGCCGCCGAGCTCGCGGAGCTCGCCGTACCACGGTTCGTGCGCGAGGAGACCCAGCGTCCCGACGAGCTCCGCCCGATCTACCTGCGCGACGCCGACGCACGCATCGGCTGGGAGCAGCACGACGGTCGGGTGGGCACGTGAGCGACGCCGACGCTGCGGCCATGGCCGATCCGCCAGCCGAGGTGGTGGTGCGCACCGCCACCGCGGCGGACGCCACGGCGATCGACCGCCTGCCGGGACTGTCCGCATCGACCCGTCGCAGCCTGGCACGCGACCTGGCCCGTGCCGCGGGGGGCGGTGGCGACGCACCGCTGGCCCTGGTGGCGGTGGGGCCGCCGCAGGGCGCCGCCACCGCGGCGTCCGTCGGCAGCGCC